>CAZMVY010000074.1:224-18786 GCA_964569765.1 uncultured Planctomycetales bacterium
CGGCCGTGCTCCTTCTCTTCTCCCTCCGCTGGGCGAGGTCCCCCGCCGGAGGACCGTCCGTGGCGCAGCAGCCTCCGCCGGCGGTTGTGCGGGTTGTGTACTGCCGGCCGGCGGAACCGGCCCGGCCCGCCCCCGTCGCTGAAATCCAGGTAACGTATGTGCGATCGGCCGAGCTCGAGCGCAGCACCGCCGCCCGCGATGCCGCCGAACAGGGGGCACCGTCGCTGGCGGTTGCCAGCGGCAGCAAGGAGACGGCTCCCGCGCCCGCGATGAGCCTCGAGCCGTTCCCACTCTGATTGATCGAACCACCGACCGGCCGTTTCCTGCCGTGTGGAGCGGTCGAGTCCTTGAACGAGGCCTGCGAAGGAGAACCCGTATCCCATGAACCGTCAGACCACCGCGAGCAAGGCCCCCCGCCGCACCGCATGGAAAATCCCGGGAGCCTTGTGCATCGTAACCCTGGTTCTTGCCCCTCGGGCCGTTTCGGCCCAGGTCGCACCCCCACCGACCGCCACCGCTCCCGCCGCGAGCAACCTTGATGTGGCCGTGGAGCAGGCGCTGGACGAGAAGACCGACATCGACATTCATGACGAGAACATTCTCGCTGCCTTCGACGAGCTCACCCGGCAGACCGGCGTGCGGCTCGTCATCGAGGAAGGCACGCTGGATCGGCTGCCGTACGGGGAGCAGACCAAGCTGACGGCCAGGATCAAGGGGGCGACACTGCGCGAGGGGCTTACGGCCCTGCTGCGGCCAATCGGGCTGGTATTTGAGGTTCGCAACGGGGCCGTTTACGTGTCGGCCGAACCGGCGTTGCAGCGGATCGTCCGACGGGCGAGTTGGGACGAGTTGGACCTGCTCCGACGGCTGAACGAAACCCCCTGGTCGGAGTCGCTGTGGAACGAGCTGCCGGTGCAGTTCCGGGACGCCGGCTCGGATGAGAAGGTGAGCAGGGAGACCCTCGCGCGGCTCGCGAAGGCCGTGGGCGCGGGTTCGGCCGCCGAGGTGCTCGATCATGCCTGTGAGCAGGTGGGGTGGACCTGGTATCCGTCGGGGAAGAAGATCGTGGTTCTGAGCCGTACGAGCCAGATCAGACGCCAACTCGATCGCCGGGTTTCGCTTCGGTTCTTCCGGACACCGTTGAGCGACGTGCTCATGGATCTCGGGCGCGAAGCCGGCGTGCTCGTGAAGATCGACCCGGGCGTCCTCGCGTCGCTGCCGGCGCAGGTCGCGCAGAGCTTCTCGCTGACGGTTGACAATACGAGCGTACGACAGGCCCTCGAGGTGATCTCGGGCACGACGGGTCTGGGCTTTTTCATCGAGAACGACGGGATCCGGGTTACGGCCAACCCGATCGCGTCCGAGTCGCCGGGCGCCGGCAGCACCGCGCAAGCCTCGTCGGCCAACCCTGTGGTCGGTATGGTTACGATCAAGGGGGAGAACGGCTCGCCGGATGTGAGCTTCTTCGTCCGGGAGAGCGACCTCGGGCCGGAACTCAACGCCGCCCGCAAGGGCAAGGTGGAAGAGGCCGTCAACGCGATCCGCAAGGCCCTTCACATGGAAAAGGTTGCCGGTGCCAGGTAACAGGCGGCCGGCACGGCTTCGCTGTCGCTTCTACCCGCCGTCGCGTGACCGGAGCACGTGCGTGTATGCGCAGCACGCGGGATCGAAAGGGTTCCGTTCGATCCGCGGTACCCGGTCTCGAACTGTCCGGCCCGCCAGGAGAGGGCCGTCTTGAAAGCGGTCCGTTGAACAGGGACAATCTGGGGGTGAGCACAGTTGCTGAGGTGCTGTAGCGAGCCCGGGCTTCGGCTCTACGTGTGAGGCCCCGTGATGTCCTCGACGCCGGCCTGGGGGGCATGCGGCGGCACCGCGCACCTCGCCCGCGGTCGGGGGCTGACGTGGTTGTCAGATCTGCCGTGATTCCGATTCTCATCCCCGCACTCCTGCCCGGCGCCATCCTGCGCGCCGATATCGTCAAGGTGATCCGCGTGGACATGGTGGCGCGTCTGACCGGCCCCGGTGCAGTGAACAACACTGCTTCTGTGGGGATCGGCGGGACCGATCTGGGCATCATGGTGAATCACAACGGACGAACGTTCTTTCTGTTCGGGGACACATTCTCGGGCGATACGCCCTCTGAGGGCGGATTGTGGCGATGGAACACCGTGGCCTATACCACCGATGTGACCGCCGCGGACGGGATTACTTTCGACGGGTGGATCACGGATGGGAAAGGCCTCGCCCGGGAAGTGATCCACTCAGGTCGCCAGAATCCCGTTACCGAGATACCGACCGGCGCGATCAGCGTCGGCAATCGTCTCTACGTCTGGTACATGTCGGTCAGCTCGTGGGGTTCGCCGGGCGTCTGGACGGTCAATTACGGCGGGCTTGGATACTCCGAAAACAACGCGGAGACCTTCACGATCGTGGATGGCTTCGCATTTCCGGGCACCGGGAACTTCTGCATGATTGCCGCCAGCGCGCGGGACGACCTGCCAGCCGGGCAGGACGATTCCGTATACGTATGGGGTACCCCCGCGGGCCGATACGGAGGCGTGAAGCTCGCGAGGGTTCCGCGGGATGGAATCACCAACATGGGCGCGTATCAGTATTTCGGGGGCCTGGTGAACGGGTACCCGACATGGGTCGCCGCGGAGGCGGCGGCCCCGGCGATCGTGCCTCCCGCCGTGGGCGAGATGTCCGTCGTCTACAACAAGGCGGCCCAGGTCTGGACGATGCTGTACATCAATCAGAATCGAAGCCCCATCGCGATCGAATTGCGCCAGGCACGAAAGCCGTGGGGGCCGTGGTCGCAGCCGCTCACGGTAACCACCGCCACGCGCTATCCCGGTCTTTACGGTTCCTACATGAATCCCGTGTACACCGAGGTGCAGGGCACGAGCGTCTATTTCACCATGTCGCTGTGGGATTCTTATGATGTGTACCTGATGAAGGTCGATTACCGCGTGGTGGTTCCGCCGGATCTGGATTCGGACGGCGACGTGGACCTCAATGACTTCTCGGTCTTCCAGGGGTGTTTTAACGGTCCCAACCGTGCCCCTGCCCGCGCGGGTTGCAGCAGGGAGGATTTCGACGGGGACACGGACGTCGACATGAACGACTTCACCATCCTGCAATCGTGCTTCCACGGCCCCAACCAGCCGCCGGCGTGCCGGTAGCGGCCGCGACCGCCGGGAACGAGCGATCTTGCCGACCGTACTTCTCTGGTTTCGGCCGTTGCCCTTTCCGTTTCGAGCACTGGTGACCTGGGCACCGACACGTTATAATCACGATGGTGTGGAGGGGAGCCGGCAAAAGGGCAAACGGGGGAGCGCACGGCTTGAGGAAGGTCGTGGTCGTCATCTTGCCGGGGCCCGAGGGTGCGCCGCATCACCCGGGAGCGAGAGAGCCGGAAGGTCCGTCCCTGCGATTGCGGCCCTTCCCGCGTTGTGTTTCGTCGTCCGTCTTTCTTAACGGAAAAGGGTGCAGCCTTGAGTACGACGCAGGCAGATACCGTGCGGTCCTCTGCACACCGGACACTGACCTCGCCTCGCCCGCCCGAGGACAGCGTCGCCGGGGCGGGCGGCCCCGTGGCGGTTGCCGGGGGCATCCCCGCGCCGCCGGGCGACTGGGCGCGTCCGGCTCTGACCACGCGGAATGTTGCCCGCATCCGCGTGCGACGCGCGACCGTCGTACTGGCCGCTGGCGCGGTGGTTGTCGCCGGCTATATGGGTTTCAGCCGGTTGAGGGCTTCGGCTCCGACGGAGGATGTCCAGCTCTTCAAGGTGACCAGGCGGAGCTTCCCGATCATCCTTCAGGAGAAGGGGGAGTTGAAGGCGGCCAGCTCGATCGAGGTGAAGTGCGAACTGGAAGGCCGTTCGACGATCATCCAACTGGTCCCCGAGGGCTCGCACGTGAAGAAAGGGGATCTGCTCGTCGAGCTCGCCAGCGACCAGATCGATGACAAGATCCGCGATGCGGAGATCGAGGTGACGCTCGCCCAGGCGGCGTACGATTCGGCGCTCAAGGAGCTCGAGATCCTCCGGGACGACAACGCGAGCAAGATCCGCAAGGCTGATCTGAAGCGGACGCTGGCGGAGCTGAAGGTCGAAGAGTACAAGCAGGGCCAGGCCGCGCAGCTTGAGCAGGACACCGAACTGGCGCTCAAGAAGGCGGAGTACCTGCTTCGGCAGGCCGTGGACAAACTCAAGGACTCCGAGGAACTCTACCAGCAGGAATACATCACGAAGCTCGACGTGGAGGCCGACCGTTTCGCGAAGTACCAGGCGGAGATCGAGCTCAAGACGGCCCAGCTCAAGCGCAAGGTAGCCATGGAGTACACGATCCCGATCGGGCTCAAGCAGGTGCTGTCGGACCTCCAGGACGCCGAGAAGGACCTCGAGCGGGAAAAGAAGGCGGCCGTGGCGTCCGAGGCGAAGACGGTCGCCGACGTGGAGGCCAAGAAGGGCAAACTGGAGTTGAACAAGGACAAGCTCGCGAAGCTGAGAGACCAGAAGCGCAAAGCGAAGATCTTCGCCGAGGCGGAGGGAATGGTAGTCTACGGCGGCGCCGAAGACGACCGTCACTGGGGCCGCTCGGAAAACCAGATCGAACTCGGCGCCGAGGTCCGCGAGCAGCAGACGATCCTTCAGTTGCCCGACACGTCTTCGATGAAGGTCAGGATTCGCGTGCACGAGGCCAAGACCGAACGCCTGAAGATCGGCCTGCCCGCGATGGTCGAGATCGAGGGCTTCAGCGGCCAGGTCTTTACCGGCAAGGTCTCGAAGATCGCCGTTCTGGCCGACTCGTCCAACCGATGGCTCAACCCGAACCTCAAGGAGTACGAAACGGAGATCCTGCTCGACGGCAAGTTCACGCAGCTCAAGCCGAACGTGACGGCCTACGTGCGGATTCTGGTTACGGAACTCAAGGACGTGCTCGCCGTGCCGGTCCAGGCCGTCTTCGGCAAGGGCGACTCCTACTACGTGTTCGTCGACGAGCGGGGCGAAGCCAGGCCCGTCAAGGTCAAGGTGGGCCTGTCGAGCAACGAATACGCCGAGATCAAGGAAGGGCTTCAGGAGGGGCAACTGATCCGGATGGTCATCACCGACGAGATGAAGCTCAGACTTCCGGACGAGAGCGGCGATCTGGAGAAGGAGGCACCCCCGACGCCGATGCCGTCGGTGGAATCGTCGTCGCCCGGCCCGGAGCGGACCGCACGCCCGGAGGGGCATCCGGGAGGGCGTTCGGGGCCGGGTCAGAGGCCGCCCCGGCGCGATCGCAGCGCTACAACGCGGCCGGGGGCCTGACGATGGCGCCGCTCGGTCTCCCCTCGTCCCAAGCCGCTCCCGGGCAGCATCTCGCTTCGGCAGCGGGGTCGCAGCGCCCAATGGCCCGTCTGATCCGCCTCGTCAAGATCTACGGCAAGCCGGGGACGAGCATCGAGGTGGTCGCGGTGCGGGGAGTGACGCTCACCTTCCATGAGGGGGAATACGTGGCAATCTGCGGGCATAGCGGCTCGGGCAAGAGCACGCTGCTGAATCTCCTCGGTTGCCTGGATCGGCCCACCTCGGGGCAGTACATCCTGGGCGATGACGACGTCTCGCAATTGGACGACGACGCGCTGTCGGAGATCCGCAGCCAGCGTCTGGGCTTCGTCTTTCAGAACTTCAATCTGATCCCGCAGTTGACGGTGCTGGAAAACCTGGAGGTTCCGCTCTTCTATCAGGGCGTGTTGCCGAAAGATCGCCGGGACCGGGCGCTGCAACTGCTCGACCGGGTGGGCCTGATCGAGAGGATTCACCACCGGCCGATGGAGTTGTCCGGCGGACAGCAGCAGCGCGTGGCGATTGCCCGGGCGCTGATCAACGACCCGCTCCTGATTCTGGCGGACGAACCGACGGGCAACCTCGACACGGCGACGGGGGACGTGATCCTGGACCTGTTCGATCAGTTGCACGCGGAGGGCAAGACGATCCTGATGGTGACGCACGAGGAGAGCGTGGCGGCCCGGTGCAGGCGGATCGTGACGCTTCGCGACGGGCAGGTCATCAGCGACGTGAGGAACGGGTGAGGGCGAGGCGTCGAGCGCTTCCGATCAGGGTGTGTTGCCGGTTCCCGCGCGGATGACGGCAGATCGGGGCGGCAGGCGGCAAGCAGACTGACAGACTGACGGATCCCTGGCGTATGTACACGGGACTGGCGCTGGCGACGATTCGGCTTGGCATCAAGAACATCACGCTGCACAAGCTGCGCTCCTTCCTGACGACCCTGGGCATCATCTGCGGGGTGGCGGCGGTGATCTGCATGCTCTCGATCAGCGAGGGCGCCTCCGAAGCGGAGATGGCCCTGATCCGTCTGCTGGGCACGGAGAACGTGATCATTCAGTCCGCTCAGCCGGAAGCAGGCGGCGACGTGTCGCAGCAGGCTTCGCGCCTGCTCGAATACGGCCTGACCCGGGCGGACTACGATCTGATCTCCAGGACCATTCCTCACATCAAGCGCATTGTTCCCCTGCGGGAGGTCGCCTTCGAGGCGTCGTACGGTCCGACGGTGTATCCTGCCAGTATCGTCGGAACGCGGCCCGAGTTCTTCCACACTATTCACGTGAGCATCGCCGAAGGGCGGCCGCTCCAGGGCATCGATCAGGCAAATATGGCGAAGGTCTGCGTGATCGGCGACGAGGTGCGCCGGAAGCTTTTTGCCTACGAGGATCCGATCGGCAAGGTCATCACGGTCAGCACGGCGGCCTCCGGCCTGATTCCGTTCGAGGTCGTGGGCGTCCTGAGCCGGGTGGAAACCGCCGGGCTGCCGGCCAAGGGGGTCGCGGAGCGGAATCTCAACGCGGACGTTTTCATCCCGCTGTCCACGGCGGATGCCCGTTACGGCGACCTTCGGATCAAGGTCGGCAGCGGTTCGCGAGAGTACAGCCGGTGCGAGTACAGCGATTTCTACGTGCAGGTCGATTCGCTCGCGTACGTCCTGCCCGTCTCGGAGATGCTCAAGCAGGCGCTGGCACACAAGCACAAGCGGGTGGACTACGTCGTGAAGGTGCCGCTGGAACGTCTGCGGATCTTCGAGGCAGAGAAGCGGCGCCGCCAGGTGACGCTGGGCTCCATCGCCGGCATCTCGCTGCTCGTCGGCGGAATCGGCATCATGAACATCATGCTGGCGACGGTGACCGAGCGGACGCGTGAGATCGGGATTCGCCGCGCCCTGGGGGCGAAGCGCCGGCACATCACGGCCCAGTTCCTCATTGAATCGCTGATCCTGAGCAGCGCCGGGGGGCTGATCGGCGTGATGTGCGGCGCGAGCGGGGCGTTTGCGATTACGCAGTGGGTCGGCTGGCCGACGGTCATCCACCAGTGGACGATCCTCGTCAGCCTCGGGCTGGCCCTGGCGGTGGGCGTCTTCTTCGGCATCTATCCCGCCGCCGCGGCCGCAAGGCTCGATCCGATCGAGGCGCTGCGGCATTCCTGACCGGGGCGTCGTTGCGAGGGATTCACGGTCCGTCGAGCGACCGGTAATTCACGTCCATCGCGTCGAGCCGCTTGAGGTCCGCGCGCAGCCGCTCGAGGAATCGCTTGTAGTCGCGCGGCTGTTTCGGCGACCAGACGATCTCTGCCAGCGCTGCCGCCCGCGGGAACGCCATGTACTCCACGTGCCGCGTCGTCGGCATGTACTCGGCCCACAACTGCCCCTGCGAGCCGAGGATATGCCGGGCCTCCGACGCACTCAGAGCCGCAGGGATCGGTTCATACGCGTACACTTTCTCCAGCGGCAGGTCGCCGCCGATCGCCAGGGGCTCCTTTTCCCGCGGGCCCTGGCAGTAGTCGAAGTAGGTGTGCGTCGTCGGTGCCATGACGACATCGTGGCCCGCGTGGGCTGCCGTGATTCCGCCCTGCTCCCCCCGCCACGACATCACCACCGCCCCGGGCGCCAGGCCTCCCTCGAGGATCTCGTCCCAGCCCACCAGCCGCCGTCCGTGCTTCGTCAGGAACGTATCCATCTGGCGGATGAACCAGCTCTGCATCTCGGCTTCGTCCTTCAGACCGAGTTCCCGGATGCGCGCCTGCACGACGGGGCTGGCCTTCCACTGGTCCTTGATCGCCTCGTCGCCGCCGACGTGGATGTACCGGCCCGGGAACAACTCCATCACCTCCGTGAGCACATCCTGCAGAAAGGCGATAGTCCTGTCCGTCGGGGCGAAGATGTCGGGGCAGACGCCCCACACAGTCCACGGCCGCACCGGCTTGTCGGGATTGCATCCCAGCTCCGGGTACGCCGCGATCGCCGCGCGGGCGTGGCCGGGCATCTCGATCTCCGGAACGATGTTGATGTGCCGATCCGCGGCGTAGCGCACGATCTCGCGGATGTCGTCCTGCGTGTAAAAGCCGCCGTGCCTCCGGCCGTCGAACTTCCAGGGCTTCTCGCCTGCGTGACCGATCAGTGTCTCGTCGCGCCAGGCACCGATCTCCGTGAGCTTCGGATACTTCCGGATCTCGATCCGCCATCCCTGGTCGTCCGTGAGATGAAGCTGCAGGCTGTTAAGCTTGTGCAGCGCCATCACGTCGAGCAGCTTGAGCACGAACGACTTCGGCATGAAATGACGCGCCGTGTCGAGCAGAAGTCCCCGCCAGGCGAATCGCGGATAGTCCGTGATCGAGACGCACGGCACGGCCCAGCGAATGCCGCCGAGGGCCGCCTTGCGGAAGATCGCCGCCGGCAGAAGCTGCCGTACCGACTGCCCGCCGTAGAACAACCCTGCCGGCGTCGCCGCGCGGATGACGACCCGCTCGGGCGTCACTTCGAGGCTGTATCCCTCGTCGCCGAGTTCCGCACGGAGGTCGTCGATCTGCAGCACGATGACGTCGGCGGGCGGCGCGGCACCTTCGGCGAGGGGCAACCGGAATCCCATCGCCGGCGCGAGGCAGTCGATCAGCTTCTGTGCCTCCGGCGTCGCGGGGCCGCTCGCCGCCACGGCCGTCGCCGGCGAAATGACAAACACGCCCGGCAGCGTCTTCATCCGCACCGGCTCCGGGATGATCAACACTCTGCCGGCAGCCGCCGTAGCCGGCGGTCCGCCGTCGGAACCGGCTGCCACGCCCAGACACATGAGAAACGACGGAAACGACGCGGGAAGCATGTTGGACTCCGTACGACACGGTACTTTCGTTCGGGGGCATCTTACCGCGGAAAGGCGCTGAGGTACATGTTTGTCCGCCGGGCCGATCGGCTCGCGCGGCGGGGCGTCGGCCGGGGCGTCTTCGGCGTTTTCTCGCCGCTTTCGCATCCGCGCGGTGCGACATTGCGTCGACGGGGCCCGTTTCCCGTGTTGCGGCGAGGTGCGGCGCGGGGTACCCTTTCTGCCTGCGGCGTGCCGGGCGGCCGGATTCGCCATGAAGTGACCCGCACCTGAGCAGAGAGGACCGGGAACGATGAGGATGCAGAGACCCTGGGCCGTTTTCGTCGCGGTCGTATCGTTCATACCCGCGGCATACGCGCCGGCGGCCGACCGGCCGTTGCCGCAGGATTCGCGTATCCTGACCGGCACGCTCGACAACCGGGCGACCTGGGTATATCGCAGGCATGACAACCCGCCGGGCAGGATGGCCGTGATGATGCACGTGCGGACAGGCTCACTGAACGAGACCGATTCGCAGCGCGGCCTTGCCCACTTCATGGAACACATGATGTTCAACGGCACCGAGCACTTTCCCCCGGGCAGCCTGATCCCCTACCTGGAGAGCCTGGGTATGAAGTTCGGTGGCGACGTGAACGCCAGCACCAGCTTCGACCGGACGGTGTTCATGCTTTTCCTCCCGAGCGCCGACCCCGATGCGATCGACAAGGCCCTCATGGTGATGAGCGACTACGCGTTCCGTGCGAGGCTCGACGAGAAGGAGATCGACAAAGAGCGCGGCGTGATCCTGGAGGAGACGCGGTCGCGCAAGAGCGCCGAGCAGCGGATCCGCGATGCACTCTGGCCCGAGCTGTACGCCGGCTCGCGTTTCCCGACGCGTTTGCCGATCGGCGTCCCTGAGGTGATCGAGAAGGCCCCCCGGAGCGAGTTCGTGGACTACTACCGGACGTGGTACCGCCCGGAGAACGTCACCCTCGTGCTCGTCGGCGATGCGGATCCGGAGCCGGTCATTCCCCGGATTCGCAAGTGGTTCGCCGAGTACAGGCCGGACAGGCCCCCGCGCGAACCTCTGCGGGCCGATGTCCAGCCGTTCAGGGAATCCCGCGCCTTTGTGGTCACCGACCCGGAAATCACGACATGCCGCGTGCAGATGCTCAACGTGCTGCCGGGCCGGCCCCCGGCGGTAACGGTCGAGCAATGGCGCACGCAACTCGTCGAGGATCTCGCCGAACGGATCCTCGCCCGCCGCTTCGACGACCGGGTCAAAAAGGGGCAGGCCCGCTACCGCTCCGCGAGCACGGATGTGGGTCGCCTGTTCAAGGAGGCCCTCTCCGTGAGCGGCGCGGCGACCGGCGAACCCGCCGACTGGACAACGATGCTCGAGGAACTCATCATCGAGGTCCGCCGCGCCCGCGAATACGGATTCACCGATCGGGAGATGGCCCTGGTCCGCAGGGAACTCCTGGCCGCGTGCGAGCGGGCCGTGCGCACGGAATCCACCCGCAACGCCCGCAGCGTGATCCAGGAAATCGTCAGCGCCATCGACGAGGGCGTGCCGGTTCTCTCCGCGCAGCAGGAGCTCGACCTGGTGAGCACGCTGCTGCCGGCCGTCTCGACGTCGGAAGTCAGCGCAGCCTTCCGCAAGCTGTTCGCACCGGGCCCGTTTGCCTACGTGGTCCTTCTGCCGCAGAAGGAGGGCGTCGCCGTGCCGTCGAAGGACGACGTACTGGCGGCCGCCCGCGCCGCCCTGGCCCGCAAGGTCGAGCCGCCGGAGGACGACAAGACGCCCGACGACATCCTGACCGTCCTGCCCGCCCCGGGACGGATCGTCGAGAGCACGGTGGACGACGATCTCGGCATTACCAGCGCCTGGCTGGAGAACGGGGCCCGCATCCACCACCGCTTCATGGACTACAAGAAGGACTCGGTGGCGGTAAGCATCAGCTTCGCCGGCGGCGGTATCGAGGAGACGCCGAAGAATCTCGGCATCACGTCCCTGGCGGGCCTGGCGTTCCGCAATGCGGCGACGAGCCGGCTCGACTCGGGGGCCGTGCGCGACCTGATGCTCGGCAAGAACATCCGCGTCAGCGGAGGGCCCGGCGGCGACGACGCCTTTGTGGTCAGCGTCAGCGGATCCCCGAAGGACCTTGAGGCCGGCCTGAAGCTCGCCTATGCCCTCATCACGGACGGCAAGATCGAGGAAACCGCCTTCCGAAACTGGAAGGCGATTGCCCTTCGTGAGATCGAACGAAATCAGACCGACGTGAGTTTCAAGGCGAGCGAGGCCCTGAGCGACCTGCTCAGCGGCGGCGATCCGCGCCGTCTGGCGGTCAACCGGGAGAATATCGAGGCGCTTTCGATCCCCGCCGCCCAGGCGTGGCTGACGCGCCTCTGCCGCGAGGCGCCCGTGGAGGTGGCGGTCGTCGGCGACATCCGATGGGACGAGGCCAGGCCGCTGATCGAGCGTTACGTGGGCTCGTTGCCGAAGCGGAGCCGCTCGGCCGAGCATCTCGACAGGCTTCGCATCCTCCATCGCCCGGCCGGGCCGCTCTCGCGCCGCGTTGAGGTCGGCACGGTCACCCCGGCCGCCGTGGCGTATACGGGCTTCGCCGGCTGCGAGGGGCGCTGCACGGAGGATCGACGGGCGCTCAGCATGGCGGCAACCATCCTGACCAGCCGTCTGATTCGACGTGTCCGTGAGGATCTCTCGCTTGTCTACGGAATCAGTGTCGAGAGCACGGTGTCATGGATCTACCGGGATGCCGGGCGATTCTCGGCGGGGGCCAAGTGCAAGCCGGAGAATGCCGACCGCGTCGTCGAGGAGGTTCGGAAGGTCTTTGACGAATTCGCCGCGTCGGGTCCCACGGCCGAAGAACTCGCGCGCGCGCAAAAGCAGATCCTCAACCAGCTCGATACCGGAATGAAAGAGCCGTCGTACTGGCTCGATCTGCTCGAGCATCTAGATCTGCGGGGCCGCAGCCTCGAAGACGTCAGGACGGTCAAGGCGTGGTACTCCGGCGTGACGGCCAGACAGGTGCAGGCGGCATTCCGGAAGTATTACACACCGGCCCGCTCCTTCACCGTTACGGCGATTCCGGTAGCTCCGCAAACCGCACCGGCCGGGGAACGACCGCAGACGCCCGCTACGAAGAAGGCGGAACCGACAGGTGTGCCGGCCGGCCCCTGAGAAGCGTTCCACCCCGGCCGTGTACGTTGCTCCCGCCCGTGCGCCACGGCAAGCGAGCAGCGGCCGGGCTTGCAGCAGGTTGCGGAGCTCGTTATGGCGTCAGGGCAGCGGAACGCGGCGCGCCGGACGTGCCGCGGATTCGCTTACGCGCTTGTCGGCAAGCCGAGCCGCTGGCGCAGGAAGCGGCCGGTGTGGCTGTTCGGATCGTTGGCGATTGTTTCCGGCGTGCCTTCCGCCACGATCCGGCCGCCGGCGTCGCCGCCCTCGGGGCCGAGGTCGATGATCCAGTCGGCCTGCTTGATCACGTCAAGGTTGTGCTCGATCACGAGCACGGTGTTGCCCATGTCCGTCAGGCGGTTGAGCACGGTCAGCAGACCCTGAATGTCGGCGAAGTGGAGGCCCGTCGTCGGCTCGTCAAGGATGTAGAGCGTCTGGCCGGTGGCCGGTTTGCCGAGTTCGCCGGCCAGCTTGACGCGCTGGGCCTCGCCGCCGGAGAGGGTCGTCGAGGACTGGCCGAGCGTGATATACGCCAGCCCCACGTCCACCAGCGCCTGGAGCAACTGGCGGATCTGCGAAAAGTTTTCGAAGAACCTCGCCGCCTCCTCGACGCGCATGTCCAGCACGTCGGCGATGTTCTTGCCGCGGTAGCGGACCTCGAGCGTCTCGCGGTTGTAGCGGGTGCCCTTGCACACGTCGCACGGCACGAACACGTCCGGCAGAAAGTGCATCTCGATCCGCTTGGTGCCCTGGCCCTGGCAGGCCTCGCACCGGCCGCCCTTGACGTTGAAACTGAAGCGCCCGGCGGAGTACCCGCGGATCTTCGCCTCGCGGGTCCTCGCGAAGAGTTGCCGGATCAGGTCGAACACGCCCGTGTACGTCGCCGGGTTGCTGCGGGGTGTCCGCCCGATGGGCGACTGGTCGATCTCGATGACCTTGTCCACCCGCGAGGCGCCGACAAGCCGCTCGTGCCTGCCGGGCTTCTCCCGGGAGCCGTAGATCCGCCGCTTCATCGCCCGGAGCAGGATCTGCGTCACGAGCGTGCTCTTGCCGCTCCCGGAGACGCCGGTCACGCATACGAAGCATCCGAGCGGGATGCGAACGTCAATGTGCTTGAGGTTGTTCTCGTGGGCGTCCTTGATTTCGATGCTGTGATTCCGGTTGACCCGCCGCCGGCGTTCGGGCAGGGGGATCTGTCGACGCCCGCTGAGGAACTGGGCGGTGATCGAATCCGGGTTGCTTAGCACAGCATCGAGCGTTCCTTCGGCGACGATCTGCCCGCCGTGGGCTCCGGCGCCGGGACCCATGTCGAGGATGTAGTCGGCCGCGCGGATCGTCTCCTCGTCGTGCTCGACGACCAGCACCGTGTTGCCGATCTCGGTCAGCCGCCGCAATGTGGCGATCAACCGGCCGCTGTCGCGCTGATGCAGGCCGATCGTCGGCTCGTCCAGCACGTAGCAGACACCGACCAGTCCGCTGCCCACCTGCGTGGCCAGCCGGATCCGCTGCGCCTCGCCGCCCGAGAGCGTCGCGCTGATCCGGTCGAGGGCCAGGTAGCCCACGCCGACGTCGATCATGAAGCGCAGTCGGTGCTGAATCTCGCGGAGGACCCGCTCCGCGACCAGTTTGCGTTCGCCCTCCAGGTGCAGGTTCTCGAAGAACTCGCAGGCCTCCGTGACGGTCATGCGCGTGATGTCGCGGATGCCCTTGCCGCCGACGCGGACCGCCAGCGCCTCGGGCCGCAGTCGTCCGCCGCCGCAGGTCTCGCAGGGCTTCTCGCTCAGGTACGAGTGCAGCCGCTGTTTCACGTACTCGCTCTCCGTGTGCTCCCAGCGCCGCTGCAGGTTCGGGATGACGCCCTCGAACGACGTCCCGAACCGTGCCTCGTCCTCCGGCTTCGTGCCGTAGAGGAGGATGCGGCGGACGTCCGCCGGGAGATTCCGGAACGGCACGTCGGGCGAGACGTCGAAGTCCTGGCAGAACTCGCGGAGAAGCTTCGTGTACAGGATGTTCATCCGCTTGCCCCCGTGCCGCCAGGCGTCAATGGCCCCGCCGGCCAGCGTCAGGCTCTCGTCGGGCACGATGAGTTCCGGGTCGTATTCGAGCACCGTGCCGAGCCCGTTGCACGCGGGACACGCCCCGTACGGCGAATTGAAGCTGAACATCCGCGGGGCCAGCTCCGGAAGGCTCGCTTCGGGGTGGCGCGGGCAGGCGTACTTCGCGCTATACAGCCGATCGGTCCACTTGCCGCCAGACGTCTCCTGCGAGACGATGACGGCGGAATCGCCGACGCCCAGCGCGACCTCGACGCTGTCGGCCAGGCGCGTCCGCAGTTCCGGCTTGACGACAAGGCGGTCCACCACCACCTCGATCGTGTGCTTCTTGTTCGGGTTCACCGGCGGGGGGCTCTTGATGTCGTAGACTTCGCCGTCCACGCGGATGCGGACGAACCCCTCGCGCTGCACGTGGCGGATGATCTCCTGGTGCTGGCCCTTCTGGCCGCGGACCAGCGGAGCGAGCAGCATGATCCGCGTATCCGGTTCGATCGCCATGACCGCGTCCACGATCTGTGTCGGCGACTGGCGCTCGATCGGCCGGTCGCAGAGCCAGCAGTGCGGGTCGCCCACACGCGCAAAGAGCAGCCGCAGATAGTCATAGATCTCGGTGGTGGTGGCCACGGTCGATCGCGGGCTGCCGCCGCCGCTGCGCTGCTCGATGGCGATGGTGGGAGGCAGGCCCTCGATATGCTCCACCTCGGGCTTGGCCATCTGCTCGAGGAACTGGCGGGCGTAGGCCGAGAGCGACTCCACATATTTCCGCTGGCCCTCGGCGTAGATCGTGTCGAAGGCGAGACTGCTCTTGCCGGAACCGCTCAGGCCGGTGATGACGACAAGCCGGTCCCGGGGAATGTCCACGTTGACGGACTTGAGGTTGTGCTCGCGTGCCCCGCGTATCCGTATGTATTTCTGTTCGGCCAAGTCCGCCGCCTCGCTTTGCCGCCTGCCGGCCCCAGAGCGCCCCGGCACGATTTCGACAATGCGCCAAATCTACCAGTGTACCGCCCGGCAAGGCCGAAGCAAGCCGCAGCAGGGCTGCCAATCGCCCCATCGTTCCGCCGCAGGCCGCGTTTGTAACCTATACCTCGACCGGGTATGATCCCCGCCGCTGGGAAACGACTTGCCTATGAGACTCTCGGAAATCCTTGATCCTTCCTGCGTGAAGGTTCCGTTGGCGGCGAAAGGCAAAGAGGCGGCCATCGAGGAACTGGTCGATCTCCTGGCGCAGAGCGGGCGCGTCGCGAATCGCGATGCCCTGCTCGCGGCCGTGACGGCCCGTGAGCAGGTGCGCTCGACGGGCATCGGGCGCGGGCTCGCGGTGCCGCACGGCAAGGCGGTCGGCTGCGACCGGCTGGTCATGGCGATCGGCAAGCCCGCCGAGCCCATCGACTTCGCAAGCATCGACGGCCAGCCTGTGAGCGTGATCGTGCTGCTGGCCAGCCCGCCGGAGCAGAGCGGCCCGCACGTGCAGGCCCTCGCCCGCATCAGCCGCCTCATGCTGATGGAACCCTTCCGTCAGGCCGTCCTCACGGCGAAAACGGCGCAGGAACTCTACGCGGTCATCGTCCAGCACGACCGCTGAAGCCGGTCGGCATTGCAAGTCACGGATTCCCCATTGCGATCACCGGATGGTGTCGTCGGCCACGACGCAACCGCGCCGACACGGCGTGCGCGCACGATCACACCTCCGGAGTCCGGAATCCGAAATCGAAGACGCGTCAGCCTATGATCTGCTTGATGGTAACTTCCAGGTGGCGCTGGCGGTGTCCGCGCTTGATGTTTACCCGCTTGCGGCGGCGGAAGACCACGCCCACGACCTTTTCGCCCTTGACTTCCTTGCTGACCTCCGCGACGACCTTGGCCCCCTCGACGTAGGGCTGTCCGATCTTCGCGTCGGCGCCCTCGCCGAGCATCAGCACCTGGTTGAACTCCACCTGCTGCTGCCCTTCGGCGAGGTCCTTGAGGTCCACGCGGATGGTGTCGCCTTCCTGCACTCGATATTGCCGACCGCCGTCTTCAAAGATTGCGTACACGTTCAAGCTCCAGCCTCAGGCTAATGCAAAGACCCGTATTATCACGCCGATGCACGAACCGGTCAAGCGTGGGCTACGCGTCCAGGCCGCCGGGCCGGTAGGTCGTCCACGAGATACCCTCGGGCCTATGGGCAGGCATCTCCGGCCTGGGCGGTGCGTCGCAACCTCTTGTAACCTCGCGGCTTGAACGTATGCTTGAACTTGGCGTGGTTGACCCGACCCTGGAGGAGATCGCTATGGTCGCCGCACGAGCAAAGCGTGTACTGGTTCTGTCCGCGTCCGCCGGGGCGGGGCATATCCGTGCCGCCCAGGCCGTTGAACGGGCTTTTCAGCAAGTGAGCCCCGACGCGGATGTCCGCCACATCGACACCCTGGATTACACGAACAAGCTCTTTCGGAAGCTCTACAGCCAGGTCTACATCGACCTTGTGAACAAGGCGCCCGACGTGCTGGGCTGGTTGTACGACTCGCTGGACAAGCCCTGGCGGAACGAACGGCGCCGACTGGCGCTCGACCGGCTCAACACGCTGCCGTTCGTGAAGATGCTCAAGGAGTATCGCCCGGACATCGCGATCTGCACGCATTTTCTCCCCGCCGAGATCATCTCGTGGCTCAAGGCCAAACGCCGATTGGTCACGCCACAGGCCATCGTCATCACCGACTTCGACGTGCACGCGATGTGGCTGTGCCACCACTACGAGCATTACTTCGTCGCGCTCGACGAGACCCGGGCCCATCTGGTAGAACTCGGCATCCCGGCGGAGAAGGTCAGCGTTACGGGCATCCCGATCGACCCGGTCTTCGCCGTTCGAAAGGACAAGCGGGACGTGCGAGCCCGGCACGGCCTTCGGCCTGACGGACCCGTGTTGCTGATCTCGGCCGGTGGCTTCGGCGTCGGGCCCATCGAACACCTGATGGTCTCGCTCCTGAAACTCCGGCACGAGGCGCAGGTGGTTGCCATCTGTGGTCGCAGCGCGGAGTTGAAGCAGCGCGTCGAGCGGATCGTCGCCGGGGCGGCCGGGTCGCGCCTGGTGGTGAAGGTCATCGGCTACACGACGGAGATGGACGAGTACATGGCGGCTTCCGACATCGTTGTCGGCAAGCCCGGCGGCCTGACGACATCCGAGGCGCTCGCCAAGGGACTCGCCTTCGTGATCGTCAACCCCATCCCCGGTCAGGAGGAACGGAACGCCGATCATCTGCTGGAGGAGGGCACGGCGATCCGCTGCAACAACCTGCCCACGCTGGCGTACAAGATCGACCGCCTGCTGGATGACCCGGCGCGCCTGCGGCAGATGCAGGCGGCCTCGCGCCGTCTCGCGAGGCCGAATGCCGCGCGCGACATCGTCACGACGATGCTCGCGCTGGCGTAGTGCGAATCGCGGGTGAACCTCGTGCGTGCGCCCCGGGTAAGCAAGGACCTTCGCCGACCGCATGGCGTCATTGGCTGGGAGGCGGGCATCTTGCCCGCCGGTGCACCAACAGGGCAGCCGCCCCCTCGCGCGTCTCCGGTTCGGTGGCTGATCGGCAACCGCTGCGCCAAGGGCCGTCTCGCCGCCCGATTCCAGAAGCCGTCTAGTGCGGCGATGTACTCGGGATAGCCGACGTCATACAGCGCTGGCAATCGCTTCGATGCGGTACTCGCGGTCGGTGCCGTCGAGATTCAGCTCGACCGTCTCGCCGACCTGCAGGCCCATCATCCGCCGGCTCATCGGGGCGTTGTAGTTGTAGATGTGCCGGTCGATGTCGGCATCCCATGGCCCGAGAAAGATCATTTCCCGCGTCACCTGGCCGTCAAGACTTCGCACCGTCACCCTGCTTCCCACGCCGACCCGGTCGCGCGGCACGATGTACGGCTCGATCAGCCGCGCCCGGGCGAGGTCGTTCTGAATGTTCGCCACCCGCGCCCGCAGAAGATCGCGCTCCTCCAGAGCGAACTTGTACTCCGAGTTCTCGCTGAGGTCGCCGTGCGCCGCCGCCGCGCCAATCGCGCGAGCGTTCTCAGGCATCTTCACGTTGACAATGTGGTTGAGCTCCTCCTCCGCTTTCGCCCGGCCCTTCTCGGTGGTGTAGCTCACGGTGGGGGCGTCCCAGGGCTCGAGGCGGGGCTTTTCGCACAGCGTCGGGTCCCTCGCGTGGCTGG
>CAZMVY010000075.1:0-9578 GCA_964569765.1 uncultured Planctomycetales bacterium
ACGGCTCCCGTGGGAGCCGTTCGCCCTGACTTGTCCAACGAACGCGCCGTACATGGCGGGTGGCATTCGACCAACTTGGCGTCGTGTTCGCGTGACCGCCCGACGGAAGCGGCCTGCCGTTTATCCGATCGGGCACGGCGCGAGCCTCGTTTGTCGCAGGGACGCGATTTCGGGTAGTTTACCGCGCTGTTCGCCGTTCGCCGAAAGGCAGGTGCCCGTGACAGGCCAGAGCCATTCGACCAATCCCTCGCCGTCGCTCGCGATGCCTCTCGATGGGCAGGTCCGGACGCTCTTCGGACATCCGACGGGCCTCTTCACCCTCTTCTTCGCCGAGATGTGGGAGCGGTTCTCCTACTACGGCATGCGGGCGCTGCTGGTCCTCTACATGATCAAGGGGTTCCTCTCCTACACCGACAGCGAGGCCTATGCGGTTTACGGCGCCTACACGGCCCTTGTGTACGCTGCGCCGTTTCTCGGCGGCATCATCGCGGACCGATTGCTCGGGGCGCGGCGCGCGGTGATCATCGGCGGCCTGCTCATGGCGGCGGGCCACCTTCTGATGACGGTGGAGGATCATACCGCCTTTTTTGCCGCCCTGTCGCTGCTGGTGTGCGGCAACGGCTTCTTCAAACCGAACATCTCCACGATCGTCGGCAGTCTGTACCCGCCGGGCAGCCCGCGAAAGGATGCCGGCTTCACGATCTTTTACATGGGCATCAACCTCGGTGCCGCCATGTCGCCGATCCTGTGCGGCTATGTCGGCGAGACGTACGGCTGGCACTACGGCTTCGGCCTGGCGACGGCGGGGATGCTGATCGGCGTGGCTATCTTTGCGGCGCCCACGGTTGTGACCCAGGTTCTCATTCTCATCGGGGCGCTGGGCAGCGCGGCCGCCATGCCCTTCCTGCAGGACAGTCTGCTGCAGCTTGCCGTTCGCGTGTTCCTGGCGCTCGCGCTGGCCGTCGCCGGGATCATCTCTGTGACGGCCCTGCAGCGGGGCGGGCTGCCTCCCGGCGCGGGTCGGCCGCGAGACCCGCAGCGTCTCACGCAGAAGCTCGGCGGCGTGCTGCGGTATGACCTGGCGGTCTACGTGGGTATCGCGGCGGCCGTACCGCTTGTCGCATGCCTTGTGAGCCGCAACCGGATCGCCGGCCATGCTCTGTTCCTCACGGGCGGCTGCGCGCTCGCCTACGTTCTGTACGACGCGTTCGCCCGGTGCAGCAGGGTGGAGCGGGAGCGGGTCTTCGTGGTCCTGATCCTCATGCTTTTCTCGCTCCTGTTCTGGGCCTTCTTCGAGCAGGCGGGCAGTTCGCTCAACAACTTCACGGATCGCAATGTGGACCGCGTATTCGGAGGTCGTCGCATCAGCACGGCGGATGTCGGTACCACGGTGGAGTTCCGGGTTCTGCCGCGTGTCCGCGACAACCGACTCGCGCAACTCCCGCCGCTGACGCAGGAACAGCTTGGCTACAGGCTCAACGGCCATGTTTTCACGATGACCGACCTGACCCGGCTGCGCGACGAAGCGGCCGCCGCGGGCGCGGGTCCGGAAAAACAGACCCTTCGGTGGCCCGTCACGAGCGAAAGCGTCGGCATGGTCATCGGGGGCGGCGAAGTGCCCGCCTCCGAGTTTCAGGCGGTGAATCCCGTCTTCATTCTGTTGTTCGGACTGGCGTTCAGCGCGCTATGGGCCGCACTGGGCAAGAGGGGGCTCGAGCCCAGCACGCCGGTCAAGTTCGCGATGGGGTTGCTCCAGCTCGGGTTGGGATTCGTCATGCTCTGGTACGGGGCTCGCTCCTGCGACAGTCGCGGGATGGTGGCGGCGTCGTGGATCGTGTTCTGCTATCTCCTCCAGACCACGGGCGAGTTGTGCCTCTCTCCCGTCGGGCTTTCCATGGTCACCGAGCTGGCGCCGTCGCGGATCGTCAGTA
Source organism: uncultured Planctomycetales bacterium (assembly GCA_964569765.1). Taxonomy (GTDB): domain Bacteria; phylum Planctomycetota; class Phycisphaerae; order UBA1845; family PWPN01; genus CAZMVY01. The sequence goes on from CAZMVY010000075.1 coordinate 1,932, forward strand.
CGATGATGGGCGCGGGGTTCCTCGCAACGGCCTTCTCATCCTATCTGGCGGGGAAGATCGCCAACCTGACCTCCGTGACACAGGAAGGCGCCGTTTCGCAGGTCATCCCGCCGCCGATCGATACGGTACACCAGTACGGAAAGGTCTTCGGCCTGATCGCCATCGCGGCCATCGCCTCGTCGCTGATCTGCTTCGCCCTGGTGCCCCTGCTGACGCGCTGGATGCATCCGGGGTCGGCGCCGGCGGAGCGCGATATGTCTTCGCAGAGCACTGCGCCCGCTTCCTCGTCGCGCTGAGCGCGGGTCGCCGGAGACGACCAGTCGCGCCCGTTATCTTGCCACGATCTCGAACGGTATGGCCGGCAGCGAGCCCATCGGTATTCGCCGGTTGGCCGCCTGCGGTCTGGTCTTTCCCGGCGCCGGGGCCCGCTCTGCGAAGGCGTTGACGATCAGGTTGCCCTTGAGGCCGGGCCTGACCTTCCGTCCGTCGGTCTTCAGCACGAGTTCCGCGCCGTCGCGAAGCGGCGAGACGCTCTCGAGGCTGATGCCGTCGGGGGGTTCGCTCAGTTCGAGCTGAACCTTGCCGCCCAGAAAGGTTTCGGTCGGGACGGTTACCTGAACGCGGGCCGTTCCGCCCGCGGGAATCTTCACGGGCATCGGGCTGAGGATCTTCACGGCGTTGCGCTGCATCCAGCGCCCCGGTACGGATACGAGCCATTCCTTTGCCGGGACGAGGTGCCGGTAGGCGAAGGCCTGCATCATGTCTTCCGCGGGCACGGCCGGCCGCACGACCTGCCGACCGCCGATTGTTGCGCGGCCTTCCAGGCTCAACGCACGCGGCTCCCTTTCGGGGATCCGCGGAGCAGTCAGCGTGCATCGCACCTGGTCCTGGTTGGCCGGGATGCGCCCCCCACTCAGCCGCCAGCCCGGGGGCGCATCCTTCAGGTTCAGCGCAATCTCCCCGGAAAACCCGTCCTTGCGAAGGGCATACACGGTCAGGGCGGCGCTGGCGCCGGCCCGGACGCTGACGTTGGACGGCACGACGCGCAGCGCGAAGTCGGGTCTCGGCCGGCTGATGCGGAGCCGGTAGGCATACTCCGGGCCGCCCTTGTCCTGGGCATCGCTCAGGTGTACGAAGTAGGTTCCATTGGCCGGCAGCGTGGCGCGGAGCCAGGAGTCCGCGTGATGCGTGGTCAGGCCTGAGCCCTTGTCCTCGTGATCGTCGTTCATCGCGAGCTGCCGTCCGGCGGCGTCGGTGAGCTTGAGCACGGAGTCCAGCGGCGAGTCGAGCCGGCGGGCGTAGACCTCCGCGACGATCTCGTCGCCGGCGTGCCCCTCGAAACGGAAGACGTCCCAGTCGCCGGGCTGATCGATACGCCCGTTCACGATGATCGGGAGCGACACCACCGCCGCGCCGTCCGGATTGTTGTTCGGTTCCTTCTCCAGGCACTCCGGCAGGTCGTCCACCGCAAACGGCACGTGATTGGAGAACAGATCGCCCTTCTTTACGAACAGGTCATAGATGCCGGGGGCCAGGTCTGCGGCGTCGTGCGTCAGGCTGTCCTGCGGAAGATTCCAACCCCTGATCTCCACCGTCGTCTTTGTGCCGGCCCTGCCGCCCAGAGGGAAGATGCCCGTCACAAACGGCATCTCGCCGAGGGTTATGCGATAGACGAAATCCTCCCGACCCCGGTAGATCGCGTCCTTGATTTCGATATAGTACTCGCCGTCTCTGGGGATCCGGTAAAACAACACAGGGTCGGGGTGAAACCGGTAATCGTCGTCGTACGCCAGCTCTTTTCCTTTTGCATCGTAGAGCGCCAGCGTCGCCTGAAACCAGCCGGGGACGGCGTCGGGGAGATACGGGATCAGTGCCCGGGCCGCGACGGCCGCGACGATCTGCTGTCCGCGGCGGGCCTTGAATCGAAACCGGTCCACGCCTCCCTAGAGGATCTGGCCGTTCACGGTCGCCGGCAGCGTGATGTTCATTTCGGTCGGGGGAACGGCTGCCTGCTCGTTGCGGTTGCGGAAGAACCCTCCGGCGGGCGGCGCATCGTTGTTCCGGGAATCCTTCTTGGAAAACTCGGGCAACTGTCCGATGCAAAACACGAGCGGGTTCGTCATGCCCTGCGGCGTGCGCAGCCGGAGCTCGCGCTCGCCGGGCTCGGCATTCGGGGCGATCTTCACCTGGACGGTTACGGTTTCGGCGATAGCGGGATTGAGCTGTTTCTTGGGCGGGTTTGCCAGCTTCTTCCGGATGTCGGCGAGCGTTTTCTCATCCTCCGTCGTCCATGCGGGTCTTGTAGCGGTTCGAGCCCGGCCGCGTCCGGCGTCCCTCTCGGCGGCCGCCTTTTTCGCCAGAAGCTCCTTGAGCTTGTCACGCAATTGATTGAACTGACCCGGCGAAAGCGGCCGGTTGTAGTCGACCACCTCGGCCTCGACGCCGGCGCCGGAGATGCGGGCCTCTACGGCGGCTTCCAGGTACTGGCCGCCGACCGTAACAAGGAACGTCGAACCCTGCCGGCCGCCCGCGGGATAGACATAACCGATGTGCGGGCCGCCCTGCTGCGCGCGAGCGCTGGCCGTCGCCAGCAGACTCGCGAGGGCCAAAGTGACCGCGGACCATGGGCAATGCCCGCGCCGGTCGGTCGGGCTGGTCGTCGGCAGGGTGGCCGTCGATTTCGCGTTTTTCCCGCTGGATTCCGCCTTGCTCATAGGATCTCCGTCAATCGGCCGCCGGATTTGACAGCCTCGTCGGACGACGGCGTTACGCGGACGATCTTGCCCTGCGGGTGGGGCAGCTTCGCATCGGCGGGGATGCCGAGCCGCTCGTAAATGGCTGCGATCAGGTCGCACGGATACACCGGGCGATCCTTCACCTGCTCGCCCCTGGCGTCCGAGGAGCCGATCACGCAGCCGCCCTTGAAGCCTCCGCCGGCGAGCACGGCAGAAAAGACCGCGCCGTAGTGGCCGCGCCCGCCGTTCCAGGGGGGCTCCCACTGGACCTTGGGCGTGCGGCCGAACTCGCCGCTCCACCAGACGATGGTGCTTTCGAGCAGGCCGCGGTCCGAGAGGTCCTGCAACAGGGTCGCCATACCTTTGTCCATTTCCGGCAGGCGGCGTCGCATGGTCTGGAAGTGCTGCTTGTGCGTGTCCCAGCCTTTCGAGTTGATGGTGACGTACGGCACGCCACGCTCGACCAAACGCCGCGCGACAAGGCACGCCTGCCCGAACGTGTTGCGGCCGTAGCGTTCGCGCAGATCGTCCTTTTCCTGGGAGAGGTCGAATACCTTGCCCGCGTCGCCGAGGATGAGGTCGTAGGCCTGCTTCTCGCACTCCTGTAGCGCGGCCAACTGGGGGTCGCCGGGCATCGCGTGTTGCAGGGTGTCGAGCTTGTGGAGAAGGTCGCGCCGGTCGCGTTGTCGCTGCTCGGAGATGCCCTGTGCCACAACGCCCTCGACGGCGAAGCGGGCCTGGCCCGGGTCGCCGCCGGTGGCAAACGGCTTGTAGCGCGCCCCGAGGAAGCCCGCCTCGGAGAACCGCCCCTGCGGTTCGGTGATCACGATATAGGGGGGGATCAGGCCCGTGTACCCGGCGCCGTATCCCTTGAAAAGCGAGACCACCGCGCCGACGCTCGGGAAGACGTCGCGCCCGCCGGGGTTACGCCCGGTCTGCACTATGTAGGCCGCCGTCTCGTGCGCATTGATTCCGTGCGTCATGCTGCGGATGATGGTGTACTTGTCGGCCTGCTTGGCCAGCAGCGGCAGCAACTCGCCGATGCGGATCCCCTTGACGTTCGTTTCGATCGGCTTGTTGAGCGGGCCGCAGTAGTCGTTGCCGGCCTCCGGCTTGGGGTCGAAGGTGTCGAGGTGGGACGGCCCGCCCCACATCCAGATCTGGATGACGGCCTTGGCGGTACCTTTGGCCGGCTTCGTGGCGGCCGGCGCGGCCAGGCCCAGGCGGTCCGCCAGCACCAGGCCGGCGGCGCCGCAGAGACCACGACGCAGACAATCGCGCCGGGAGATCAGCGGGGAATGATGAACGCTGAATGCCGAATGCTGAATTCCGTCAGCGCGTTCGCCCGTTCGCCCGTCATTCTGATCGGCGCGGCGCGTCTCGATATCCTCCGCGTCGGCGTCGGACAGGCGGAGAGACTCTCTGACTGATCCTTCTACCCATCCCCTCTTAAACCTCTTCATGACTTGTTCCCCCCATGAAGCTTCAGCACCACCATCCGCACATCCATGACCTGGGTGCCGGGTACCTTGAGGGCGCGAAGCGTGAGGTCGCCGCGTCCCGCCGGCAAGTCTATCTCGCCCAGCCGCAACGGTGCGAAATCCTTCACGTACGATTCGCCGTCGCCCTGCCGCGGGACGCGATCGTTCTCGGCGCCCGTCAGCGGCGGGTCGTGCGCCTCGGCCACCGGCGCCTCAATTCGACTGCCGCGAAAGCTCAGTTCAACGATCGAGCCGACGTCCGCCTTCGGACAGGTGTAGTAGATCACCGCCTCGTACCGGCCGGCGGTCGCCACTTCGATGTCCCAGGTGATCGAATCCTGCGTACTCTTCCAGTTCGTGAAGTAGGAGCAGTTGGGCGCGCGGGCGCTGCGCTGCACGTTACCGTGCGGCACGCCGTCCCGGGCGGGCAAGGGCGTCTCGGGAAACTGCCGATAGCCGACCGGGTACGGGCGATCGTCGCGCCCGAGGCCGGCCAGGAGTTGCCGCTTCCATTCGTTCCTCGCCTGTACCAGCCGCTCGGCGAGGTCCGGTTTCTCTGCTGCGATGTCGCGGTGCTGCCCGGGGTCGGCTTCCATGTCGAAGAGCCGGCCGGCGTCGTCGAGGCGGTAGCGTTGCGTGCGGACGCTCACCCTGCCGGCCCAGTGCGAAAAGATCATGCGGTCCGGCCAGTCGTCGGCGCGTGCGTCGCCCGCCAGCAGCGGTGTGAGGCGGATGCCGTCCAGCGGCTTGCCGCCGACGATGGCGACGCCGGCCAGATCCGCGAGCGTCGGCAGCAGGTCGATCGCCGCGGCGATCTGTGCGATCCGCCGTCCGGCGGGGATGTGCCCCGGCCAGCGGATGAAGAACGGCGAGCGGACGCCCCCCTCGTCCGTGGATCCCTTACGGCCCTTCATGCCTCCGTTCCAGCGCCAGCCGTTCGGGCCGTTGTCGCTGAAGTAGACGACGATCGTGTTCCCGGCGCGCCGCGACCGGTCGAGCGTTTCGAGGATGCGGCCGCCGTTCCAGGCGATGATCTCACACAGGGCCAGCGCAGCCCGTGTGTGACGGACGTCCTCGGTTTCCGGGCGCTCGGCCCGCATGTTCAGCTCCAGATCGGCGAACTTCCGGTAGAAGCGGTCGGGCTCCTGCATGGGCGAATGCGGCGTGTTGAACGGCACGTAACAGAAGAACGGCCGATCCCGGTTCTGCTCGATGAAGCGGATCGCGTGGTCCGTCAGGTCGTCGATGATGAACCCCTTGCCCCGGACCGGTGTACCGTTGTGATCCAGGGGCGGGTCGAAGTAGGTTCCCCAGTGGCCGGAGGTAAAGCCGTAGAACTCCTGAAAGCCGCGTGCGTTAGGGTGATACGGATACTGTGTCCCGTTGTGCCATTTGCCGAACGCGCCGGTCGCGTAGCCGGCGGCTCGGAACACATCGGCGACGGTCCGTTCGTCGAGATTGAGGCGTTCGCCGCCGGTCGATACGCCGCGGACGCCTCCGCGGGGATGATACCGTCCTGTCAGAAACTCGGCCCGCGTCGGGGAGCAGACCGGAGAGACGAAAAAGCGATCGAAGGTAGCCCCTGCGGCAGCCAGAGAGTCGATGTTCGGCGTGGCGAGGTTCGAGTTTCCGTTGACGCTCAGGTCGCCCCAGCCCTGGTCATCGGCGAGGATGATGACAACGTTCGGTCGCCGCGTCGGCTGCGTCGACGCCGGTTCGGCGCCTCCTGATGCCGAGCCCCGAAATCCGAGTGACGAGAGAATGGCGAATGTCCAAATGGCGAATGACCGGCGGGGCCGACGCGCACGTCCGCACCGTTCGGGTTTCGTCATTCGGATTTCGTCAACCGGCATTTCCGGCCTCCGTCGAAACGTGTTCGCTTGCCGCCCGTCTCAATGTCGATACAGGAACTCCGCCGTGTTGATCAGTGCCCAGGCCAGGTCGAGCATGGCCTCCCGCGGCCGTACGGTGCCGGAGCGATAGTACGCGCCCACGGCCGCCAGCTCCTCTTCCGTCGGAAACCGCGAGAGGATCGTCAGGTAGAGTTCCTCGATTACCTCGCGCGGGGCCGCTTTGCCCTTCATCGCACCGAGGGACTGGAGCAGCCGTCCCTCTTCGAGCTTGCGCCGGATGTGGCTCGAGTTGAGCAGATGCAGCCGCTGCGCGGGCGTAGGGCGGTTGTTCCGCTCCGATTCGAGGCCGGTGTCGCGCGGCGGCCGCCCGAACATCTCGAGGAAGGAGCTTGTAATGCTGCCGTCCGGCAGTGCGATCGAGCGATGCCCTTCCGGGACGAACGTGAACGGCTCAGGAATCGCGCTGGAGTAGTTCTCCGTCGTCCCGGTGATCTGACACAGGGCGTCGATCAGGACCTCGGCCTCCAGCCGGCGCAGCGGATAACAGGCGAAGTTGGCCGCGGCTTCCGGCTTGCCGGTCCGGGGAATCGACGAAAGCTGATACGTTCGCGACCCGAGGATCAGTCGGTACACCTGCTTCAGGTCGTAATGCGCGGCGATCAGCTCCCGCTCCAGGTACGACAGGAGCTCGGGGTTCTGCGGGGGGTTGTCCGGGCGGATGTCGTCCGGCTCATGGATGATGCCGCGCCCGAGCAGCCACGACCAGACCCGATTCACGATGTTCCGGGTGAACCAGGGATTCTTCGGGTCGATCAGCCAGTTGGCGAATACCTCCCGCGGATCCTGATCAGGCGCGAGGGAGGCCGTCGTGCCGTCGGGGAACATCGCCGGCCCGACAGGGCGGCGGAGGGGGTCGAAGAAAACGATCTCCTCCTTCCACTCCGAGGTGGATTTGTAGCCGAGCCGCGAGAAGAAGGCCGCCATGCCCGCCAGCCGCTCTTTGGGCCACTTCTCCGCCCGTGCCCCCATGAACGTGAGCGCCACTGCCTGCGCGATCGCCTGCGGCTCCCGGCTCTGGACGGCGCGGTAGAAATTGACCTGCGGAACGCGGAAATTGCTGCCGCTGGCCGTCAGCATCTCCCGGACAAAGCGGGCGTAGGGCTTGTTCTCCCGGATGCTCGTGCGAATCCAGCGGTGGTACGCCTGCGCGCCGTTGGGCCAGAGATTGATGGGGAACTCCGCCTTGACCCGCAGCAGGTCGCTCCACTTCATCGCCCAGTAATCCGCGAACTCGTCGCGCTCCAGCAGGCGATGGATCAGGACGATGCGTTTGTTGGGGGCGCGATCCGCCAGGAAGTCCCTCGCCTCCTGTGCGGTGGGCAGCGTACCGATCACGTCGAGATAGACGCGTCGGACGAACACGGCATCCGAGCACAGGTGGGCCGGCCGCATGCCCAGCCGACTCAACCGGCTGAAGACCAGAGCGTCGATCCGGGTTCCGGCCTTCACGTCGCTGGCGGTCTCAAACGGGCTTGGCGCCGCCGTCGGCGGCGCGGCCGGCGCGCGGGGGGGCGTCGC
>CAZMVY010000075.1:9588-18770 GCA_964569765.1 uncultured Planctomycetales bacterium
CGCCGCCCCCAGCGGGGGGCGGGCCTGCCCGGCCCGGGCGGCCTCAACCGGGCGGGGCGCCGCGTGGGCCGGCGCGGCCGGCGCCACGGGGGACGAAACCGCCGAAATCCTGGGCGAGCTCATCAGACATCCTCGCGGCCCGCATGTTCCTATACACTCGCAAGCGGGGCGGGTTCAAGGCCAGGCCGTTCCCATTCGTCTGAACCCGACACGCAGCGCAGCCCCCCTCGCCATTCACAGGCAGCATCGGTGCCCTGAACGCACAACGGCTGCCCGCGGGCGATTATTGCGGCCCATCGGGGGCGGACCGCCGTGCGGCTCGCGTGACAGTCGCTTCATTTTTTCACTCGCGCGGACGGGCGTCCATATGTGCGTCGGCGGCCAGGTCGCAACCTTGTATCAGTCGCGGCTCTGCCGATAATCGGAACGTCAGGCCGGAAGGAGAATCGCATGCGGAAAGACATCGCTTCTGGTGGTGCGCGGGCGCCTGCCTGTCATGGCCGCCCGTTTCGTCGCGGTCCCGGTATCCCGCGGCCGAGCCTCGCGCTGTGCGGGGGCGGGTTGGCGGCAGTCCTGTGCGTGGCGGCGATGGCGCCTGCCGCTTGGGCCGCGCCGGACGCGAAACCTTCGGTGGAGGGGAGCGACGCGCAGAAGCCCACGAACTTCCTCGTCATCCTCTGTGACGACCTGGGTTACGGCGACCTGGCGTGCTATGGACACCCGACGATCCAGACGCCCGCGTTGGATCGGCTCGCCGCCGAGGGCATCCGGCTGACGGACTGCTACGCGGCGGCGCCGGTCTGTTCGCCGAGCCGCGCCGGTCTGCTGACGGGGCGAAACCCCAACCGCTTCGGCGTGTATGACTGGATCCCTGCGCGGCATCCGATGCACCTGGGGCGCGGCGAGATTACGATCGCGCAACTGCTGCAACGCGCGGGCTACGCGACAGGCCATTTCGGCAAATGGCACTGCAACGGGCAGTTCAACTCGCCTCAGCAGCCGCAGCCGGGCGATCAGGGCTTCGAGTACTGGTTCAGCACGCAGAACAATGCCGGTCCGAGCCATCGGAACCCGGCCAACTTCGTGCGCAACGGCCGGCCCGTCGGCCCGACCGAGGGTTACTCCTGCCAAGTGGTTGCGGAGGAGGCGATCCGCTGGCTTCGGGCACGGCGGCCCGAGGGCAAGCCGTTCTTCGCCTTCGTGTGTTTCCACGAGACGCATGAGCCGGTCGCTTCGCCGCCCGACCTGGTGGCCCGGTACCCGCAGGCCAAAAACGAGAATCAGGCGATCTACTTCGCCAATGTGACCAACGTCGATCGCGCGGTGGCCCGGCTGCTGGCGACGCTCGACGAACTGGGTGAGGCCGCGAACACCTTCGTGCTCTTCACGTCCGATAACGGCCCGGAAACGCTCCAGCGATATCCCACAGGAATTCACAGTTACGGCTCGCCGGGACCGCTGCGCGGCATGAAGCTGCACATCTACGACGGCGGCATCCGTGTGCCCGGGATCATCCGCTGGCCGGGGCATACCCGTCCGGGGCAGGTGGTCAGCGAGCCGGTGTGCAGCCTCGATCTGCTGCCGACGTTCTGTGCGATCGCGGGCATTGAGCCGCCGCACGACCGCAGACTGGATGGCGCGAACCTCCTGCCGATCTTCGACGGCCGGCCGGTGCGGCGCGAGACACCCCTGTTCTGGTTCTACTTCCTGGCGATCAGCAAACCGAAGGCGGCACTGCGCGAGGGCGACTGGAAGCTCGTCGCCCACTGGGACGTGACGGAACCCTTCACCGGCGTAACGCCGGAGGCCATTCGCGCGATTAAGCGTGCCCGGCTGACCGACTTTGAGTTGTACAATCTCCGCGAGGACATCGGCGAGAAACACGACCTGGCCGCTGAGCAGCCGCAGCGGGTGGAGGCGATGGCCCATCGGATGCGCGAGATGTTCGGCCCGAGTCAGGCTGAATGCCCCGTGTGGCCCGCGGCGACCCGGCCGGCCTCGAAACGATAGTGCCGCTTTCGGTGCACGGGTTTCGTTCGTTTTCGGCTTCGCAAGGGCGAGCGAGAGCAGCCCAGGGCGTACGCTCCGGTCATGGCGGCACTCGGAACGCAGGAGGTCTGGTGTTGAGGTTTCGTGGATTCATCGAAGGCCTGTTTGCCGCAGCGGTGCTGATGCCTCCGGCGCACGCGGCGGCCGACGACACGCCGTTCGATCCGCAGGCACGGGCCCGGCTGCACACGATCGAGATGAGCAAACCCGCCCAGGATTTCTTCGAGGGCGCCGTCCTCGGCAACGGCGGGATGGGCGTGATCGTCTGCACCCGTCCCGACTCCGTCTTCATCCATTTCGGCCACAACGACGTCTGGGATATCCGGCTTGCGGAGCAGAACAAGGACAAACTGCTGAGTTTCGAGGAGGTCTGGAGCCGCGTGAAGGCGGACACGCCGGAAGACCGCGCCTGGTTCGCACAATACTGCAAAATGGCCCGCGAGAACTATGCACAGCCGTATCCCCGCCCCTGGCCCTGCGGCAGCGTGCTGTTCGGCTTCGACCGTCGCAAGGCCGAGTTGCTCGGCCATCGCGTGCGGATCGACGCGGGCATCTGCGAAGTGCTCTTTCTCGTGGAGGGCCGACCGGCGAGGATGGAGGTCTTCGCCGACATGAACGCCGACCGGCTCTGGATGCGCATGGTGGATGCCGACGGCCGGGCGGTCCCCGCGCCGTTCGACCGCGTGCGGCTCATTGCCGAAAGCGGCATGACCACGACCACGACTTCCACGCGCGATACGTTCTCCTTCTACCAGGTACTGCCCGTCCTCGGCGACGCACGCGAAAAAGACAAGGCCCTCCGAACCGCCGTGCGCGTGAGCGGCAGAATCGATCCGGCCTTCGAGCCGGACGGCCCGTTCGTCGCCTGCGTGCAGTTGGAGCACGGCCTCGCCCGCGATCTCTCGGCAAAGGCGCTCGCGGTGCCGCCGCCGACGCCGGACAACTATGCGACGGCGTCGGCCGCGAGTCTCCTGATCTGGAAGGAATACTGGCGTCGCGCGGGCGTCCGCCTGGATGACGAGTTCCTGGAAAGCATCTGGTACCGCAACCTGTACTTCCTCGCCTGCGCGGTTCGGCCGGGCGTGACGTGTCCAGGGCTCTTCGCCAACTGGAGTTACCGGGACATCGGGACGGCGTGGCACGGCGACTACCACATGAACTACAACACCGAGCAGCCGTTCTGGGGCACCTTCTCGGCCAACCATGTCGAGCGGCATCTTCCGTACGTCGATCTCGTGCATTTCCTCCTGCCCATCAGCCGACAGTGGGCGCGGGATTACTACCGGTTGCCGGGCGCGTTCTTTCCGCACTCGGCCTATCCGGTTGAGATGACGATGATGCCGTATCCGGTGCCGACCTGGGGCGGGGAGGTCTGCGAGACGCCGTGGGCCGTGCAGAGCCTCTGGTGGCATTACCTCTACACGATGGACAAGACGTTTCTGTGCGAGAGGGCGTTCGAGCCTATCCGCGAGGCGGTGGCGTTCCTGAATGCCTACATGCGCCGGCCGGATGCGCACGGCTCGCAGTGGAAAGACGACAAGTTCCACATCTACCCCACGGTCGTGCCCGAGCTTCACGGCCTGAGGCCGGATCCTCGCTTCTGCGCCGACTGCCTCGTGGACCTGACGCTGACGAAGTTCGTCTTCAAGGCGTACCTCGACGCCTGCGGGCGGCTCGGCGTCGAGCAACAGGAATCGGCCCTGATGCGGGACGTGCGGGAGATCCTCGATCACTTCCCGGCGTACCCGACGGCGCCGAGCGAACGCGGCACGGTCTTCGTTTCGGTCGCCGGCGAAAGCCCCGAGCAGGTGTACAACACGCCGAATCCGCTGATGGCGGTCTTCCCGGGCGAGGAGATCGGCCTTCATTCGCCGCCGGAGCTGCTGCGGATTGCGGTCAATACGTGGCACAATCACCGCAACGAGGGCGGCAACGAACTCGTGTTCCTGAACCTTCAAGGCGCGCGGCTCGGCCTGTTGGACCTGGAGAGGCTCAAACGCCAGGTCAACTACTGTCTGATGCCCAACGGCACGTGTACGGACATGGTCCTGCAATCCGGCGGGCGGTACGCCGATGACACGAATTATGCCTTCATGGCCCGCATGGGCATCTGGTTCGAGAACTTCTCCCTGCCCGTCGTGATCAACGAGTGCCTCATGCAGAGTTACACGGGGCAAATCCGCCTGTTTCCGAACTGGAACCTGGATCGAGGCGCGACGTTTCAAGATCTGCGGGCGGTCGGCGCGTTTCTGGTCAGCGCCCGGTGCGGCGGCGGCCGCGTCGAGTGGGTCCGCGTCCGCGCTGAGGCTGGCGGCCGCCTGCGGGTCATCAACCCGTGGCCCGGCGATGTGGAGGCCGCCTGCGGCAATAAAGTTTATGTCCTGAAGGGGCCGCTCCTGGAACTCGACATGAAGGCTGGCGAGCAGATCCGCTTCCGGCCGCGCGCGGGCGACCGACAGTAGCCCAGGGTGATGCGCGCAACCCCCCGCTTGCCTTCAGCCCCGCAGGGGCGACCGACAGTAGCCCAGAGTGATGCGCGCAACCCACCGCTTGCCTTCAGCCCGCAGGCGCGACCGACAGTAGCCCAGGGTGATGCGCGCAACCCACCGCTTGCCTTCAGCCCCGCAGGGGCGACCGACAGTAACACTCACAACCCGCATGCGAAACTCGAATGCCGAGAACGACGCGAGGCGGGATCACTGTGCCGGCATGAGGAACAATCGCCCCTCGCCCGCATCCAGCGAGAGTTGCAGTCCTGGCATGTCCGGGCTGTCGTCGCGCAGCGGCTCCTCATGGCCGGTCGCATGGTCCACCTCGACGATGCGCGTTGCGTCCGTCGCGAACTCGACCGTTGGCCACGCGGTGTACGCGACCCGGTAGTTGTTGAGCAGGACGGCCGTTCGCCCGTCGGCGTGCCGGAACAGGCCGATGAGGTAGTCGCCCTCCGTCAGGCTCCGGATCGGCGAGCCGGCGAGGATTCGTCCCGCATCGTCGTTCGGGCGGACCCGAAGCACTCCCGTGCTGGTCAGCTTCATCAGCGTCGGACCAAGGTTCCGGATTCGCGCGTTGATCCGCTTGGCCTGGTCGTAGTGGCGCGTGGGGCGGCCGTCCGCCGTGATGATCGCGCCGCCTCTGGGGAACTCCCGCCCGCGCGGGGTCCAGTAACAGAAATAGAGGATGCCCCTGGCGCCGTAGGCCAGCGACGTGTAGATCTGCCAGGCCACCTGGGCTTCCGTGGGGTCGTAGTGGTTGCCGTACGGGATGATGTTGAAGAAGTTCCAGAACGGGATGCCCTCGCGCAACGCGTGCCGGCGAATGGTGTCGAGGTTTTCGCAGTAGCCGTCGCGCTCGTCCTTGTCCGGGTTCATGAGCGGGTAGCGGTCGAAGCAGAGCACGTCGGGCCTGACCTCGCGCAGGAACCGGGAGACGTACTCCTCGTACGTGGCGACGCCCCAGTGGCGCGGCGTCGCGTGCGAGGGATAGAGATTGACGTAGGCCAGCTTTCCCGGCCGGCTTGCCCGGAGTTCGCGTACGCGCTTGGCCAGTTTGGGGAAGTCCTTGACCTTCGGCTCGTCCTGGAGCATGTATCCCCAGCACACCGGGTGATCCGGCGGGTTCGGCGAGGCGTCAACGTCCCAGACGATCGCTCGCAGTTCGTACTTCCGGCATAGCTCAAGCTGCCGGGCGATCTGCTCCGGTTTCTTCGCGTGGCTGCTGCCCAGGACTACCGTGAAGTTTGCTTCGGCAATCTGCCGGTAGTACTCATCCATGCGTTCGTCGCAGGGCGGGTCCACCCAGAAGCTGATGCAGAAGCGGTCCTGGACAAATCGGGCGCCCGGCTCGTCCGGCGTGGCCGCAGGCGCGCCCGAATTCGCGATCGCGAACAGAACAAGGGCACCGAGGGTCGAATACGTCATCGCTGCACCCAAGGATCGGCCGGCGCCGCCTCAGTCCGTGACGGCGGAGCGTGCGGCTGCGGGCCGGATTTCCACGCGGATGCGCCCCGTCCGGATCGGGTTCGGATACCCGATTCCGATCCGCACCGGCGTCCGCTTCGCGCCGAGGTCCTCGTGAAGCTCCTCCGCACGCACCGCCGGCTCGGCCCCCTCCATGGTCACAATCGCCTCGATCGCCGCCGGGCCGTCCTGGATCCGTAGCGTGCCGGGGCCTGTTTGCCGCCACTTGCCGAATGTGATCATCGCCGTTTCAAAGGCCTGCGGGCTGTTGAACGCAACCTCGTCGGTGACGGTGAGCGAACCGCCGCCCTCGCGGGAATACACGAACGTCCGCTCGAGCTTCTTCAGCCCCGGAACCTTGTAGGCCGACCGCAGATCCAGCACCAGCGTATCCGCCGCCTCGGTGAACGCGGTTTGCAGCACCACGGCGCGGGCCTCTCGCCCCGTGCGCTGCAGTTGCTCCGCCACCCGCGGCACGGGATGCCCGAACGAGTTGATGACCTGGCTGTCATACCGATGTGGGCCGAACGTGCGGGCCGTGTACACCTCGGCGCCAGGGTCCACCAGCACGGCCTCGCCATCCACGACGACGATGTACGAGCCGACGTCGTTGTGGTTGTGCTCTTCGGCATTGTGCCCGCCTTTGATGGCGACGGCCATCCGACAATCGCGGCGCGAGCCCGGCCGCGCGACGAGCACGCCTCCGACGTCGAACCAGCTCCGCAGCCCCGGTCCCGCCCAGTCGGCCGGCGCGGGACGCGTGGCCGCAAAGTCGCCCGGGAACGCATACAAGGCGGCTTGGTAAAGAGGCTCAGCGCGCGTGGCCGTCTTTTGATGTGCCCGAGCCGGCAGGGTCAGCCCCCAGCGGCGGGCGATGTAGCCGGTGAGCCTCTCCCCCGGCTGGGCGTTCACGCTGCAATCCGAGAACGACGGGCAGACGCCCGGCGCGATCTCGATCTCCAGACCGTACATCGCGATCCGGCGAACGTGCTCGCCCTGCAGGAGGTCCACCCGACCGCCCGTCGCCTGGAGGATCGTCTCGGCCAGCAGCACGTAGTGCCCGAAGCCGTAGTTCCAATACCCGACGCCCTCCGTGCAGTAGCCGTCCGCCGGGATTCCCGCCAGGAAGCTTCGCGATAGCTTCTCCGCCGCCGCGACGTAGAACGCCCGCTCCTCGCGCGATTCGATCAGCGCCAGCGCCGCCCCGGTTACGCCCGACAGGCACACGGCATTCCAGTTGTTCGAGCCCGTCAGCCACCAGTTCGCCGGACGCCGCCCTTCCACCATGTCCTTGAACGGATCGAGTACGCGCCGCCGCACCTGCTCGCGGATGAGCGTCCGGTCCGCCGGCTCCAGCCGGTCGGCCAGCAGCCAGTCCGCCGTCGCCAGCGTCCAGCCAAGACTCGCCGACGCCAGGTCGATGTCCGTGACCTTGCCGTGGAAGTTCGCCAGCCCCCCGTCATGCGCGGGCATGACCCACGTCCGCTCCTGACACACCGATCGGAGCGCCTCCGTGAACATCGGGAGGAATCGTCCCCGGTTTTCGAGGCATTCGGCCAGCGCCGCCTGATCGAGCCGGCCGCGACGCTTGAAGTTCACGTCCTGCCACTTCGTGCGGTTGCCCGTCCGCGAGAACTCCAGGTATAGATCGTCGCTCGTGGCCGGGAGAGGCTCGCGGAGCAGCTCTTCGGCATCCTCAACGGCGGCGCGGTACTCAGGGCGTTTCGCCAAGGCTTCCCACGCCGCGCGGTCGACGATCGGTCGGCCGAGCCCGCGCAAGTGCTCGGGCAGCATCGCGGCAATTTCCCGCACCCGCTCCGGAGCGATATCGAGCCGGCTCCTTTCAGCGGCGTGCGTCGTGGCCGCTCCCAGCGCCGCGACCACAATCCAGACGCGCGGCCCGCTGAGCCGCGACGTTCTTTCTTTCTTGGGTCGGATCATGGATTCATTTCTCCCTATCTGCTCCTGGCAAGAATCCGGTCAGACAGCACTGCCCGCAGTCCCGGCCTCCCTCGCGGGGCCTCGGCCGCCCCGTTTCCTGCCGGCAAGACTGGCTTCAGAATCTGGCGGCAGGGCACCGCCGCTGCGTGCCGGTTCGTTGTCGGCGCGGGGGATCGCGGCGTACCGGGTTTCGGCGCGAGAGCGCCTGCGCGACGATCCCGTCAGCCATCCCTTTGGGACGCATTGCGCGGCCTGACGGTCCAGCCGCGGACAACTCGCCCGAGCCGCCGGCGGTTGTATCCGGATTCGTCTGTGGGAACAAGTTTTGCCGTGGACGCGGCAAGGCGGGCGTTTTGCTCGACGGCTGCGTCCGGCTGTATGCGGACGTTGAGCGGAAGACGCAGCCGGCGTCTTTCCGTATGGATTATCACAACGAGGCTGCCGTATGATAGAATGGTACAAGTGGGGGCATGGCCCGGCTGGGGGGATCGGGCGTGGGTGACGTGCGGGGGGCGTTCGTCTCGAAGTCCAAGGAGGCCCGGAATGCAGCGTGCCATCTTCGGTATTGTGCTGGTGTTGTCCTCTCTACTTCCCCGGGTGGGCGACGTCTTGCTGGCCGCCGGCATTCAGGTCGGCGCGGCCGCCCCGATGGTCAAAGTCATGATCAAGGGGCAGCACAAGGGATGGCCCTTTGAAGGAGTCCTCGATCCGGCTTCATATAACCTTTCCCTCGCCCGAAACGAGCATGAGGCCTTCCAGGTCGTCATCATCCCCGATGCGAACGTTACGAATGCCCGTGTGACCGTCTCCGCGCTTCAGCCGGCCGGCGGGCAGGGCGCATTCAACGGCACGGTGGGCGTCTGGCTCGTCGGCCACGTCAAGGGCGCCACGCAGCCCCGCTCGGACCTGAACATCGAGTACCCCCCGTGGGTTGTCGATTACAACCTGACCGACAACCCCAACTACTGGCCCGATCCGTTGCTTACCTTTATGAACTCCTGCAACATCAGCGCGGGCGATCGTGTCGCCTTCTGGGTCGATGTCGCCACGCGGGCCGACACCCCTGCCGGCGACTACATTGCTACCGTTACCGCCGTCGCCGACAACGCGCCGGCGCGGACCTTCCCGCTCAACGTCCGCGTCTGGAACTTCGCGCTGCCGGCCAAGCCGACGTTGCCCACCGCCTTCTCGATCCAGACCTGGCAGGCCAGCGCGATCTACGGGGGTAACTGGTCC
>CAZMVY010000076.1:0-16250 GCA_964569765.1 uncultured Planctomycetales bacterium
CCGCTGCGATCACCTTGGCGCTTCAGTGATACGCCTTAATGCCGCCGCCTTTCGACGGCGACACCGGCTCATCCAACTCGATACAATCGAACCCGTGGTTCAGTCGCCACAGAACTTGCCCGATCCGCCCTCATCGAACGGACCGGCAATGTTCATCCGCTATTCGGTTGTCAAAGATCCCGCCGCTCATTCAAGAGCCGCGGAGCCGCGAAAGAAAACCCGCCGGTCCTGTTTCGCGACTCGGCTGCTCTCTCGAACGCCCCTGCTTTGAGGGCGAGACCCGCTACTATACCACAGGTCTTCGCCGCTGTCCAGCCCTCCGGGCGAAGATTTTTTCGGGGCCGAATTCCGCCTCACCTGCCCCAAGCACTGGAGCCGAGCGGGCTCGAACCGCCAACCTCCTGGTTGCAAACCAGGCGCTCTCCCAGTTGAGCTACGGCCCCGAAGAAAAAGCGAAAAAGGGTTCGGGGCCGCCCAATCCCATTTTTCACTTTCTCGTTTTCACACTTTCTCACTTTTCCCACTGGGCCCGAGAGGATTCGAACCTCTGACCTCGTCCTTATCAGGGACGCGCTCTAACCAACTGAGCTACGAGCCCGAAACCCGATCCGAAGGCCGCAAACCGCCACGGCCTCGACGTCCGCCGCAAAACGCTTCTGGTTTCGCCGCCTTCTCGTCTTCCCGCTTTCGCTACGGCGTTCAGGCCCGTCCTCAGCCGCCGGTCGCGCCGCCGTGCTCAACCGACAAAAAAACCACCAGCTTGCTGCTGGTGGCTCCGTTCTGCGAACGACGACCCACCGCAGTCAAGCTAGGTCAGCCCCGGAATGTCGAGTACCATCCACTCGTGCAACAGGCTTATCCTCGATACTCTTCGGCCTTGGTCCGTCCGACTGTGCCGAAGGCCATAGGGGCCATTGCAGACCGACATATTAGCATCGGTTGCCTCGGTGTCAAGAGCTAAACCGAACCCCAAAACAGCCGAGGCCCAGGTACGATATACCCCCACCCCGGGGGGATCCTCATAAGCTGGCGTTGAGCCGACCGCAGGCAGACCTACGCACGTAACCGTCTCCGGGGAAACAACTTACGCACGAGTTTTGTCGCGGCCTTTGCAGACTGCCCGCCGGCGCCATGCTTGTGACCATGTTAACGAAGCATTTGGAGCACCCTCGCCCCGGGCGATAGCCGTCGGCGGCCGGGGGAGAATCCTTGTTGGGACCGGATGCCCGAATACCGCGCGGCGCCGTTGCGGCCGCAATCCGCAGCCGACGTGGCGGACGTCGGGCGTCAGCGTTCCCACGTAACGCACAGGGCGCAAGCTTGTCATCATGAACACCGGAACCACGGCGAGACGGCCCACCGGAAACATCACTGTCCAACCGAAAACGGCTCTCGCAATCGGCAGGTGTCTGCCCGGCGGCTTGGCGATTGTGCGGCGCGGGGGCATACTACAAGGCGACCTGTCCGCCGGCGCGGCGGCGAGGCATGATCTTCGGGAGATGCTGTCTCATGGCTGAACGCGAAACTCGCAAAATCGTCTTCAACCAACCTTCGTGGCGGGTGCAATCCAGCACCGTCGAGGCGTATGTTACGGAAACGGGCGGCCATCTGGCGCCCGTGACGTTCGACCGGAAGGGCCGCAAGATACAGCCCTACCACATCGCTCCGTGGTGGAACGAAGCTGTGGACAAGTCGGTCCCCCCGATCGTCCGCGTACTCCGCGGCGACTTCTTCTGCATGCCGTTCGGCGGAAACACCGAGCCCTATCGCGGCGAACGGTTCCCCGTGCACGGCGAAACGGCCAACGCGAAGTGGAAGCTCGAATCCCTGACGCGAGACGCCGGCCGCACATGCCTGCATCTTTCGCTCCGCACGAAGGTCCGCAAGGGCCGCGTGGACAAGCAGATCCGGCTGATCGACGGCCATAACGCGGTCTACTGCAAGCACGTAATCTCCGGGATGTCGGGCCCTATGAAGCTCGGCCACCACGCCAACCTGCGCTTCCCCGATGAACCGGCCAGCGGCATTCTCTCGACGAGCCCCTTCGTTTTTGGCCAGGTGTGGGGCGAACCGACGGAGAACCCGGCCGAGCGCGGCTACTCCATACTGAAGCCCGGGGCGGTGTTCCGGTCGCTCGACAAGGTGCCCACGATCACCGGCGAGCCCGCGGATCTGACGCGATACCCCGCCCGGCGGGGGTTCGAGGACATCGCGCACATCATCGCCGACGACAGGCACCCGTTCGCATGGACGGCCGTCACCTTTCCGAAGCAGCGCTACGTCTGGTTTGCTCTGAAGGATCCCAAGGTGCTCAACGGTACGCTCTTCTGGATGAGCAATGGCGGGAGGCATTACCCTCCGTGGAACGGCCGGCACATCAACGTCATGGGGCTGGAGGAGCTGACGAGCTACTTCCACACCGGCATTGCCCCCTCGGCGCGGGCGAACTCCCACACGCGGCGCGGGATCCGAACGGTCCTGCATCTCAGCCGGTCCAGGCCCACGGTGGTGAACTACGTCATGGCGGTCGCATTGATCCCGGCGGGCTTCGACCGCGTGAAGGACATCCAGCTCGACGAAACGAAGGTTACGCTGGTGGCAGCCAGCGGCGCACGCGTTACGGCCCCCATCGACGGGAGCTTTGTGCTCTCGGGAGCATGATCCGCCGGCGCACCGGCAGCTCGCCCGAGGCGACGATCGCTCGCCGGCGAGGCAGGCCCGCCGCCTTTCCATGCCGCGCGGGTGCGCCCATAATGCCGGGATGAAGATGACCGAAACACGGCTGCGACCAAGGAGACCGCGCGCATGAAGCTTACCGTCGTCGGAACCGGGTATGTGGGACTGGTCACAGGCGCCTGTCTGGCCGACACGGGCAATCACGTGATCGGCTTCGATGTGGATGCGCACAAGATCGAGCGCCTCTCCGGCGGCCGCTGCCCTATCTTCGAGCCGGGCCTCGAGGAACTGATCGTCCGAAACCTCGCCGCCGGGCGGCTGCGATTCACGACCAATGCGGCCGAGGCCGTCGGCCACGGCCGGGTTCTTTTCATCACCATCGGCACGCCGCCCCTCGACGACGGCCGCCCCGATCTCTCCCAGATCGAGCACGCCGCCGATACCATCGCCGACCTCGCCGGGGAACCGAAGATCATCGTGATCAAGAGCACCGTGCCCGTCGGAACCGGCGCGCGAATCGAGCAGCGGATCGCCGCCCGCTGTCGGCACAAGGTGTGCGTGGTCAGCAATCCGGAGTTCCTCAAGGAGGGCTCCGCCGTCGACGACTTCCAGCGGCCCGACCGCGTCCTGATCGGCTCGGAGGACCCCGAGGCCGCCGCCATCCTCCGCGAGCTCCACCTGCCGTTCGTCCGCAACCTCGCGCCGATTATCGTGTGCAGCCGCTGCGCGGCGGAACTGGTCAAGTACGCCGCCAACGTCGCCCTCGCCATGCGGATCAGCTTCATCAACGTGATCGCAAATCTGTGCGACCGATTCGGGATCGACGTGAACGAGGTTCGCGCCGGGCTCATGGCCGACGCCCGGATCGGCAGGCGATTCCTCTACCCCGGCCCCGGCTACGGCGGAAGCTGTTTTCCGAAAGACGTGCAGGCGCTCGCGCATACCGTCCGCGAGGCGGGTCTCGACGCCTCGCTGATCGAGGCGGTGCACGAGGTCAACGTCCGCCAGCGCCGCCTGCTGTTCGACAAGATCGCCGCGCGCTTCGGCGCATCGCTGCGTGGGAGACGGATCGCCATCTGGGGCGTCGCATTCAAGCCGCAGACCGACGACATCCGCGAGGCCCCGGCGCTGACGCTCATCGATCTGCTGCTCGAGGCCGGCGTGGAGGTCCATGCCCACGACCCGGCGGCTCTGGACAATCTGCGCAGGCACTACGGGCCGGCCGTCATCTGTCACGACGATCTCTATGAGGCACTGAACGGCGCCGATGCCCTCGTCGTCGTCACGGAGTGGAACGAGTTCCGTTGCCCGGACTTCGAGATCATGCGGGAACGGCTCCGTCAGCCGCTGATCTTCGACGGGCGGAACCTGTACGCCTCCGAGACCATGCAGCGGTACGGCTTCGAGTGCCACTACATCGGCCGCCCGTCCGTCCTGCCCCCGGGCACCGCAGCCCGAAACCTGGAATCTGGAACCGCGAATCCGGGGCCCGACCTCACGTCCGACGCGCGCTGAGCACGAAGATCGCCTCCTCGGCGCGAAGATTCGGCCAGAGGCGGATCGGATCCCGGCGACTCGAAATCAGCGGGATTCGCTGATGCACGATAAAGCCGTTCTCCCTACAGAACCGATCGAAGTCGCGGATCGTCACGCAACGCACGTTCGGCGTATTGTACCAGCGGAACGGCAACGCGCCGGTCACCGGCGTGTGCCCGGTAAGCAGGAGCTGGATCGTCGGCTTCCAGTGGCCGAAATTCGGGAAGCTCACGATCCCGTATCGGCCGATGCGGAGCATCTCGCGGATCACGATGTCCGGGCGCCGCAATGTCTGGAGCGTCTGCGACAACACAACGTAGTCGTACGAGCCGGTGGCGAAGCTCGACAGCTCGCTCTCCACGTCCAGGTCGAGCACGTCGATCCCCCGCTCCACGCACTCGCAGATCGCATCCTGAACCACCTCGACGCCGTGTCCCCGGACGCCCTTGTGCCGGATCAGCCGGCTCAGCAGCACGCCGTGCCCGCAGCCAAGATCGAGCACCGTGCTGCCGGACGGGATGAGTTCCTCGATGCGGTCGTAGTCGACCCGTTGCCGCACCCACGCGGGGGGAACCGCCGGCTCGGCCTGAATGTAGGGCTCCAGGCCCCCGCCGTTTTCCGCCCGCGGCGAGCCGCTGACGGCCGCCAGGAAGCCGCCGATCAGCCGCCCGAGCGTCTCCGGCTCCAGCAGGAACGCATCGTGACCATACCGTGAGTTGATCTCCGAGTACGTCACGGCCTTGCCCGCCTGAAGCAACGCGTCGACGATCTGCCGCGACTGCTTCGGCGGAAACAACCAGTCGCTGGAAAAGCTGATCACGAGAAACCGCGCCTGCGTCTTTGTGAACGCCTCCGCGAGCGAGGCCGCGCGGGCGCTGAGGTCGTAGTAGTCCACCGCCTTGGTGATGTACAGGTAGCTGTTCGCGTCGAAGCGCTCGACGAATGCGCGGCCCTGATGATCCAGATACGTCTCCACGGAGAATTCGCTGTTGAAGTCGTACGCATACTTCGCCGCGTGGCGGAGCTGCCGGCCGAACTTCTCGTGCATCCCCTCCTCAGAAAGGTAGGTGATGTGGCCGACCATCCGCGCGATCGCCAGGCCGTTCTCCGGAACCGTGCCCTGCGAGCGGTACTGTCCCCCGGCAAAGTCGGGATCGGCAAGGATCGCGCTGCGGCCCACCGCGTTGAAGGCGATCGACTGTGCGTTGAGGCGGGCGGTCGTCGCCACAGGAATGGCGGCCACCACGCTCTCCGGATAGCGCACCGTCCACTCGAGCACCTGCATCCCCCCCATCGAGCCGCCGATGACTGCCAGAAGCCTTGTGATGCCGAGGTACTCGACGAGGCGCTTCTGCACCTTGACCATGTCCTCGATCGTCACCACGGGAAAATCCAGCCCCCACGGCCGGCCGGTCTCCGGGTTGATGCTGGACGGCCCCGTTGTGCCGCGGCACCCGCCCAGCACGTTTGAGCAGATCACGAAGTACCGGTTCGTGTCGATGCCCTTGCCCGGCCCCACCATGATGTCCCACCAGCCGGGCTTACGGTCCTCGATGCTGTGGTAGCCGGCTACGTGCGCATCGCCCGAAAGCGCGTGGCAGATGAGGACGGCGTTGCTGCGGTCGGCGTTGAGCTGCCCATACGTCTCGTACGCAACCTCGATCGGCCCGAGCGTCCGCCCGCACTCCAGCCGGAGCACGTCCGGCGGCTCGAAAAGCGTCACGATCTGCGTGCGGACGATCCCCACGGAGCCGGCGAGCCTGTCGGGCGTCGTGCTGTCTAAGAGACTCATAACGGCCGGGCGATTATACACGCCGTCGTCTGCATCGGCTCATCCGCCCGCCTTGCGAGGGCCGGGCGGTCGAGGAGCCGTCGCCGGGACCGGAACAGCCGGCATCAACTCCTCAATAAGGATCGTGGGATGCACCCGGGAGGGGCGGTCCGCCGCGTACCGGACCCGCCGCGTACCCCGCACGATCACCTGTCTGCCGCTCAGATTCCTCAGCAGGCGATGCCACTTCTTGCAGTCTTCGCGAGCCGGCGCGTCCAGCTCCCAGGTGCCCGCCGGCGTTATCAGGTATGCCAGAACGGGCGGGTCCTCGGGGATCCGGCCCGCGCGCGGCTCGGAGAGCAGCGTGCCGCGAATCTCCGACAGGCGCCAGGGCCGCCCGAGGCAGGCGATCGCAACGAGCGCGACAACACCGGCAGCTGCGACGACGACGAACCTTTTTTGGCCGCTCATGAGGCCGAGGTCGGCCTTGGCGACCCGTGCTACGCCTGCGACGCCGCCAGGGCCTGGTCGATGTCTGCCAGGATATCTTCGATGTCTTCGATACCGATCGACAACCGGATATACTCCGGCACAACGCCGGTTGCCTTCTGCTCCGCCTCGGTGAGCTGCGAATGCGTTGTGCTTGCCGGATGGATGCACAGCGTCTTGGCATCACCGATGTTCGCCAGGTGCGACATCAGCTTCGCCGCGTTGATGAATTTCTTGCCCGCCTCCATGCCGCCCTTGATCCCGAAGCCGATGATGGCGCCGCACCCGCTCTTCAAGTACCTCTTCGCGTTCGCGTGGAACGGGTGCCCCGGCAGCCCGGGGTAGTTCACCCACGAGACCGCCCGATGACCCTCGAGGTGCTCGGCCACCCTCTGCGCGTTCTCGCAATGGCGCGGCATCCGCAGGTGCAGCGTCTCCAGCCCCAGCAGGAACAGAAACGACGCGAACGGGCTCATACAGCTCCCCATGTCGCGCAGAAGGTGCGTCCGGCACCGGATGATGTATGCAATATTGCCGGTCGGACGCAGCGCCTCTGCGAACACCACGCCGTGATACGACGGGTCCGGCTCCGTAAACTCCGGCCATCGTTTCCTCTCCGCCGTCCAATCGAACCTGCCGGAGTCCACGATGCACCCCCCGACATGTAACCCGTGTCCGCCGATGAACTTCGTGGCGCTATAGACGCTGATGTCGATCCCATGCTAGTAGGTTCGCAGCAGCGCAGGGGTCATGACCGTGTTGTCGCAGATGACCGGCAATCCGCAGGAGTGTGCGACCCGCGCAATCTCCGCGAAGTCGGGCACGTCGTTCTTGGGGTTGCCCAGCGACTCGAAGTACACGCAGCGGGTGTCCTTGTCCGCCAGCTTCCGGATGTCGTCCGGCCGCGCCGGGTCGAAGAACTTCACCTGGATGCCCAGCCGCGGAAACGTCTGCGTAAACAGGGTCCACGTCCCGCCGTAGAGGCTCGTCGACGAGATGAAGTTCTGCCCGGCGTGACAGATGTTGAAAATCGCGATGTAGATCGCCGACTGCCCGCTGGAAACCGCCAAGCTTCCGACGCCGCCATCGAGCGCCGCCATCCGCTGCTCGAGCACCTCGTTCGTCGGGTTCATCAGCCGGCTGTAGATGTTGCCGAACTCCTTGAGGGCGAACAGATTTGCAGCGTGTTCCGTGTCGCGAAAAACGTAGCTGCTGGTGGCATAGATCGGCACCGCCCGGGCCGTTGTGGCGGGATCCGGTTGTTGGCCGGCATGAAGGCAACGAGTCCCGAGTCGATACGATGGATTCTCCGGCATTATCAACCTCCGTCCGGCGTACGCGGTCCGCGCCACCAAAGCGTCCAGAACCGCCGAACCTGTGCTCGGCCAGTTTAGAGATGGTGCCGCCCCTTTCAACCCTGGCGGCGTGCCCGGGTTCGGACTCGGGCGATTGTAGGCCCCGGCCAGCGCTGGCGATAACGAGGGCCGAACACGGGGCGGCTGGGTTTGGTTCAGCCGTCCTCGCCACGGGATCCGGCTATCCAAATAACCCATCTATCCCAGATTCGCACGATATGGCACGAAAACGGATTCTGGGGTGCGGAAATGGCGGCAGCATCAGCTGCCCTCACCTCACTTTTTTGGAAAAGAGCTCTTGACTGCCGAACGTAGATGTGGTATATGGGTGAATAGACTGGAACCGGCTGGTGCCATGTTGGGCTCAAGTCGAGCCGGTCCGGTGGGTCGAAAGAAGCGCGTCCAGGGCCGATGAGAGAGAGTGCTCATCGGCTTTTTGTTTTAGGAGGAGGCAGTCCGAAGCAGTTCGAAATAGCCCATACAACTCCCCGCTATACGCCCCGGAGTATCCTCGCAGACCTGCGGCCGCTTTGGAGTCAGGAAAAGCAGGCTGGGGAAAAGCGAAGGTTGGGAAAAGCTAGGGTGGCGGATGGTTTGCAGGGTACCCCGAAAGAGGCAATGGCCTCTGTCCCTGGAGCTAGGGTAAGGTCTCAGGAGCGGAAAAGCGCGGGGAAGAGTGCTGCCGGCTCAACCGGTTACGCGGTTGGTCCGGCAGTTTTTTTGCGCGCCCGGCCGCCTGCGATTACTGGCGGATCGGCACCGGATGGATATACTCGTGGACAATTCTGCGCGTGCGATGTGTGTCAGTTTCGGAGTCGGATACATGAGCTTTCAAGGATTGACCGTCGGCATTCCGAAGGAGGTAATGCAGGGCGAGCGTCGCGTGGCGGCCACGCCCGAGACTATCCGCAAGATGCGCCAGGCCGGCGCGCGGGTGCTGGTCGAAGCCGGCGCCGGCGGCGGGTCGCACTTCCCGGACGAGGAGTATACAGCGGCGGGGGCCGAGATCATCGCCAATGTCGAAGACCTCTTCGCGCAGGCCGATCTGATCCTGAAGGTGAAGGAGCCGCAGTTCCGCACCGCGCAGAACAAGCACGAGATCGATATGATGCGGCCGGGGCAGTACCTCGTCACGTTCCTCCACCCGGCCAACCCTGACAATCACGATATGATCAAACGCCTTGCCGCCCGCGGCGTAACCGCCTTCACGCTCGATTCGATTCCCCGGACCTCGCGGGCACAACCGATGGACGCTCTGACTTCCATGAGCACGGTGGCCGGGTATAAGGCCGTCCTGATGGCCGCCAACCGCCTTCCCCGATTCATACCGATGGTCGGCACGGCCGTCGGAACCCTTGAGCCGGCGAAGGTTCTGGTCTTGGGGACCGGCGTGGCGGGCCTACAGGCACTGGCGACAGCCAAGCGTCTGGGCGCGGTCCTCTACGCGGCGGACATCCGCGAGGAGGCGTGCCAGCACGCCAAGAGCCTGGGCGCCAAGCTGGTGGATCTGAAGGTTCCCGCGGAGATTGCCGTCGGGGCCGGCGGCTATGCACGAACGCTGCCGGACGAATGGCTGGCCCGCGAACGTGAGATCCTTGCGCCCGTGGTAGCGCAGGCGGACATTGTCATCACGACTGCGCTCGTCCCGGGGAAGATCGCGCCGGTGCTGATCACCGAGGCGATGGTCCGGTCGATGCGGCCGGGCTCGGCTCTGGTGGACATCTCGATCGATCAAGGCGGCAATTGTGAAATCACTGAGCACGGCCAGGTGTGCGAGAAGTACGGCGTGAGCATCGACGGCACAAAGAACATCCCGGGCATGGTCCCCACCGCGTCCACCTGGATGTTCGCGCACAACATCTTCAACTACGCCGCGAACCTCGTCAAAGAAGGCCGCGTCAACCTTGACATGACCGATGACATCATTGCTTCGTCCCTTGTGACCCGCGACGGCCGGATCGTTCATGCCGGGGCGCTCGAGGCGATGACTAAGGGGCACGGACGATGAGCGATCTCCTGCTGATGCTGGGCGTTTTCGCCGCAACGTTCGCCGTCGGATATGCGATGATCTCAAGGGTGCCGCCGATGCTGCACACCCCGCTGATGTCGATGACCAACGCGATCTCGGCCGTGACGGTGATTGCCGCGCTGCTGCTTTTCGCGGCCCCCCTGGGCACGTGGCACGCCTGGCTGGGCGCCCTGTCCATCGCTGCCGCCATGTTCAACGTGGTCGGCGGCTTCGTCATCACGGATCGAATGCTCGGCATGTTCCGGAAGAAGGAACCGGGGGCATAGCGCAGACCGCACCCCCCGGAGGCGCCTGCCCGGGAACCGCCGGCGCGTGTCCGAGGCGCTGCACACAAGAGGATTGCAACTCCCATGACGGCATCAGGGTTGTTCGTGGCGGACCTCAGCATCATCGTGCTGCTGATCATTGGTATTTCCCGGTTCCGCAGCCCCCTCGGCGCCCGGCAGGGCAATCTCATCGAGGCGCTCGCCCTCGCGCTTGCCGCCGCCGTCGTGATGACGCGCTACCCGATTACGGGCATTTCGTTCATTCTTCCGGCCGTCCTTCTCGGCGGAACCGTCGGCTGGCTCGTGGCCGCGCGGGTCAGCATGGTCCAGATCCCGGCGATGGTCGCCTTTCAGCACGGCATGGGCGGAATCGCGGCCACATTCGTGTCGTTGGTTGAGCTTACGCGAAGGGCGGGCGAAGCGGCGCCGGTCAATGCGACCTCGGCCGTGCTGGGCCTGATCGTCGGTGCGGCCACCTTCAGCGGCAGCATGGTCGCCGCCGGAAAACTCTCCGGCCGGCTGAAACAGACCCCGATCACGCTCCCCGGTCACGACTTCATCCTGGCGGCCCTCGTGCTGGCTGCGGGCGCACTGGCGACCGTCCCGAATGCGGTCGGCGGCGCACTGGCGTATCGGGCCATGCTCGTGCTGACGGCGACGGCGATGACGCTCGGCGTCGTCTTCTCCATCCGCATCGGCGGCGCCGACATGCCGGTCCTGATATCGTTTCTCAACGCCACGGCCGGTCTGGCCGCTGCGCTCTGCGGCCTGACGATCCAGAACCGCCTCCTTATCGCCTGCGGGGCAACGGTGGCCGCGTCGGGATCCATCCTCACTCACGTCATGTGCCGCGCGATGAACCGCAGCCTGCTGAGCATTATCACCGGCACGCTGGCCACCGCCGCGCCCGGCCGGGACGCGGCAACGGAGAGCGCCGCCGCTGATGCGGTGCCGCGACCGCCGGTGCCGACGGACTCGCCCGGCGAGACGGCGGTTGATGCCACGACAGCGCCGCCACTGGCACGGGCGATCGAGGCATTGAAGGATGCCCGGAGCATTATCGTCATTCCCGGCTACGGCATGGCACTCGCACAAGCCCAGTTCGAGGTGGTGCAACTCGCCTGCCGGCTGGAGGAGCTGGGCAAGCAGGTCCGCTTCGCGATCCATCCGGTCGCGGGGCGGATGCCCGGCCACATGCACGTGCTGCTCGCCGAGGCGCAGGTCGACTACGACAAGCTCTTCGAGATCGACCGCATCAACCCCGAGTTCCGCGAGACGGACGTCGCCCTCATTGTCGGCGCCTGCGATGTCGTTAATCCTGCGGCGATTCACGTGCCGGGCACCCCCATCTCCGGCATGCCAATCCTGATGGCCCACGAGGCGAGGCAGGTGGTGGTGTGCAACCTGGACGAGCGGCCCGGCTACTCGGGCGTGGAGAATCCGCTTTACCGTGCCCCGGGCACGATCTTCCTGGCGGGCGACGCGAAAGGCAACGTGCAGGCCCTCCTCGACGGGATGAGCTGAGTCTCCGACAGGCGTCCCCTGACCGCGCCGCCCCGACCGGCCCTGCGAAGTATGCGGCCCCGCAGGGCGACGGTGCCATCGGATCGCCTCCGCCCTTTCTCCGGCGCTTCCTTCTTGTGGCTACCCGCACTTCGGCACGCGATTCGGTCCGTTGAAACAGCCTTGGAATGCGGAGAAATCAAGCAAATCCACATCGGCATCCTTGTCGAAGTCCGCGTCATCGCAGGCGGCCTGCTTCGGCGCGCGGTTCGGCCCGTTGAAACACCCCTGGAACATCGCAAAATCCGCGAGATCCACATCCCCGTCCAGATCGAGGTCCGCCTGCGCGAGGAACGTGACCCGCACCACGGTCGCCGCGCCGACGCCGACGTTGAGCGTCCCGCTCACGTGCACGCGCCCCGTCGCTGCGTCATACGTGTAGGCCGCCGCCGTTCCATCCTGTTTCACGGACAGCGGCGTCCGCCCGGGCGGGATTCGGATGTAGCTGTCGTACTGGATCGTCCCCCCGGTGCGGTTCGTAAACGTCTCGGCGCTCTCCCGCGGCGACTCCGTGCATGTGATATCGAACCGTTTGCTGCCGAGGCGGATATTCCGGAACGTCATCGCCGCCCACCCGGTCGGCAGCTTCGGCTCGAGCCGCACCGTGTCCGCGGCGGCATGCGGTTGATGATCCAGAAACAGCATGATCGCGTCGGCCAGCGTGGACATGGACTCCCATGCGTTGGGCCAGGCCGCCTGCAGCACAAAGTCGCCCTGACCCGGATACAGCAGGCTGTTGCCCGGGGCGATCTGCTCGGCACCCAATCCGGCCGGGCCCAGCCGCGACTTGAGCAGCTCCAGCCGGTACTTGTGGTTGTCGATGTCGCCTTTGCCCGGCGTGAAGTCCTGACGGTACGCGTAATACTCACCGTACCAGACCGTGCTGAGGAACCACGGCCCGCCGTTCCAATACGTGTCGCCCCAGTAGCGGTTGATCAGCCCGGTCCACTCGCCGCTGAAGTTCACCAGCGGGTGGTTGTTGCCCCAGCGGTCCGTCGCGACACCGTTCATCCGGTCGATCACCCGCACGATCCGCGGGTCCGTCGGCGAGTGCGTTTCGAACGGCACGACGAGGCCGATCTGGCTGATGTCGGTGTTCTCGCCGTTCCAGTCGAGCCGCCCGTTGATCCCGTTCAGGATCGTAGCCGCCCGCGAGCGGAACAGCGAGGCATCGGCGGCGTGCCCCGTACGCGTCGCGATCTCCGCCGCATCCATCAGACCCCGGTACACCGCCGCGTTCGAGTAGAGGAAATCGTCCCATGAATCCTCCCACACGTTGTTGCCGTGCATCAGATTGTTCGGGTCGTCAAAGTACAGCCGGCTGTCAATGGTGCTGTCCTCGCTCATCGCGCGGGCCGCCTCGTAAAACATCGGGTAGTTCGCGTTGAGGAACGCGAGGTCGCCCGTCGTGAGATAGTGGTAGTACCCGCCCCACGGCACGTTGGCCGTCTCGTCCACCTGCGGCGCAGTCCAGACCTGATAGCCGTCCGTCGTGTACTTCTGATACCAGAAGCCCTTGCGCCCGGGCTCCTCCTCGGCCCGGTAGGCCACGTCGCGGAGGAATCGGTACACCTCCGCCGCCTCGGCCGTGTGCCCTGTGCGGTCAAGCGTGTTCGCCGCGTACAAGGCGTCGCGCGGCCAGACGAACGGGTAGGCCCCGTTATGCATGCCGGCGATCACGCCGCCGCCCCGGGCGTCCAGATGCAGGGCCGTCGCCAGCAGGCACCGCCGGAAGAGCGCATCGTATGTGTCGTCCGGAAAATCCACATCGACACCGTCTGCCAGCCAGTTCGCCCAGTACGTCTCTGTAGCGGACTGCACGCCCGCCATGCTCGTCGTCATGAACCAGTCCATCGCCGGCGCGATGGCGTACTCGTAGGTCCCCGTCGCGCCGGCGAATTCGTCGAACCCGCCCGCGACGCCCAGGTCGATCTCCTTCGACGCCCCGGGCGCCAGCGTGAGCTTCAGGCCGATCCACCCGTTCGAGTTGTCGCCGCTGCTCTCGCGCCAGTTGCCCGCCGACGACGTGCCTGTGCCGCCGCCGACCGTATCGCAGAGCTTCAGGCCGACGCCGAAGTAGATCGAAACGTTCTTCTCATAATCCGGAAAACTCGTCGGATTGTACTCGCCGCTCGCGGAAGTTCTCCGATACGTGTTGTCATAGGCAACCATCACGCCGCGCGAATCGTCCATGTACATCGCGTCGTAACTGTCCCCCCCGTTGATCGCGAAGTCGCAGTGGTAGTAGAAGTTGATCTCCCTCGCGGCGGTCCCGTCGTTGGTCAGAACGAACCGCTTGATGTAGAGGCCGCGGACGGGCTGACCGCCCCCATTCAGCGGAAACGCGATGCCGGCCGGCGCCAGGTCGTACTGATCCACCCGGATGTTGTACCCGTTGATGCTCAACATCGAAGCCGTGTGGATCGTGTTGTTGTCCGTCGTGTACGCCTGAGTCAACCCCGTGTAGGCCCCGCCCTCATTGCTCAGCCAGTATGTAACGCCCTCGATCCGCAGGCCCGCCATGCCCTGGTTCACGTTCATCTGTCCGCGGTAACCCGGCGGCAGCCCGGGTGGAAACGTGTCGAGACCGTCCACGTAGCCCTCGTTCTTCGTTCCGACCCCCTGCCGACACCCCGCCGACGGGTAGTAGATGTCGTAGAGCGAGCCGTTCTGATCGATCATCACGTTGATGTACTGGTTGCCGACAACGCCCTCTTCCTTCCAGAGGTGGACCGGCGGATAGCCGATCCCCGGCGGGGTGTATGGGTGCCCCCGGCCGGGCCATGCCAGGCGCACCCGGTAGAAAAACACCGCGGCCGTCGCAGCGGGGTCGTCGCACGTGCCGTCGGCACAGCCGTAGTTGTTGGCAAAAACCTCCGCGCCTCCGCCGCTGTGCCAGGCGCCGATCTTGTACTTCACGTTGATTCCGAACGTGCGCGCGGCCACCGGCAGCGTGCACTTCCACCAGTCGATGTTCGGCGAGTGAGGCTCGTTGCGGACGAACGTAATCTGGCCCGCCGACGACCGCAGAACCGAGGTCGTGCCGGCGGGGGTTCCCCGGCTGCCGGCCGGTTCGGTGCCGTCGGTGGTATAGTAGACGGCAACATCCGTGTACCAGAACGAGTACCCGATGCGGATCCACAGATCGACAACCTCTTCCTCGCGGGGCACATCCGGGTCGCGCATGGTGACGCCGGCGGGCTCGCCGTAAACGCCGCCGGCTGGTATGTGTTCCACAAAGTCAGGTGTGGCCGCTGCGGGGAGTACAAAGGCCAGGATCGTCAGGACGCCCGCCGCCGCGAACAAGGAAACGCGCTTCTTTGCCATCGGACTGCCTCCGGAAAGCCCCGCGTGGGAAGCCGTGACCCAATGCCATTCCTCCCGCGAACCCGGCGCGAGACTCGCGGAAACCCCGCCGCCGCTACTCGCTGATGCAGGCGGGAGCGCGGTTCGGCCCGTGGAAGCACGCCTGGAACATCGCGAAATCCGCGAGATCCACGTCGCCGTCGAGATCCCCGTCCGCGGCTCCGCAGCCACTGCCCCTCGGCGTCCGGTTCGGACCGTTGAAACACGCCTGGAAAGTGACAAAATCCGCGAGATCCACGTCGCTGTCCCCGTCGAAATCCCCCACCACGGACCGCATGATCGTAATCACGGCCTCGGGTACGTTGGAGGTTGCCCCGTAGTTGCTCCCCGCCACCAGCACCGGCTCGGGGTACGTCGATCCGCTGCTCATCCCGATGTAGAACGCCGTCGAACTGCCGTTGTCCGCGATGCCCTTGCCGCCGATGCCCAGGAAGACCTTGACCGTGCCCGCGTGCTCGGCGGTGAAGGTCAGCCGGGCGAACCGGAACGGATCCGTCGGGATGGTATCCGTGTTCGTGAGGTCGATGGCGTTCGCCGTGTCGATGCCGGTCCCGCCTGTGCAGGACAGCGGATTGCCGGTGTATGTCGAGAACCATCGCCCGTCCTGATTGTCGATCTCGAGCTGCGTGCCCACCTGCCCGCCGTCGTCGCTGGTAACCTGCACGTTCAGGCTGATGCCGTCGTAGCCTTTCGTGACGGCCGCCTTGCTGATCCAGACATAGAGAACCACCTGGTGGCCCACGACCGTGGTCGGGGCGGGATTGGGCGTCGCATAAAGCCCGCCGTCCTCCGCGCTGCGGCTGAGCCACATGCAATTCTGTCCGGCCGCGCTGCTTGCGCCGACCAGGAGCGCAAGGGCTGCGAGGCACAGGGCGCGCCGTCCACCCCACCGATGCCCGCTACGAACCGCCCCTGCCCGCCCGCTCATCCGCCACCTCCCAGCAGTGTCGAGACGAACGCGTCGCGGTCGGAGGTATCCACCACGCCGTCCCCGTTGAGGTCCGCCCGCGGATCGAAACCGCCCGTGTTGAGGACGTTCGCGAAACCCTTGATGTCGAAGTTGTTGACGAGCCCGTCTCCGTTGAAATCCCCCAGGCCGCTCAGTCCGCCGATGATCGCCCGGATGCCGGCGAACGTCACCACGCCCGCCCGACCGGACTCCTCAAAGACCACCACATCGAGCCGGTGCATCCCGCTGC
>CAZMVY010000076.1:16260-18665 GCA_964569765.1 uncultured Planctomycetales bacterium
AGCGGGCATCCTGCGGCGCCGGATTCTGGCCGCTGCGGGCGAGGGCGACGAGGTCGGTCCCCGGCGCCGCATCGAGGAACATGTTCGCCGTCCGCACGGTCCCATCCGTCGAGCGGACGACAAACTTGTAGGTCGCCGTCGTGATCGTCTGGCCGCTCGCCGGCGCCGTGCAGACCAGCGACGCCGTCTGCCGGTCGATGCACAGCACCTGCCGCCAGGTCTGAAAAATCGGCGGCGAGCCTGCCGGACGATGCCGGAACGCGATCACCGTCAGGTAGTGCCGCCCCTCGGAGAGCTTCGTCGCGTCGATCGTCTGGCGGTAGAGGCCCTTCTGCACGCCGCCGATGTTGATTCCGCCGCTCTGAAGCGTCACCACCTGCGTCGTGAAGTTCTCGAAACCGTAGCCGACGAAACTCGGGTCCGTGGCATCGACGACGCCGTTGCCGTTCAGATCGATCCCGCCATCCATCCGCAGCATCGCAAAGTCGTCCTTGTCGGGATCGAGCGGGTCGGGGTCGGTCGTTTCGAGGCGGACCTCGAACGAATCGGCAGTAATGACACTGATCGGCGTCAGCCGCCGCATTCCGTTCGGCGTGCCCGGCGGATCGGCCGGAATCGTCGAGGCGACCGGCGTGACGAAGAGATCGCCCGCCGGGTTGCCCGGGCCATACATCACATAGCCGCGGTTGTGCGCCACCCCGTTGACGTTCCGGTTTCGCGGCACGCGGATCGTCACCCAGCCGCCGGCGCCCACCGTCACGACGTCGAAGATGTCGTTGTTCGGATCGACCAGCGAATCAGTGGCGTTGCCGGTCAGCTCGCGCAGCCGCATCCCCGGCGGGAAGCCCGTCTGGACGCTCCGCTGGTCGTAGCCGTTGTCGTGCCGGTCGTCGATGCCCACCAGCACGCTGTTGTACCGCTCGAAGAGCAACACGTCCGCGAAGCTCGTGTTGCCGGGATCGCGCCGCTCGATGTACGGGCCGCGGACGTATTCGTTGTGCACATCCACGAGCCGCGTGATCTGATCGCCGTACTGCCCACCCAGCGCATCGCCGCGTCCGTCCTTGGGAAACGAGACGGAACCGAATTCGCCCGCCTGAAAGTACACGATGGGCGAGCCGGCTCGCGTGAGGATATAGGCATACGCGAGGTTGTTGTCCCCGGGCGGAAACTGGTCGTGGCTCTGGACGAACTGCACGCCGAACGTACCGTTGTTCGCATCGCCGTCGAAGATCTGATCCACGCTGGCGTTGATGACGTTCTCCCAGGACCCCAGCCCGCTGCCCGTCAGGTTGTTCGCCATCGCGAAGTACAGGGGGAAGTCCAGCGTGTCGCGATTGCCCTGGACGCCGCCCGTCGTGTCGCAGAATCCCTGCCCGTTCTTGCAGACGTAGCCTGAGTGCCAGCCGAGGTTCCCGTCATAGATCTCCATGAAACTGAACGGCGTCGTCTGCGTGCCGTCGAGAAGCCGCGGCCCGCGGTTCCATACCTGTCGGTCGTAGTACTGCGACAGGAACCAGTTCGGCATGTGCTTGGCCGCATCGATGCGGAAGCCGTCCACACCGATTACCTCGAGCATCCACTGCGTATAGCGCAGCAGCAGGCCCGTTGCGTTCTCCAGATACGGGTCGCCCGCCATCGGGTCCGCCAGGTTGTACGGATGAATCCCGACGCTGTTGGCCGGCAGCGCGGCATCGGGATAGAACTGCCGATTGTTCGCATCAGGCCTGTTGTAGATCGTCCCCGCCGGGATATTATTCGGGTCGCCCGCCGTCACCGGATGCCGGTAGAACGTGTAATTCTTCTCCTGCGCGATGTCGATGAGGCCCGCGATGCGGCAGTTGATCGGGTCCGTTTCGCAGTCGGTCACCAGCGGGTGAAAGTCCCCGTTGGAATCGCCACCCCAGCTCAGCACGAAACCGGGATAACCACCCGCCGTCGCGAAGCCCGGCGTGCTGCCGTCGCTCGTTGAGTTGTGGTTGAGCACCAGATCGATGAAGACAGAGATGCCCGCCCGGTGCTCTGCCGCAATGGCCGCAAGGAACTCCTCTTTCGTGCCGTAGCGCGTACGGCTGGTGGGGGTGCCAAGGTCGAAGCGGTCGAATACGTTGTAGCCGATCGAGGCGGTGCCGTTCTCGCCCTTGCCGGGCGGCGGCGTCCACACGCGCCCGTACCCGGCCATGAAGGCGTCGGCCGTGCGGTCCTCCATGGTCCGCCACGAGGTCTCGAACCACTGGAGCGTCACGGGCGTGATCTGCGCTTCGCCGCGGGGCGCGGCCAGCGCCAGACCCGCCAGAGACAGCAGCAACGCGATGGAACCGGGTTGTTTCGCCAACCGGCCGACTCCCGCCTCACATCAACACCCCTGCCTTGCCTCCGCTGCTCCTCGTTGATCCGACCCTTGG
>CAZMVY010000077.1:0-17052 GCA_964569765.1 uncultured Planctomycetales bacterium
AGGGCGAAGGGCAAGGTGAGGGCAAGGGCGAGGGTCAAGGAAAAGGGCAGGGGCAGGGTGAAGGACAGGGGCAGGGCACCGGAGAGGGCAAGGGCAGCGGCTCGGGCAGTCAGCCCGGCTACGGACCCGGCGGCGGCGCCAGCGCAAAGTCGAATCAGCCGGACAACTCGCCAGTCGCACCGGGGCCGCAACCGCCGCCGACGCCGGAGCCGCGGGGACGGCTCGAAACGATCGGCGACGTGCTTCCCGTCATCGACGCGCTCGAAGAGCGTTTGCGGAACAGGCAGGTTGATCCCAAGCTGCTCGACGCCATGGGCTGGGACGAGACCCGCGCGAACGACTTCGTGCGCGAGTTTCGCCGGGCCGAACAGCACGCCCTGGAACCGGCCGACTCATCCGCGGCGCCGGCTGATCGCTTCGAGACCACCACCCGCCCGAGCGTCGCGGTGGAACGGAGCGACGGCTCCGGCGCGGATGCCGCGATGCTCTCCGCCCGGAACGTCCGCGCGCCGGACAAGACCAACCAGCTCTTCGAGGTCGGCCGCCAGAAGATCTCCGACGAGTATCGTGATTACCTGAAGGCGTACTACGAGTCGCTCGCAAAGGACCGGCCCGCAACGCAGCCCGCCCCGTAACCTTCACGCGGCCCCCTTGCCGGCGGAACCGCCTTGTTCATCCGTGTGGCGTTGCTTTGCGAGCCGCGCCGACGGGGCAGGCGGCGGTGTCCGGCAGGGCGCGGCAGCGGTACATGTGCCGGCCTACGCCGCATTCGATCCCGCCCCGCGCATCCTTCGATGCCTCCACTGATCGAGGGCGACCGCCAGGACGATCACCGCGCCGATGATCATCTCCTGCACCCAGCTCGGCACGCCCACGTGGTCGCAGCCGACCCGCAGAAAGGCCATGATGAACGCGCCGATCAGCGATCCAAAGACGGAACCCTCGCCGCCCGCAAGGCTGCCGCCGCCGATGACTACCGCGGCGATCACGTCCAGCTCGGCCCCCATGGCGGTCGTCGGGTCGCCGACCGTCAGCCGGCAGAACTGCATCACGCCCGCGATGCCCGTACACAGGCCGCCGATTGAATACAGACAGAGCTTGACTCGCCCGACGCGCACGCCGCAAAGGCGGGCGGTCGCCTCATTCGATCCGATCGCGAAGGTGTAGCGGCCCAGCGCCGTGTATCGCAGAATCGCCCAGACGATTGCGGCCAGGATGAGCATTGCCCACACTCCCGGCGAGACGAGCAGCCACCACGGGTCGGGGCGGAACACGAGTACCGACGAACCCAGCCAGCCGGCCGGGGCGTCGATCTTCTGCTCGGCCGCGATGCCCTTGGCCAGACCGCGGGCGATGCCCCACATGCCCAGCGTCGCGATGAACGGTACAACCCGCAGCCGCGTGATCATTATTGCGTTGCCCAGGCCGCACAGCCCGCCCAGCGCGATCCCCGCCAGCACTGAGGGCAGCGGCGGCCAACCGCTTCGGAGGCACCAGGCCGTCATCACGCTTGTCAGCGCCATCACGGAGCCGACGGACAGGTCGATACCGGCGCTGATGATGATCATCGTCATGCCCATCGCGGCGATGCCGACCGCGACCGTCTGGTTGGCCGTCGAGCGGAAGGTGTCGAACGTGAGGAAGTGATTCTCCTGCTCGCGGATGAACTGCCACCGGCCGGGCAGCGCCTCGGCGGGCAGGTCGAGTTTTGCGCGGCGGGTGGAGCGTTCCATTGCGGCGCGATGCGCGTCCAGCCCGCCCTTGATCTGCGATGCGGCGGCGAACGCAAGAATGATGAGCACCAGGGCCAGCAACGCCCCGATGGTGTTGAGGAGGCGGCGAACGGAGGCGGCGCGGGTGTCGCGGGCGTCATTCATCGTTTGGTATTCCGCATTCATTGCGTCGTTGCTCCGCCCGTTGCCGCGGCCATGATCGTCTGCTCGGACCATTCTCGCGCATCCTTCACGGCCACGAGCCTGCCCCGACTCATTACGCCGATGCGGTCGCACACGCCGAGCAGTTCGCTCAGACAGGAGCTGACAAAGAGGATCGCCTTGCCCGCCGCCGCGAGCTCACCCATGAGGCGGAATATCTCCACCTTCGCACCGACGTCAATGCCGCGCGTCGGTTCGTCGAGCAGCAGGACATCGGCGTCGTGATGGAGAAGCCGTGCCACCGCGACCTTTTGCTGATTCCCGCCCGAAAGGCTCCAGACGGCCTGCTCCGGGCCGCGCGCGCGGATGCCGAGCCGGGCGATCCATCGTCGGGCGGCCTGCTTCTGTCGCGCCGGGCGGATCCAGCCCCATCGGCCGACGCGGTTCAGGCGCGACAGCGTGATGTTGTCCGCGAGACTCATCGGCAGCGCGAGACCCTCCGCCTTGCGGTCCTCGCTGAGCATGCCGATGCCCTGGGCGAGGCGGCGGTGCGGGGCGGCGCCGGCGTCCGTTGCCCATCCCGACCCGGCCACGGCGACCGAGATCCGCCCGGCGCGGACCGCATCGAGTCCGAAGATCGTTCGCACCAGTTCGGTTCGCCCGGCTCCGATGAGGCCTGCCAGCCCGAGGATTTCGCCACGGTGCAGCGTCAGGTCCACGTCCATCGGTACCGGATGGCCCGAGAGCCTCTCCAGCCGCAGCACCGCGTTGCCGACCGCATGCGGAACACGCGGAAACATCTCGTCCAATGCTCGCCCGACCATCATTTCGATGATCCGGTTCGCCGTCGTTGCCGCGACGACGCCGGTTCCGGTGACGCGCCCGTCGCGCAGGACGGTGAAACGGTCGGCGACCTGCCGCACCTCCTCGAGGAAATGGGAAATGTAGATCACGCTGACCCCCCCGTCGCGCAGCCGGCGGAGGAGCGTGAAGAGCTGGGCCGTGTCCTCCGGCGTGAGGGAGCTGGTCGGCTCGTCCATCACGAGGATGCGGGCGTCGCTGGCGAGCGCCCGGGCGATCTCGACGAGCTGCTGCGCACCGGGGCTCAGGTCGCGGACGCGGATGTCGGGGCGGATGTCGGGGTGCCGCAGTTGCTCGAGCGCGGCGAGCACGCGGCGGCGCATCGATGCCCGGCGCAGGAGCCCCCAGCGGGTCTCCTCGATCCCGAGCATGATGTTTTCCTCGACCCTGAGGTGCGGGGCGAGGTTGAGTTCCTGGTAGATCATCGCGATGCCGTTCCGGCGGGCATCCAGCGGATTCGACGGGCGGTAGGGCCGGCCGTCGAGGAGCATTTCGCCAGCGTCGGCGGGGATGGCGCCGCTGACGATTTTGACCAGGGTGCTCTTGCCGGCGCCGTTCTCGCCGATGAGCGCATGGACCTCGCCCGGGCGGACGGTCAGGTCCACGCCGTCCAGCGCGACGGTCGCGCCGAAGCGCTTCCGCACGGCGGACATCCGCAGGCGAGCATGGTCAGGCGGTGTGATCACCGGCAGCACCTGTCGATGGGCGGCGGGGGCAATCCCCGCCGTCGTGACTCGTTCCTGTTTCCGGGGCGCGACCGCTTCGCTTTCCGCGTCGATGCGGGCAGGCACGGGGTCACGACAGGGGCCGGCCGGGCGCATCTTACGAGAAGACCACGTAGAGGGCCACCATCGTTACGAACAGCAGGGCAGCGAGGAATCGGTAGTTGCCGATGCCGCGCCAGGCCGGGCCGCG
Organism: uncultured Planctomycetales bacterium; assembly: GCA_964569765.1. Taxonomy (GTDB): domain Bacteria; phylum Planctomycetota; class Phycisphaerae; order UBA1845; family PWPN01; genus CAZMVY01. The sequence continues at coordinate 3,651 of CAZMVY010000077.1, forward strand.
CAGGGCCTCGAGCGGGTTGTTCCAGACGAGTCCGCGACCCGGATGGTCGGCCGGCGACGGCCGCAGGAGCGAGACCGCCACGAGTACGCCGGAGGAGATGACGAAGAGGTAGAAGGCCGCCAGCATGAAGTTGACGGACCACCCCGTGGATTCCTTGAACCAATCGAGCAGGAACACGGTCAGACCCAGGAGCGAACCAACGACCAGCGTGGCGAGCGCCCCGGAGGCCGAGGCCCGGCGCCAGAACACGCCCCACACGAAGACCACTGTGATGGGCGGTGCGATGTAGCAGATGAGCGAGTTCGACCCCTTGTAGATGTTCTCGAAGCGAGCGATCGCCGGCGTCCAGACGATGGCGACAAGCATGGCAATGAACGTCACCCACCGGCCCAGCGTGACGAGGGCATGGTCGGACACGTTGGGGCGCCATTGCCGGTAGATGTCGTAGCAGAAGAGCGTCGCGATCGAGTTGAGTGCGCCGGAAACCGTGCTCATCAGCGCTGCCAGCAGCGCCGCCGCGACGATCCCCTTCAGGCCGACCGGAAGCAGGTGCAGGATCATGTGGGCGTAGATGTCCTCCGACTTGTCGCGGACCAGCCCCAGGCCGGCGAGCGACGCCACCGCGTCCTTCACGGTTCCGGCGGGCAGGTTTGTCTGCTGCGCAATTTCGGCCGGCGTGATCGCTTGTCGCCCGGTCGTTCCGGCAGCGGCGACGACGTCGAGCACCCGCTGCTCGGCGGGCGTGAGCGTCCGTACCTCGGAGGGCCGGCTCTGCGGCTCGACGATCGGCAGCGGCGGAAGCTTGCCCTGGTGGATCAGGCCGAGCGCGATCGTGCCGGGCAGGATGAAGATGAACATGGGCAGAATCTTGATGAAGCCCGCGAAAAGCGGTCCGACGCGGGCGTGGTTCTCGTCCCGGGCGCCGAGGACGCGCTGCACGATCGTCTGGTCCGCGCACCAGTACCACAGGCCGATGACCGGGTAGCCAAGGAGCACGGCATACCACGGCAGTTCCGGTAACTGGGACGCCGTGCGCAGGACGGTGAGGTTCACGGGGTCCACGCTGCCGGCCAGACCGCCCCAGCCGCCGACCTTCCAGTAGCCGATCAGCGTGATCGCGATCGCGCCGCCGAGGAGGATGATCGTCTGGAGCGATTCGGTCAGCACAACCGCCAGCAGGCCGCCGACGATCGTATAGAGGCCCGTCAGCAGCGAGATCCCGATGACGCTGGTCATGGTGCGGATGCTGAACATTTCGCGCAGGACGATCGCACCCGTGTAAAGGGAAAAGCCGATGTGGATGAAGATGGCGGAGATGATCGACAACAGGGCAAGCCAGTTGCGGCTGGCGCGGCCGTAGCGCTTCTCCAGGAAATCCGGGAGCGTGGCCACGCCGGAGCGCAGGTAGAAGGGTGCAAAGAAGAGCGCGAGGCAGATCAGCGTGAACGGCGCCATCCACTCGAAGCTGCCGTAGGCCAGGCCGCTCATGTACCCCACCTGCGCCTGGCTGACGAGGTGGATCGTCGAGATGTTCGTCGAGAAGAGCGCCAGGCCGATGATCGGCCACGTCAGCGTGCCGCCGGCAAGGAAGTAGCGTTTGCCCTCGGAACCGCGCCGCCGGTGCAGGCCCGCGAAGCACCCGAGACCGATGATGACGACAAAGTAGAGAACGATGATGGCAAGATCAAGTCGGCCGATCGATACCTGCATGGCAAGCATGAGAGAGGATTCCCCCTCGGTCCGGCGCGCTGCGCGGAACTCAGTCCATGTGGAACACTTCCTCCGCCATCGCCCACCATTCGCCCCGTCCGCGGATGGGCAGCGGCGTCTGCATCGGATCGGTGTGCTTCCACCATTCCTGCATGACCGGGTACGTCTTCATCTTCGCCCAGTCGGCTTTCATGTCCCGGCCGGTGTACTCGAAGTATCCGAAGAGCAGGTACCTGTCCGGCTCGATCTCCTTCAGGTAAATCGAGAAGTTGCGGATGTTGCATTCGCGGGTCGCCTGAATCACCCCGGGCCAGGTGTTCGCGTGCAGGCGCTTGTACTCCGGTATGCACTCCTTCTTCACGCCGATAACCATGCCGCAACGCTGCACCTGAGGCGGTGCTTCGGCGCAGCCCGCAGCGATCAGGCCGCAGCCGGCGGTCGCGGCGAACAGCGAGACGAGATGGCGGAATCGCTTCATGACGTTGACTCCGTTCGGGCGGCCGTGAGGTTCCCGTCCGCGATCCGGACTCCCTTCGCCGTTACCGCTTTCGGGGCCAGCTTCGTATCGTGAAGACCGCGCCGATGACGATCAGCAGCAGGCCCCACCAGATGCCGGCGTGCGGATACGGCAGTCTGGCGAGTTGCGGCGACGGATGGTAATAGCCGTACACGCTGCCGCCGAGGATCAGCACGCCGTAGACCACGAGCAGCAGCCCGATGAACCACCAGATCGGTACCTGACGTTCGCTTTCCATGTCTGCCTCACTCCAGGGTCGTGAGCACTCCTGTCTCTTGCTCCCGCTCCCGGTTGCGGGGGAGGGTTTACCAGAAGATCAGATTGACCGCGATCAGGACCAGCCCGATGGCGCTCGCCCAGAACGTCGGCTTCTTGTAGAGCGGGCACGGGCCTTCGTCCGGCAGCGGCGTCATGCCGTACACCAGGTTCGTCAGCTCGGCGTCCGGCTTGGGCGTGCCGAACAGGCTGACGAGGATGATCGTGCCGATCGTCAGTACAAGCGACCAGATCGCGCTGAACATGTTCACCGCCATGTCCTGAGCCTTCGGCGACGTGGCGAGAATCTCGGCGTGGCGGGGGTTGATCTGGGTGGCCTCGAGCCGGCGCACCGGTGCGAGTTCTCCGGCGAACGCCGCGTTCAGGAGGGCCCGGTTGACGCGCGCCAGGGCCGGACCCTGCGGCCGGGCTTCCGCGCGGGCGCGGAGGTCGTCGGGAAGGACGGCGTCCGCGAAGCGGGCAGGGGCATAAAGCTCCGGGTCGGCGAGGAGCTTGTTCAGATCGTCGATGAGGGCGATCTTCAGCTTCTGCGTAGTGGGGGTGTCCTCCCGCATCGCCGCGGAAAGCCTGCCGAACAGCGACGTGGGCGCCTGGGTGGCCGCCGCCTCTGTCTCGTACTCTTTCAGCAGCCCGGTCGTGGTGGGGGAGAGGCGGGAGGCGACGTATTGATCGACCGGCCCCCGAGGGGTTTCCAGCCGTGCCGCGATCGCCGGCAGATTCTTCAGATCCTTGCTGAGCAGCCGCGTGTGCCCGTCCGGGAACCAGTGGGCGAACAGGAACATCGCCACCGATGCCAGCGTGCCGATCAGCAGGCCGCAGAACCCCGCGCGGGGCGTGGCCTGCTTCCAGAGCATGCCCATGATCACCGCCCCGAACAGCGGGACGATGAAGAACAGCACGAGCACCTGGAGATAGATCAGGATGTTGCTGAAGAGCATCGCCGCATACGCGGTGCCGATGGCGATGATTACCCCGATGATCGAGCACCACCGTCCCATGGCAACATAGTGCGCGTCGCTGGCGTTCCGGTTCAGCAGCGGGCGGTAGACGTCGTAGGTCCACACGGTCGCGAACGCGCTGACGTTGCCGGCCATGCCCGACATGAAGCCCGCGATCATCGCGGTCACGCCCAGACCGAGCAGGCCCGGACCGAGGTAACGGGCCATCATCAGCGGCAGCACGTCGTTGTAGCTGTGGCCGCCCGTCATGATCGCCTCATTCTCGGGCAGCAGCCGGATGCCGCACTTCTGCGAGAGAATCGCGAGGCCGAGCAGCCCCGGGATCGTGACGATGAGCGGCACGAGCATCTTGAACGCCGCCCCGATCAGCGTCCCATTCTGGGCGTCGCGGAGGCTGCGGGCCGTCAGGACGCGCTGCACCTGAAGGAAGTCCGTGCACCAGTACCCGCACGAAACGGCAATCGCGAAGCCGAACACGATGCCCGACCAGTGCATGCCCATCGGGTTGTCGGAGGCCGAGCCCATGTTGGCCCAGAGGCTCGTGTAGTCGCTGCCGGGGTTCGCCTCGTTGATCCGGGCCATCATGCCGCTCCAGCCCCCGGCCTCGATCAGCCCGAGGATCGGTACGAGCAGCGTGCCGAGCCAGATGAGGAAGAACTGGAGGACTTCATTCAGCACGGCGGAGAGCAGCCCGCCAAGCGCGACGTAGATGGCCACCGTGATCGACGAGACCCAGATGCTCGCGTGGATGTTCCAGTGCAGCAGCAGATGCAGCATCTTCGCCATGGCGAACATGTTCACGCCGCAGACCAGGACCGTCATGACCGTGAACGAGAGCCCGGCCAGCACGCGGGAATCCTCCCCGTACCGCAGGCTCAGGTATCCCGGCACGGAATGGGTCCGGCAGATGTAGTAGAACGGCATCATCACCACGGCGAGAAACAGGATCGCCGGGATGGCGCCGATGAGGTACGCGTGGGCGCCGAGCATGCCGTACTGATACGCCGTGGCCGACCAGCCCATTGTCTCCAGGGAGCTGAGGTTCGCCGAGATGAAGCTCAGACCGGCGATCCACGCCGTCATCTTGCGCCCGGCCATGAAGAACTCGTCGCCGGTGGTGGCGAATTTCTTCAGGTAGAAGCCGATGCCCAGGACCACCGCGAAGTAAATCACGATGACGGCAACGTCCAGCGGCGAAAGCGACAGCAGCGGAGTGGCGGCGTTTCCCGCGACCGCCAGCAAAGACATCTGCGACACGACAAACCTCCACGTTATTGCAGGTACTTTCCGATCGGCGGCGACAGAAGCTCGCGGATCCGCGGCTCGTTCCGGTTCTCCGGCGTCGCGACTGCCGAGCCCGTGTCGATCCTCGTACTGACCTTCTCTCCGCGCAGGTACGCCGCGAGCGTCCGCACCGCCGTATAGCCCATATGCAGCGGATCCTGCAGGACCAGCCCGTGCAGTTCCCCCCGTTCCAGCGCCTGGATCAGCTTGTCCGAACTGTCAAAGCCGACGAACGTCACCTTGCCCGCCCGGCCGGACGCCTGCATCGCCCGCAGCATGCCGAACGTCGTCGACTCGTTCGGGCAGAAGATTCCGTCAAGCTTCGGAAAGCGGCTCAGCAGATTCTCGGCCTTGGCGTAAGCCGACTCCGCCGTCGCCCCGCCGTACTGATCCGACGAGACGATCCGGACCCCGGGGAACTCCTTCGCGATCGTATCGAGGAAGCCCTGCTCCCGCCGCATAGTGCTCAGGAAGCCGACCTGGCAGCGGAGAAGCAACACGTCGCCCTTGCCCGCGAGAAGCTGCCCGAGACGACGGGCGCCCTTGCACCCCCCGGCATAGTTGTCGGTCGCCACGCCGCTGGCACACACCCGCCAGACCTCGCCGTTCAGAGCGGTGGCCGCCACCACCACGCCGATGCCTGCCTGCGAGGCCGCCCGCACGGGCCTGAGCAGCGCCACGTTGTCCGTCGGGGCCAGCACGATGCCCGAGACGCCGGCGTTGATGAAGTTCTCGACAATGTTCACCTGCGCCTCGCGGTCGCCCTCCTTGAGCGGTGCTTTCCAGATGATCTGCACGCCCGGAATCTCGAGCTCCGCCTTGACCGCGCCGGCGTGGATGGACTTCCAGAACTCGTGCGTCGCTCCCATCGGCACGACCGCAATCCTCAGCAACGCCGGATTCGCCACCGGTTTCCGTTGGCATTCACCCGCCGCCGAATCGACCGCCGGTCGGCTGACGGAGTTGTCCGCGCCCGTTCGTCCGGCAGGCGGAGCGGTCGTCGGCGCAGCGGCCTTGTCATCGGACCGCCCGTCGCACCCGCCTGCCGTAAGAGCGAGAGCCAGGGCGAGTGTCGCCCGCGCTGCGATCGGCCGGCGAGCCCGGCGGGCTTGCGGTTTCGTATTGCCGCTTCCGGCGGCAGCCCCGACGGAACGCGCGCGCCTTGTCCGCCGGAGAGGGCGTGCCGGATGCTCGCCCCCTGTGGTACGGGCATCTCGGCTGTGGCGCCCGGCCGACGCGCCTCGCTCCTTTCGCATTCCGGTTTCCGCGCGCCGCATGTCCGTCAAGCTCCAAGCTCCCGTGCCCGCTGAAAGGCCGCCTTCACCGCATCGCGAATCGCCCGGCCGACGCCGGCCTTGTCCATGTATTCGATTGCCGCTTGCGTCGTGCCGCCTTTGCTGGTGACCTTGCGCCGCAGTTCGGCGGGGGCCTCGCCCGTCTCGATCATCATTCGCGCAGCGCCCAGACAGGCATGCTCGGCGAGTTTGAGGGCGTCGGTCGGCGAGAGGCCGACCTCGGTACCCGCGGCCGCCATCGCCTCGACCACGTAGTAGAAGTACGCCGGCCCCGAGCCCGAGACGGCCGTGACCGCGTCGATGAGCGATTCGTCCTTGACGACGATGCTCTGCCCGCCGGCGTCGAAGATCCGCCGCACGAGCTCGATGTCGCCCGGCGTGGCGTGCTCGCCGCCGAAGATACCGGCGACGCCCGCGCCCAGCCGGATCGGCAGGTTCGGCATCACGCGAACGACGCGCCCTCGGCCTGCGCCGAGTGCGGCGGCGATCCGTTTCGTGCCGAGCCCGGCCATGATCGAGATGACGAGGTGCTCCGGCGTAATCGCATCGGCGAAGCCCCGCGCGGCCTCGTCAAACGCCTGCGGCTTCACGGCCAGCATGATGCATTGCGATTCGCGAGCAGCGCGGCGGTTGTCGTCGGTAACCGTGACCCCGAAGTGTTGTGCGAAGTATTGCCGGCGAGCCTCGATTGGATCGGAGACGATGATCTGCGCGGCGGCGAGCACATTCTGCCGAAGCACGCCCGCGACGATGCCTTCGGCCATGTTGCCCGCGCCGATCACGCCAAGTTCAAACCGGCCTGCCATGAATGCGTGCCTCCAGGCGCCGACAGATTGACGGCCCCTGCGCCAACCGGCGGGCATTCTAGTGCCCCGGGGCCGGTTACACAATCAAGCGGCAAAGGCACTTACCGCAGCCGCTTCCGGACTGGCTGGCAGTCTTAACCTCCGCTTTCAGGCGGTTCAAGCGATCGGTGACGGGCGGTCGATAATAGTGGCTGGGCTGCCCGCTGCGGTCAGCCTTAGGAGGGTGCGGGTTGCCTGCGGCCCCGCGCTGCGTCAGGAGCAAGGAGCGCATGTTGAGTACCCCGGCCGCTGCGCGTGCAGGACCATCGTCCGTCGAGCAGGCGGAGGAGATTCTGCGCCGGCACCTGGACGCCTGTTTGAGGGAATTGTGGGCCGACCTGCCCGCACCCGTATGGGTCGCGGACGCCCGGGGGCGAATCATGTACGCCAATCACACCGCCCGCGACGCGTGCAACGGAGCAGGTCTCCGCCAGGCCTCCGCGCGGATTGCGGAGATCCTTCGAGGCGAGGCGAATACGCAAACGGTCACGGCGACCCAGCGCCGGCCGGCTGTCGAGATATCGCCATTGATCGACGGCTGCGGCCGGCGCATTGGCTGGCTGGCCATCGGGGAGCCGGTTTCCTAGGCCCGCCCGCTTGGTAGTTTCCCCCCCCAACCGATGTGGGCCGTGTTCACAACCCGGTCCCCTATGTCATACCCCGCGCCGAGTTTTGCCATGTCGGCGCCATTTGTCGGAATTATCCCTCCGGTTCGGGGCAATAACACGGGGTTGTCAGCGTTCAAAGTACATGGGGCGGTTGTCGCCCCTCGAAAACCAGGAGACGGGTCGACGCAGCCGCCGGGGGCAACTGCGCGGCGATCCGGCACAAGAACAGCTAGCACAAAAGAAGGAGTGCTTGCCAGGAGAACCGGTTTGTTGGGTGTCGCGCTGTGGGGGATGGGTTTGTGGGTTGGCTCGGCGGGGGCGCAGGATCCGGGCCACGGCCGGGCGCGGGGCGATCGTCCGCGACGGGCGGGGGCGGGGGCACCGGAGGGGCAGCCGGGTCCGCGTCACATGAGCGTGGATCAGCAAATGGAGCGGCTGACGAAGGAACTCCAGTTGAATACGGACCAGCAGGAGAAGATCCGCAAGCTGCTCACCGAGCACAGCGAGAAGATGCGAGAGGCGTTCCGATCTCGCGGCGCGGGGCAGGGTCAGGGGCAGGAGAACCGGGCGCAGATGCGAGACCTCCTGACGCAACTTCGGGAGGCTCGCGCGGCCAAGGACGAGGCCAAGATCAAGGATCTGGAGACCAAGATCCGGGAGCTGCGGGAGAACAGCCCGATGGCGCAGGCCCGCCAGAAGCTGATGAGCGATATTGAGGCCGTGCTGACCGCCGAGCAGAAGGCCAAGTTCCCGAAGGTCCGCGACGAGGTCTTCGGTCCCCCGTGGGGCGGCCCCGTATCGCTGGAGAGCAACCCAGAGATGCTGATGCGGGCAGTGCACGATCCGAGCCTGAATCTGTCGAAGGAAAAGCAGCAGGCGATTCGCGATCTGTTCAAGGACTGGAAGACAAAGTCCAAGGGCCTCCAGAGCGACGAGGAGCAGAAAACGGCGGCGGCCGAATTCTATAAGAAGGTCATGGCCGAGCTGACGGATGAGCAGCAGGCAAAGGTAAAGGCATGGCGGCCGGGTCCGCCGCCGCCGCCAGCCGGTCCGGGCGAGGGCCAGCCCGGCAAAGAGCGAGGGAAACGCGCCGGCCGTCACGGCTCCCGCAATGGCGGTGCCGGCGGTGCGCCCGCGGCGCCTCAGCAGTAAGCGGTTCGTCGGTTTACGGGGCCGCGCGCGTTGCGGCGCCCGGGGCGGCGGCTGCGGCTACCCGTATCCGGGCCAGGTAGATGCTCGACTTGCCTTCGTGGGATGAGTAGTAGCTCATCCAGAGCAGGCCGTCGTGCCACGCCAGGCCGGGGTAACTGCAGTCGCCGCCGCTGGGCACGGTCAGCACCGGCTCATAGGTTTCCGGGCCCATTTGGGCCAGGACGGTCTTCACGCCATCGACGTGGCTGCGGCCGGCGGCCCACATCGAGCCGTTCGGCAGGACGATAAACTCCGGGCCGCCGAGGCGGTGTTTCGTTTCGTGCCATTTCCACTGCGTGTACGGCTTGCGGCTGACGCCGATCCAGCCGTGTTGGTTACCCGCCTCGCGGCGGACCAGCGCCACCATCGTGCCGTCGGGCAGAAACCGCAGCGTCGTCTCGTTGGGCTGGCCCGGTACATCCAGATCGGTGATTTGCTGGTAGCGCACACCATCCGGGCTGGAGTATAGCGTCAGTTTCGAATCGTCGGCCCTCTTGCCGTTGACCATCCGATACGAGGTGCCGTAGGCCTGTCCCGCGTACCATGTGACGCGCCAGAGCCAGTCGCCTTCCGAAAGCACGCGCTGCGTTGGCGTCCATGTTGCGCCGTCCGCCGAGAACGCCACGCGCGGCTGACGGCCGACGAGTCTGCGGCCCTCGTAGACGGATCCGCCGGCGACGATCATCAGCCGGCCGTCCGGTGTGATCGAGAGCTTGGGGTCGCGGAGGTCGATTCCCGTCTCGGCCAGCAGCGCGGCAGACGTCCACTCTTCGCCGTCGGGCGAGACGAGCACGCGCAGCTTGCCGTCGCCGCCGACGTGCGCCGCGCCCTCACGGAACGTGCAGAACCACTTGTCCTTGAAGCGGACCAGGTCGGTGAAGGCGCTGTGCGGGGCCTGGTCCCAGATCTTGCGCACCGACACAATTCCGGGTATGACGGCATCGGGGCGCTCCGCCGAAGCGGCGGCGGGCAGCAGGAACAGCCGTCCCTCACCCGCATCGAGCGACAACTGAAGGCCGGGCATATCCGGGCTGTCGTCAACCAGCGGCACCTCCTTCCCGGTCTTCGGACAGACTTCGACCACACGGGCCGCGTCGGCGTCGAAGACGATTGTCGGCCAGACGCTGTAAGCGAAGTGATAGTTGGTCAGCAGGACGGCCCGTCGTCCGTCCGCGTGGCGGAAAGCGCCGACGAGGCAGTCGCCCTCGCGGATCGAGAGGACCGGGCTGCCCTTGAGTGCCGTCGCGGGATCAGCGTTCGGGGCGACGCGGTAGACACCCGTGCTCGTCAGCTTCATCAGCGTGGGGCCCAGGTTCTTCACGGCCGCGTTGATCCGTTTCGCTTGGTCGTAGTGGCGGGTCCGGCGGCCCTCCCGCGTGATGATCGCGCCGCCCTTCGGAAACTCCGCGCCCCCCGGGGTCCAATAGCAGAAATACATCACGCCCTTGGCCCCGTAAGCGAGAGACGTGTAGATCTGCCACCGAAGCTGGGCCTCCGTCGGGTCCGAGTGCGGCCCGAACGGCATCGTATTGAAGAAGTTCCAGAAGGGAATGCCCGCCGCCAACGATTCGCGGCGCATGGCCTCGAGGTTCCGACAGTACGCATCGCGCCCGTCGGCACCGGGCAGGAACAGGGGATAGTGATCCATGCTGAGCACATCGAGGTCCATCTCCTTCACGGCCCGCCGCAGGTGCTCCGCATACGTCGGTGTGCCGAGTTGCGCCGCGTTGGCATAGTCCGGCAGAAGGTTGATGTACGCGAGCTTGCCCGGTCGCGCTTTGCGGATGGCGTCGACCGTTTTGCGAAGGCCGGGAAACGCTCCGGCCCCGGGCTCATCGACGACGAGGTAGCCCCAGCACGCCGGTCCGGTCAAGAGCTGCTCCGGCGGCAGCCCGGCCATCGACACGATTGCCTTGAGGTGGTGTTTCTCGCAGAGGGCGAGTTGCCGGGCGACGTTCTCGGGGTTCGTGGCCCCGAAGCCGCCGATGACGAACGTGAAGTTGGCCTCGGCGATCTCGGCGTACCGGGCGTCCATGTCCTTGTCCGCCGGGGGATCCACCCAGAATCCGATGCCGAAGCGATCCTGCACGAACCGCGTCTTCTCGGCAGTCGCGTTTGCGACGAACAGCGCGGTGAAAACGCATACCAGGGCGGCCGGACCTGCGCCACCAAACGACGAATCTCGAAATCGATTGCGGTTCATGCGGCAGAAACTACAGGTCACTTTCCGGCGAGTCAAACCGCGCCGGTGTCCGCGGCTTGCTTGACGAAACCGTACCGTTGGACTACGCCATCCGACGGCGAGCCGGCCGGCGCGAATCCGCCGGGACGCCGGCACGGCCGTGTCCTGCAGGCAACGAAGAGGGGTCGGAGTGCGATGGAGGATCTCATGGCGATGAACCAACAGACTGCGATACCGAAAGGGCTTGGCGGGCTGGCCCTCGTGGCCGTGGCAGGTTGCTTCCTGGCGGCCGCTTCCGGGTGCGCGCAAACCGGCCGGCCGTGCGGCCTGCGGACTGAGTACCGCGTGAACCCCCTGGGCATCGATGCGATGCCGCCGCGGCTCTCATGGGCGATCGACGACCCGCGGCGCGGGGCGGTCCAGACGGCGTGGCAGGTCCTCGTCGCGAGCACGCTGGAAAACCTCAGCGCCGACAAGGGAGATCTCTGGGATTCCGGCAAGGTCGCATCGGACCAGTCGCACCTGGTTGCCTATGCCGGGCGCCCGCTGGCGTCGCAGACCTGCTGTTACTGGAAGGTCCGCACATGGGATGCCGACGGCCAGCCCTCGGCCTGGAGCGAGCCCGCGTTCTGGTCGATGGGGCTGCTCGATCGAGCCGACTGGAAGGGTAAATGGATCGGCCGCGACGAGCCATCTCGCGCTGATACCGGCTCCGAGAAGGAGGTCCGGAAGGCGCACTGGATCTGGTTCCCGGAGGGCAATCCGGCCGCCGCGGCACCGGTGGGGACGCGATACTTTCTTCGCACTGTGACGCTTCCGGGAGACCGGAAGGTTCGCAAGGCGACGTGCACGGTGGCGGCTGACAACTCCTACGCCCTGTTCATCAATGGGGCCAAGGCCGCCGCGGGCTACGACTTCGCTCGCACGAACAGCTTCGACGTCACGCAGCTCCTCCATGCCGGCGAGAATACGATCGCGGTCTCGGCGAGCAACGCGGGCGGGTCGCCGAATCCGGCCGGGCTGATCGGTGCGCTCCTCATCGAGTTCGAGGAGGGGCCGCCGCTCGTCGTGGCGACCGATCGCCAGTGGCGCACCTCCGACAAGGAGTCCCCGGACTGGAAGCGGCCGGGCTTTGACGCCGCGGGATGGGTCGAGGCGAGGGAACTCGGGGCTTACGGCATGGCCCCCTGGGGCGAGGTGAAGCTTGCCCCGGTGGCTGACCGGCGCTTGCCGGCGCGATACCTCCGCCACGAGTTTCAGGTTGTCCGACGGGTCAAGCGAGCGACGGCATACATCGCCGGACTCGGCTACTACGAGCTTTACCTCAATGGGGAGAAGGTGGGCGATCACGTGCTTGACCCCGGCCTGACCAACTACGACAAGCGCGTCCTCTATGTCACGTATGACGTGACGGATCGGCTGCGTTCGGCCGCCAACGTGGTCGGCGTAATCCTGGGCAACGGCCGTTACTATCCTCCGCGCGACCCGGACCCGAAGCCGGCGATGATGTACGGTTATCCGAAGATGCTCCTGCAGATGCGGATCGAGTACGACGACGGGAGTACGGCGGACGTTGTCAGCGACGAGACGTGGAAGCTCACGACGGAGGGGCCGATTCGCGCGAACAACGACTACGACGGCGAGGAGTACGACGCGCGGATGGAGATAGACGGCTGGTGCAAGCCGGGCTTCGACGATGCACGCTGGCAACCCGCCCAACTCGTACAGGGCCCGGCGGGTGCGCTCGCGGCACAGATGGCCGAGCCGATCCGCGTTACGAAGACGCTTCGCCCGGTGCGGATGACCAGGCTCCCTTCGGGCGTTTACATCTACGACATGGGCCAGAACATGGTCGGGTGGGTACGGCTGACCGTGAAAGGCCCGGCCGGAACGACGGTCACGCTTCGCCACGCCGAGGTGCTGGCAAAGGACGGTTCGCTCGCGATGGAGAACCTTCGTTCGGCCAGGTGCACGGACACGTACATCCTCAAGGGCAGGGGCGTCGAGGTGTACGAGCCGCGCTTCACGTATCACGGTTTCCGATTCGTGGAGCTGGCCGGCTACCCCGGCGAACCGACGCTCGCGACGATCGAGGGGCGCGTCGCCCACTCCGACGCGGAGCGGGTGGGCCGTTTCGCGTGCTCCAACGAGACGATCAACCGCGTCTACAGCAACGTCGTCTGGGGCATCCGCGGCAACCTTCGGAGCATCCCGACGGACTGCCCGCAGCGCGACGAGCGGCAGGGCTGGCTCGGTGACATCCCCAACGAGGCCAAGCACGAGAGCTTCGAGTTCAACCTCGCCAACTTCTACGCGAAGTGGCTGCAGGACATCGAGGAGGCCCAGGATGACAAGGGCTGCGTCCCTGACGTCGCGCCGCCGTATTGGGTGATCTACAGCGGGAACGTCACCTGGCCGAGCGCCTACATCATCATCCCCGAGTGGTTCCACGAACAGTACGCCGATCTGCGGCCGCTGGCGGCACACTACCCGAGCATGTGCCGGGGGATCGAGTACATGAGCGGGTGGCTCAAG
>CAZMVY010000077.1:17062-18522 GCA_964569765.1 uncultured Planctomycetales bacterium
GCTCCTGGCGACGGCGTACTTCTATCATGACCTCTGCCTGATGGCGAAGTTCGCGACGTGGCTCGACAAGCCGGACGATGCGAAACGATTCCGAGAGCTGGCGGCCAGGCTCAAGACGGCATTCAACCGCAAGTTCTTCAACGAGGAGGCGGGCCAGTACAGTAACGGCACGCAAACCTCGAGCGTCCTGCCGCTGGCGTTCGGCCTGGTGCCCGAAGACCAGAGGCACCGCCTCTTCCAGAACCTCGTCGAGAACATCGTCGTGAAGTGCAAGGGCCACCTCGCGACCGGCCTGATCGGCGGGCAGTGGCTGATGCGCGTGTTGTCGGACAACGGGCGCCCCGATATCGCGTACCGGCTCGCAACGCAGACGAGTTATCCGAGCTGGGGCTACATGGCCGAGCACGGGGCGACGACGATCTGGGAACTCTGGAACGGCGACACGGCCGACCCGGCGATGAACTCGCACAATCACCTGATGCTTGTGGGGGACATGGCCGTCTGGCTCTATCAGTATGTGGCGGGCATCCGCTCGGACCCGGAACACCCGGGCTTCAAGCGTGCACTCATCCGACCGATGCCGACGGGCGACCTGAAGTGGGCCGGGGCGGTGCATCGTTCGACGTACGGTACAATCGGCAGCCGGTGGCAGCGGACGGAAGACGGTCTGACGCTCGACGTGCGGATCCCCGCCAACACGAGCGCCGAGGTAGCGATCCCGACGCTCGGCAAGCAGCAGGTGACGGTCACGGAGGGCAAGACGATGATCTTCCGCAACGGGATCGCACCGGACGCCGCGCTGGGGGTGAAGTTCCTCCGCATGGAGAAGGGCGCCGTCGTGTTCCATGTCGGCGCGGGGAGCTACCGGTTCGTCATGAGCGGGTGGTGATCAGCCCCGCTCCCTTGATAAGAGGGCAACAGGGGTAACGGCGCGCGTCGGACCGTGTCGGGCGTGCATCCGGTACGCCTTTCCGGGCGGGCGAGACGTCCGCCCCCGATCGGTTCGGATTACGGCGCGGCATCGTCGCCGCTGTTCTCCGGACCGCCGGCGTCTTCGCGTTCAGCGGTGGCCGCCTCGTCGTCGGCCTGATCCGGTGCGACGGCGACCTGCGTGCTCTCCCACAGATGATCCACGCGGCGCTTCACCCACGGCAGGAACAGGACGTTCTCGATCCGCCGCAGCTCGCGGTTGCCGTTGGCGTCGTAGATGTGCAGCGTGCCCGAGAGGCCGAGAACGAACTGGAACGCGTCGGGGTACGACGTTCGCGTCCGCTTGGCCCCGCGGGCGAGCGAATCGTCCGCGCGGCCCCAGGACTGATGGTCGAGCGTGTTGTGGCGGGCGATCCACTTGGAGTCGAGCCGCGCCTTGATGAGCATGATCACGTACGCGACGCTCAGGATGATCGAGATCATCAGGCCGAGCGTGGCGGAGTACTGCGGGTCGAGCTGCGCGAAGAAGT
>CAZMVY010000078.1:0-18515 GCA_964569765.1 uncultured Planctomycetales bacterium
AAACCACATCGCCTCGATCCCGTGCCCCGGCAGGATGAGCCGCCCCTCGAAGCAGTCCACGTGCGAGCCGTCGGGGGCGACGTTGTCGAACGTGATCCGCCGCTGCGGGTCGTAGTGCAGCGTCATGATCTCGCGGATCGCGTCGTCGAGGTGTCGCTGAAGCTCGTCTTCCGGCAGGATGCCCTCCAACTCCAGGCAGAGATTCACCATGATCATCGGAAAGGCCATCGACCGCAGCGGTCGCGTGCCCGGGTAGGCCTTCGTGTACTTGCCCTTGGGACACTCGCGCCGCCGCAGGAGGTTTGCGAACGTCGCGAGGGCGATGTCCTTCGCCTCCTCGTCGCCGGCGGCGAGGGCGTACTGGCCGAAGCCCATCGCGGCGAACGCGTCGCTGAACCAGTTGTACGGTTGAATGAGCGGTCGGCCGTCACGCGTCAGTGAGAAGTACCAGTTGCCCTCCGCGTCCCGCCCGTGTTTCTTGAGGAACTCCGCCCCGCCGCGGGCGATCTCGAGCCACTCCGGCCGCGGCTCCAGGTGTCGGTGGAACATCGAGAAGCACCACACCTGCCGTCCCTGCAGCCAGGTGAACTTGTCCGTGTCGTAGACGTTCCCCGTCCGGTCCAGACAGGTGAAGTAGCCGCCGCATTCCCGGTCGAGCGAGTACCGTTCCCAGAATGGAATCACGTTTTTCAGCAGCTCGTCGCGGTAGAGCGATGCCAGCTTGCCGGAATCGAGATCCATCGCTGCCTCCCCTGCATAGTCGGTCTGCTGGCCGCAATGCGCCCGTCACGCGCATGGCCGCCACGCTGCCGTCATTCCCGCCAAAGCCGGCGTTCGAGGTTTCGCAGCGGTCGCGAAAGACGCAAATCACGCGGGCCGATTTCGTTCTCGCTCTGCGCGTGCTCGGCCTTACCCCTTTACTTCTTCATCTGCACGGCCCGCTGCCTCAGCCATGCCTTCAGCGCCGCCGGCCGGTTCGTTATGATCCCGTCGATCCCCTCCGAGACCAGCCGCTCCCAATCCGCCGGCTCGTCTACGGTCCAGGCGAACACCTGGTACCCGTGCTGATGGAACCGGCTGATCTGCTCGGCGGCCAGGTCCTTGTACGCCCACCCCACGATCCGCGCCCCCGTGGCCGGCAGTTTCGCCCACTTCTCGTCCGTCAGCTCCTTGTCGCCCAGCGCGGCGAGCGTCTGGGCGGGTTCGAGCTTGTGCAGGTCCGCCAGGAAGTTCCAGTCGAAACTCTGCACGATCAGCTTGTTGACGAGTCTCTTGTTTCGCAGCAGGCGCGCGTACGCCTCGGCCGGCCCGTCCTTATGCTCCAGCAGCGTCTTCGACCTCGCCTGGATTACGTCGAGCGCCGCCGCGAGCGTCGGCACCCGCTCGCCTGCGTACCGCTCGTCGTACCAGGATCCGGCATCGAGTTCGTTGATCTGCCCGTCGTGGAGGTCTCGTATCGCGACCTTCGCCCGGCCGATCACCCGGACGGCGTTGGTGGTGCGGTCGAGCGTCTTGTCGTGCAGGACGTAGAGCGTGCCGTCGGCCGAGGGTCGAGCGTCCAGCTCAACGTAATCGATTCCCATCCCGGCGGCCTGCCGGAATGCGGCCAGCGTGTTTTCCGGCGCCTCGCTCGAGTTGCCCCGATGGGCAATGATCCGTACGCGAGGCTCAGCGTGCCCCGCGTCGCCTGTCGCGCAGGAGGTACACATGAGTGGAAAACCCGACAAAAGGATAGAAAGCAGCGGCTTCATGAGGGGGCATTATACAGAATCGCGCCGGGTTTGCCATTAACACGGACCGCGCGATGCCGTCTCTCGTAATGAGGTGGTATCGATGCGGGCCGTTACGGAAGCCGGATCGCGGCGATCGGCTGCTCACGCGCACCCGGAGGGGGCGCCGGAACCCCGCCCCGCAGCCCCCGACTCGCCGTGCGCGCTTTGCGAGTTGCGCTGCGGGGCCCTCGGCCGGGCGGGACAGCGAAGGCGGTGCGGGGTGGCGGGCTCTTCGCGCGTCTTTCGCTGCTACGTCAGCATGGCCGAGGAGCTGGACCTGTCCCCGGCCCTGATGGTGTATCTCGGCGGATGCAACTTCCGCTGCCGGTTCTGCACGCAGGCGCCACGATGCTATCGGGCGGACGATGGAATGGACCTCCTGGCGCCCGAGATGATCGGGCGGATCGAGGCCGCCACGGCCGCCGTCCGGTGGATCAACTGGGTCGGCGGCGAGCCGAGCCTGCACGCCCCGGCCCTGATGGAGGCTCGGCGGCGTCTGCAATCCGATACGCCGTGGCTGCTGAACACGAACGGGTACTTCACTCGCGAATGTCGCGAGTCGCTCGATGGGTTGTTCGATCTGTACGTGGTGGATCTCAAGTTCGGCACGGACGCCTGCGCGGCGTCGCTGGCCGGTGTGCCGCGGTATCTGCGGGTGCTGCATCGCAACCTTCGCGACATCTCCGACCCGGGGCCGCGCCGTCTGCTCGTACGGCACCTGCTCATGCCGGGACATGAGCGGTGCTGTCTTGAGCCGACGGCCCGCTGGGTGGCGGCGAACCTGCCCGGCGTTCGCTTCCACCTGATGAGCAGCTACGTCCCCGGCCCGCCGGCGTTTCAGGATCCGGCGCTCGGGCGGACGGTGCCGAGCGCGGAGCTTGCCCGAGCCGAGGACTATTGTCGCCGCCTCGGGTTGAATCTGGTGGAGTAGGCACATGGATCCGTTGCCCCTGGAACTGCCATTGTTGCAGGAGGTTGAGGTCAGTATCGGGTCGGATGGTCGCCTCTACTTCCACGACCTCGACGCGGACCTGATCGAGGTCGCGCTCGCGGTCAACCCCGGTGATCAAACGATGCGCCGGCGCCAGGCCCTGTGCCGGTCCCGACGCGAGCCGACGCAGGAGGAATCACGCTGATGGCGCAACAGGACGCCCTGGCCGAACTGGATGTACTCATTCGGGCCCGCTACCCGATCATCTACGTGATCACGTGGGAGGAGGACCGCGTCGAACGCGGCATCCGCGCCATCGCCCGCAAGCGGAACAAGAACGTCCTCACGTGGTCCGTGACCAGCGGCATGGCCAGCGGCGACGTCAGCAGCGAGATGCCGACCAAGTCCCGCGGCCCCGCCGATCCGTTGCAGGCGCTCGACACCGTCGTCCAGCACAACGATCCGGCCATCTACATCTTCAAGGACTTCCACTTCTTCATGACGACGCAGACCACCTGCAACATCCCCATCGTCCGCAAGCTTCGGGAGGTCGCGATCGCCCTGAACAACAGCTACAAGACCCTCATCATCACGGCGCCGGTCCTGCAGATGGCCCCGGAGCTGGAGAAGGACATCACGGTCCTCGACTTTACGCTCCCCGGTCTGCCCGAACTCGGCCAGTTGCTCGACCGCATCGCCGAGCAGTTCAAGGACAACCCGAAGATCAAGATCGATCTGGACGAGGCTGGCCGCGAGCAGCTCCTCAAGGCCGCCCTCGGCCTGACGGTCAAGGAGGCCGAGAACGTCTTCGCCAAAACGCTGGTCAACGACGGGTGCCTCTCCGGCGACGATGTGAGCTGCGTCTTCGCCGAGAAGCAGCAGATCATCCGCAAGAGCGGTCTCCTGGAGTATTACGACGCCGTCGAGGACTTCCGCCAGGTCGGCGGGCTCGATGCTCTGCGCGAGTGGCTCATCAAGCGGACCGAGGCGTTTACGGACCGGGCGAAGCAGTTCGGGCTGCCGGCGCCCAAGGGCGTGCTGCTGGTGGGCGTGCAGGGGTGCGGCAAGAGCCTCTGCGCCAAGGCCGTCAGCCGCCTCTGGAAGCTCCCGCTGTTGCGGTTCGACATGGGGCGGATGTTCGGCAGCCTCGTCGGCTCGAGCGAGCAGAACGTCCGCCGGGCCATCCAGGTGGCCGAGAGCGTCGCCCCCACGGTCCTGTGGGCCGACGAGATCGACAAGGCTTTCTCCGGCTCCCAGGCATCCGGCAGCACGGACGGCGGCACGACGGCCCGCGTCATGGGTACGTTCCTGACCTGGCTCAGCGAGAAGACGAGCGCTGTGTTTGTCGTGGCCACGGCCAATGACATCTCGAACCTCCCGCCCGAACTGCTGCGAAAAGGGCGTTTCGACGAGATATTCTTCGTCGATCTGCCCACGGAGGCCGAGCGTCAGGACATCTTCCGCATCCACATCGAGCGGCGCGGGCGCGATCCGGCCCAGTTCGATCTCGAGGCCCTCGCGGCCGCCTCCGTCGGGTTCAGCGGCGCCGAGATCGAGCAGGCCGTCATCAGCGCCCTGTTCGACGTCTTCTACGCCAAGAGTGACCTCACGACCGACGCCCTCCTGCAGGCGCTCAAGGAGACCGTGCCCCTCTCGCGCACCATGAGCGATCAGATCGAAGTGATCCGCGCCTGGTCCGAGGGCCGCGCCCGGAACGCCTCTACCAAGACGACGCTCGCCGCCCAGCGCGACCGCCGGAAGCTGGAACTGGAATGACCCGATTCGTGACGAGTCGCGAATGGCGAGTGGTGACCAATACCGTTTTGGATCAGAGCCTTTCGCTCCTTTCCAGCCCCGCAGGGGCGTCGGAGAGCAGCCACGGGCGTAAGCCCGTGGTTCGTGGCGTCCACCGCCCCCAAGCCGCGGAGGGGCGACAAAAGGGCTACGTGAGCAAGCGCCCGCGGCGCAGCCGTCTGACCGAAACCGGTACCGCCTGATGGTGGCCAACCGGCCGAGCGGGCAACCGGTTAACCGAGCAACCGAGCAACTGAATAACCGAGCAACCAAGTAAGGAGAGTCCTATGAGTGCCGTTTGCGTACTGACGCCCCTCGTGATCGGCTCGTGGCCGGTCGTTTCCGCGGCCGTCGCGGGGGCCCTTGCCTCGATGGGGTTCAGCGTGGCGACTCGTACCGCCGAGCCCATTATCCGCACCCGAAGTCGCATCGAGGAAACCATCGACAACAGCGAGGTCCTTGAGGAGCACATGTCCCGCGGCGAAACGGTCGCCGCCGAAAGGGGTGATCTTCAGGTGGAGGTCGGCCGCGACGAGCGGGGGACCTGCAAGGTGTGCGTCTCCGGCGAGGGCTACACGGACGGGCAGCTTCGCAAGATCGCCCGCGAGATCGGCACCCGGATCGTGCAGCAGTATACGTATCACAAGGTGGTTTCGGAGCTGAAGTCCCGGCAGTTCACCGTAGCCAACGAGCAGGTCGCGGCGGACGGGACGATCAAGCTCCACATCCGCCGGGCGGGGAGGTAGCGCCGTGGATCAACCGGAGTTCCAGATCGAGATCCGCCCCGACGGCCAGGTCAAGGTGCTGGTCAAGGGCGTCAGCGGCCGGCAGTGCATGAGCTACGCCGACCTCCTCGCCGACATCATCGGCAAGGAGACGTCGCGCGAGCGGACGGCCGAGTACTACGAGCAGGATGCGGCGGTGCGTATCCAGGCGCACCAGAAGCGAAAGTGACTCGACTCCCCGCCATTCCCCTTCCAGAGGGCGGGGGCGAGGGGGAAATGGAAGGCGTGTCCGGCAGTGCCCACGGGCAGGCGAAATGACCTTTTCACTTGGGGGCCTGACTCATGCAGTGCCCGAGTTGCGGCTTTCAGAACCTCCCCGGCCTTCAGCTCTGCGCCCGCTGCACGAGCCGGCTGTCGTTCGACGACGTGGACGTGATGCCGTACCGCGCCGGCGACCGCTGGGCCCGCTGGCGGCGGCTTCGCGTCCGCTGGCAGCGCCGCACGCTCTTCACCGAACGCCTCGTCGGCCTGTGGGATCGGCTGATGCGGCGGGGCTACTGGGCCGGCACCCGGTCGCCGGAAGAGGTCCCGCCGGCCGAGCGCATCTTCTGGGTCGGCGCCTCGATCATCCCGGGCCTCGGGCAGATCGTGTCCCGCCGTCGTCTCCGCGGCTGGTGCATCCTCGCGGGGTATGTGCTGGCCCTTGTCGCCTCGGTGCTCTTCATGTCTTCCGCCTGGATGTTCTTCACGGCGATCGTGTTGAGCGTGCACACGTACGCCGTCACGGACTGCATCTTTCACCGGGCGGGCTACGCGCGGCGGATCACGACCATCGCCACAAGCCTCGTGGTCTTCGTCGCCCTGACATTGGGTCCGTACCGCGGTGCAACGTGGCTCCTGGGCGGCTTTGCCCGGGTCGAGCAGCTTACGGCCGACACGCGGAGCACCCTGCTGGATACGAACGACGTGCTCCTCCTGAACGGACGGTGGAACCGGCCGCGCTACGCCCCCGGCGACATCGTGAGCTACCAGATCGAGGACCACGGCCGTGCGCACGGCGGCGACGGGTGGTACATCGTGGGCGGCGTGCTGATCGATCGCATCCTCGCGGGCCCGGGCGACCATGTGGTCTGCAAGGACGGTCAACTTACCGTGAACGGCAAGCTCCCGGCGAAAGGCCGCGGTCTTCTGGCCCCGGTTGTCCTTCCGGAATCGCTGGACCTTGTGGTTAAGAAGGACGAGTTCTTCATCTACCCGTCGCTTGTTCATGTTTTCGCCCCCCGTGGCCGGCAGGAAGCGGACATGCGTACCCGAGTCAGTATCGTGCCGGCCGAGCGGATTCGCGGGAAAGTGCGTATGATCATCAGCCCGCTGGGGCGCGTGCGAGTCTTCTAGGAGCGATGATGGCGGACCGTTTCGAGCATTTGGAGTTCGATGACGAGGCCCCGAGGCTCCGCAGCGAGCAGCGGAAGCAGGAGCAGTCCGGCGTGCTGGGTTCCGAGCCCATGGAGACGCACGCCTATCACCAGCGCGCGATCCAGGCCTTCCAGCGGGGCGACTTCGAGCAGGCCATGCGTTACTTCACGCGGACGCTCGAGCTGGATCGCGGCTTCGTGCCGGCCTGGGTCGGCCAGGTCCAGATGCTGATCGAGCTGAAGGAACTGCGCGAGGCCGACCTCTGGGCGGACAAGGCGCTCGAGCTGTTCCGCGACCAGGGCGAGCTTCTCTCGGCCAAGGCCGTGGCCAGGACGCGCCTTCACGACGTTCGGGCCGCCCTGCGTTTCTCCGACTCCGCGCTGGCCGCCCGCGGCGCGAGCCCCTACCGGTGGCTCGCCCGCGGCGAGGTCCTGCTGGCCTCGGAGCAGGCCAAGGCCGCCGCCTGCTTCGACCGGGCGATGATCGAGCCCGACGCCGATTGGTTTACCCGCCTCTGGATCGGTAGACTGTATCGCATGTACGGCAACCACACCCAGGCCCTCATGGCCGCGCGTCAAGCCACGGAGCAGGCACCGCACGCGCCTTACGCCTGGTACATCCGCGGGCTGTGCGAGCGCGACCTGGCGATGGGCAACTATCGCAGTTCCCTGGAGCACGCGCTTGAGGTGGACCCGACCTTCGTCATGGCGAGGGTGGCCCTGCGCGAGCCGGCGAGCACCTCATGGCTGAAGCGGTGGTATCGCCGTATGCGCGGCCGCTGAGGCAGGCACGCCGGCGCCGCTGCCGGACTGCCGGACTACCGAACGAACGGGCTCACGCACGGACGCACGGACGCGCTGACGCACGGACGGATTGACGGTGGGAGCCAATATGGATTTCCGCATGCTCGTGGAGAGCGGCCGGCGCATCGGCGCGAGCGACATTCACATCATGGCGGGTCTGCCGCCCTGTTTCCGCGTGCACGGCGAGATCAAGCCCGCGCAGGCGCCCGCCCTCACGGCCGACGAAGTCCGCTCGATGATCGACTCGATCACGACCCCGGTTCAGCGCCAGAAACTCGATACGGACTGGGAACTCTGCACCTCCATGATGGTGGAGAACTCGGGGCGCGTCCGCACCACGTTCTACATGCGGGCCGGCGTGCCGGAGATGGCCGTGCGCCTCTGCGCCGAGGACATCGGCAGCCGCGAGTCGCTTCGCCTGCCGGCGGTCATCGACGAGGTCTGTCGCCGCCCGAGCGGTCTCGTCCTGATCTGCGGGCCCACGGGCTCCGGCAAGACGACGACGATGAACTACATGATCAATGTGATCAACAGCGAGCGTCGCGCCAAGATCATCACCATCGAGGACCCCATCGAATACGTCCACCGTCACAAGCGATCGATCGTCGTCCAGCAGGAGCTGTTGAGCGACGTCAAGACCTTTCCGCAGGCCCTGCGGCACGCCTTGCGACGGAATCCCGACGTGCTGGCGATCGGCGAGCTGCGCGACCTGGACACCATGTACACGGCCATCCAGGCCGCCGAAACAGGGCACCTGGTGATCACCACGCTGCACACCCCCGGCGCCGCGGAGAGCATCCTGAGGATCGTCAACGTCTTTCCGGCCGGGCAGCAGGAGGAGGTGCGCTACTCGCTGGGCTCGTCCATCGAGGCGGTCTTCGCCCAGCACCTTCTGCCCTGTGCCACGGAGAAGAAGCGCGTTCTCGCCTGCGAGGTCATGCTCGGCACGCCGGGCGTCAAAAACATCATCCGGGAAGGGCAGATCCAGAAGCTCCATACCGAGATGCAGATGGGCCGCAAGCTCGGCGCGCAATCCCTCGATTACGTCCTCAGCGAGCTCTATCGCGAAGGGCTCATCACCTACGATTGCTGCCTGACTCACGCCCGGGATCCGAAGACGATGGCCGATCGCCTTCACGAGTCGGGGGCGGGTTCGTGAGGACATCGTCGGCCAGGTTCGTCCCGTATATCTCCCGCGCCAGGGTTTCGAGCGATTCTGCGGCGAGCTGGCCGTCGCCGCCGCGCCGGTACGGCGACGGCCCCGGCCTTGCCCGGCCCGTCGGCCCCGGTAGGCGCGGCGTTCGACGGGCCGGCTCGAGCAGCGCCGCAAGCTTTGCATAGTCTGCCGCCTTCAGCGGGGGCGCTTCTTCGTCGGTGAGGTGCTGAACCAATCGACTCCAGACCAGCAGCCGGTTCCCTCTCGTCAGGCCGGAGAGCATGCGGCGCGGCATCGCGTTCAGTAAAGATGAAACCGCAAGACTGGCCATCAATGGCCGAGCGAATTCCTCCAAGGCCTCCGCGTATCGGGCGACATCCGTCAAGGTGATCCCGTGAAGCTCCCTGAGCCGCAGCTTTTCATGCGCCGCTGCGATCGTCGGGCACTCCGCGGGCCGAGTGAGCAGCGCGGCGTCGAGGGTGGCTCGCGTTTCAATCGGCAGGGTGCGGTAGACGGTAGTCTTCGCCAGCGCAGCGAAGCGACTTGGTGCTTTGGGAAGCCTGCGGCGTCGAGACCGCGCCGGGCCGGTTAATATAGGGTCTTTCGTGGAACGCTTCCCAGTTTCGCTGGCGCCCGAGAGCCGCCGCGATGCGCGATGCCCCGTCGCGTTTACCCGTGTGCCGACCGCCCCACGGCGCTGCTTTACGCGGGCTCTCAACGCTGTAGCTGCCTCCAAGCCCTCGTGCCGCCGCGCCTGCCGGGCGGTCAGCCACGTGCTTCTAGGGTCGCCTTACCGCGGCACAGGTCGTCTCACTGCGGCCAGGCCGATGGGCATCGGTGTTTCCCGGTCCCACATCAGACAGCACGGTCAATGAGCCAGAGGCGGGTCGCTTTGCGGATCGGCTGTGAGTTACCGAGTGGACCGTTTGCTTCGGGTAACATAACAAGCGGCGAAGACGGGGGTTCAGGCTGTCCGATGGTGGATGGGTTTCGGATCGCGGTCGCCGCGCGAGTAGGCGAGCGCAGGGCGCCGGAGACAGCACAGCCGACAGACGAGTCGCCGCTGGCCGTGCGCGGATCGCCTGAGCGAGGAGGCGGGCGGTCAGGGGACATGGAGTCGAAAAGCCGTCTATTCGTGATGCGCCCCGGACGACGCACATCGGCTCGCGGCAGAAGCCCGGGGTGGCTTGCCGCGTGCCGACGAAGCGCCGTTCGCGCCGGTCGCCCCGGGTGTATGCCGTGCAGAGTGCCGCCGAAATGCGTAGCGCATGTGGCGAAATCATTGACAGTTGTATGAGACAGTGCTAAGCTCGTGTGGAGTGCGGCCTTTGCGCGGATGGCGCAGGAAGCAAGAGGGGGAAGAAGCCGACGACGAGCTTGGCGTACGCCGAAGTGATCCGACGGTGTCGCGTGAGGCGACTCGCACGCCAGTACTGGCACGAGGCGCCAGACGCTGTCAGGTAACTGCGTCCGATCGACAGCATCGGGCAAGCGCTGTGTCGGTGGCATCTCGGCGGCAACGCTCGTCCCGAAGTCTCGGCGAATCGGACTCAGGTTGGCTGGATGGATCGCGTGGAATTGTCGATGGATAGGCATCCCACGGCGTCCTGGGGTCGACGACGTTCCATGCGGGCGCGGTGCGGTGGAGGTGTCAACGGGAGTCAGCCGGTCTCGGCGGAGCAGTACAGTGCCTCCGGTTGGAGGCCAGCCGAGAATGGAGCGGCGGCGCTATGAGAGTTCTGATGCTTGGTTGGGAGTTTCCTCCCTTCATCAGCGGTGGGCTGGGGACGGCATGCCACGGGCTCACCAAGGCCATGAGCGAGCTGGGCATGGAGGTGCTCTTCGTTCTGCCGAAGCCGGTCTCGAGCCAGTTCAGTTCGCATGTGAAGCTCATGACGCCGCGCTCTTCGCTGCCCGGTTCCATCCAGTACAAGCTCAGCGAGTTTGAGCGGGTCACGTTCCGCACGATCGACGCCGGGTTGAGCCCATACCAGACGCCGGCGGATTACGCGCAGAAGGCAAGATCCTCCCCCGGACAATCCGCACAAGAAGCGGGCGTTTTTGCGCCGACGGCGGTGCTCGCGGCGATAGGCCCCGGCGAGCACTATGCCGGCGATCTCTTCACGGAGGTTCAGCGCTACGCTCGTCTGGCATCGGCGGTGGCGATGGAGGAAAGCTTCGACGTCATTCACGCACATGATTGGATGACCTACCCGGCGGGAATGGCGGTCGCTTCCCTGACGGGCAAGCCGCTGGTCGTTCACGTCCACTCCACCGAGTTCGACCGCAGCGGTGAGCACGTCAACCAGCGGATCTACGACATCGAGCGGGCGGGCATGCATCACGCCAGCCGCATCATCACCGTGAGTCACTACACCAAGAAGCTCGTCGAGAGCCGCTACGGTGTGCCCGGCGACAAGATCGAGGTCGTCTACAACGCGATCGACCTCAACGGAAAGCGGAACGGCATCAAGCTCCACGACATCCGTCGCGACGAGAAGATCGTCCTCTTCCTTGGTCGCATCACCATGCAGAAAGGGCCCGAGTACTTCCTCGCCGCCGCGAAGAAGGTGCTCGAGGTCATCGACAACGTCCGGTTCATCATGGCCGGCTCCGGTGACATGATCCGCCACACGATCGAACTCGCCGCCGCGATGGGCATAGGGCATAAGGTGCTCTTCACCGGATTCCTGCGCGGCGACGACGTAGACCGCGCCTTCCGCATGGCCGATCTCTACGTGATGCCGAGCGTCTCGGAGCCGTTCGGAATCGCACCGTTGGAGGCGCTGTCGAACGACGTGCCGGTCATCATCAGCAAGCAATCCGGCGTAGCGGAGATCCTCTCTCACGTCCTGAAGGTCGACTTCTGGGATGTCAACGAGATGGCGAACAAGATCATCGCCGTTCTGCGCCACCCGCCGCTCCAGACGACGCTGCGGGAGCACGGCAACTTCGAGGTCCGCAAGTTGAGCTGGGCCGACTCCGCGCGTCGCTGCATCGGCGTCTACCAGAGCGTCATGGCCGTCACCCAAGGCTGAAACTGATTGATGGGTTGCTGTAGGTTCTAAATCGCGGCCGAATAGGCATGCGGCCGGTTATGCTGGCGCCGCGCGATGCGACCACGTCTCGCTCGGTCGCTATGGGAGCAAGAAGCTCCGGTTTCGCGGGCATGCAAGTGCGTGCCAATCGGTTTGTTCCTGCGCGGCGCGTCGCGACGATTGCCTCTTGCGGGCGTCAAAAAGCATCTTTCCGGAAATATTTCACGGCGCGGTAGCAACTTCCAGCCGTGTGAGTTGTCTAAGGACAGCGAGGGGATCAAAAGGAGGTGACGACCGTGTTTACTTCGTCGCGTGCGACGTGCGAAAGACTCGATAGGCTTCAGATGAATCTCGATCGTCTCAAACGCGAACTGGCCGAGGCATGGGCCTCCCCGGACCGGTCGCATCAGATACCCGCGATTGAGCAGCGTATTCGTGAGGTGTGGGAGCAGATGGACGGTCTGGCGGTTGCTCTCAGCGAGCCGATGACGGCCGGGAATTGACAGCCTCCCCGGCCGGCTACAGGCTTTGCGGCAACGAGGAGGTGCGCCAGGGCCACCCGCGGTTCTTCCCAGGTTCTATAGCGGTGCATTCGACGGTCGGGTCCCCCGCGCCGGCTGCGTTCCATGGCGCGGCCACGCGGGGCAGGTTCGGGTTGCAGCAAGGGTACGCGCGCTGTAATCGCTAAACACGTCGTAAGCGTCCGGCCTGCTCGGAGAGCCGGTACCTTCGTCGTTGACGACCAGATCTGCGAAGTCCGTGTTCCCCGCTCTCGGGTATAGCAGGGTTTCTTGTCGCGGTTTCCCCGCCACTTGCTCTCATGTTTCGCGAGGGCGCGGCAGCGTCGTTCCCTCACCGCGAGGATCCCACAGCTTCGTTCAGGATAGACCGCGCGACCAGGAATCGGCGCAATTGGCGCCGGTAGGGCGGATCCTTCGCGCAGGTAATCCGTGAGCCCCGCCCGGGCGGGCGAAGGACTCGGCATCTCGGCGGCCGGCGGCCCCGGGTTGGGTTGCGACCCGAGGCCGTTCCTGTGCTGGTTGCGGGATTTCGCGGTGGATGGTAGGCTGCTGCCTTAGCGTCCGGGTAGCGGTTCATTTTCTTCTTCTCAGGAGGCACTTCGATGAAGTTCGTGTTTGGTATGGTGCTGGTAGTCTTGCTGGCGAGTGTCTGGGGTTGCGGGGCCGGCGCCGCCTGTCCGCTCGACAAGAACGGCGACGGGCAGCTTACGGACGCCGACTTTGAGGGCATGACGCAGGCACAGCAGGAGGCTCTTTACGCGCAAGTGATGTCGGATCCGCTTGCCTTCCTGCCGTGTCTGCCCATGATCGAATCGGCGATGGGCAGCCTGCCGGGCGTGAGCCAGTGATCGGCAAGCCTGCCCGCGGATGACTTCGGCGCCTCGCGCTACTTGCCATCGCGAGGCGCTGTGTTTTTCCGGGGCCGGTGCGTGGTTCGGCGGGGGCCTCATGGGATTCGACTGCGATCTCTGGCCCTCGTGCCGTTGCAGGGCTACCCTCTGTCGGATGAGTTTCTACCCGGCCATCGTGCGGGCGTACGCCGCCTTTCGCGAGCCGCAACTCGCCCGCATCCACCGCGATCCGATGTCCGTCCAAAGGCAGACGCTCCTGCGGCTCGTGCGCCGGGCGGCGGACACCGCCTGGGGTCGGCAGTTCGACTATGCGTCGATCCGCTCCGTGGCTGAGTATCAGCGCCGCGTCCCCATCCAGAACTACGCGAGCATGAAGCCTTGGTGGCAGCGGAACTTCGACGGCGAGGCGGACATTACCTGGCCGGGCCTGCCGCCTTGGTTTGCCGCTACGTCGGGCACAACCGCCGGGGACAAGTACGTTCCGGTGACGCGCGAGCTCCTGCGCTCTCACGCCAGGGTTTCGGCGGATCTCATCGCCTTCTACGCACGACGTCGTCCGGATCGTGCGCGGGCTCTTTTCGACGGTGTCTTTCTCGGGCTCGGCGGCACCACGACGCTGGAGCGTCGCGGGGCTGTGCATGTGGGCGACGCCAGCGGCATTGCCGCAGGCCGCCTCTGCTGGCCGCTGACGCGCCGGTACAGCCCCGGTCGAGACATCGCGGCCATCGTGGACTGGGAGGAACGCATCGGCCGTATCGCCGAGCGTGCCGCGAGGCAGAACATCACTTTCCTCGCCGGCATCCCGAGCTGGGTGAAGGTCCTTCTCGACCGCGTGATCGCCGTAGCGGCGTCCGCCCACTCGCCTTCCAGGGGAGACCGAACGTGGGGCGAGGGCTGCCGCCCTGATCCGCGGCCCACCCGTCCGGGATCCGCAATCCGCGATCCGCAATCGTCCCCGAATCTCCAATGCCCGATCCCCAACCCCCGGCTCCTGGCCTCGCTCTGGCCGCACCTTACGCTTTTCGTCCACGGGGGCGTCTTCTTCGAGCCGTACCGCCCGATCTTCGATCAATACTTCGCCGGGTTGAATGTCGAGTATCTGGACATCTATTCGGCGAGCGAGGCTTCGATCGGCATCCAGACGGACCCGTGCGACCCCTCGCTTCTGCTCGCCCTCGACCACAACGTCTTCTACGAGTTCGTGCCGCTGGAGGGGTGGGGCCGGCCTGGCGCGCCACGGCTGACCGTGGCCGACGTGCAGACGGGCGTTTCCTATGTCATCCTGCTGACCACGTGCGCCGGCCTCTGGACCTACGATCTCGGTGACATCGTCCGCTTCACGAGCCTCCGCCCGCTCAGGCTGCGCATCACCGGTCGGCACAAGCTCTACATCAGCGCCTTCGGCGAGAACATCATCAGCGAACACGTGGAGGCGGCTGTCACGCATGCGTGCCGGTTCACCGGCGCCCGCGTCCACGAGTACACGGCCGCCCCGCGCTTCCCCGACGAGCGCCGCCCGCTGCCCGCACACGAGTACGTGATCGAGTTCGCCTTGGCGCCGGCGGACATGGACGCGTTCCGCCGCGCGATTGACGCAAAGCTCTGCGAGCAGAGCCTGGACTACGCGATCAAGCGCCGGGGCGACCTGGCCATGTCCTGCGTCGAGGTCACAGCCGTCCCCGAAGGCACGTTCTATGAGTGGTTCAAACGGCGCGGCCGACTCGGCGGTCAGCACAAGGTCCCGCGTTGCGCGAACCACCGCGAGTACGTCGATGGGCTTCGCGCGATTGCCGAGGAGGTGCGGGATGCATCGCGGTAACGATGCGGGCGGGGAGGCCGCTTTTCCTGTTTTCAAAAACTTTGAAAACCGCTGAAAGCCCCTGACCGCCCTCGGGGGTGGCGATACAATCGCCCGCAAATGGCGGGACGGGCTCAACGGAGCCCGTGGCTGCGACCATCGACTGTCGATTACTACCATGATCGAGCCGGCCCAACTCTACGCGCCGATCGCTGAGCCGCTGAGCCGGGTCTCTCGGATCTTCGACGACGAACTGGCCAGCGACGAGGCCTTCGTGCGCGATCTCTACGCGCACATCGGGCGCTACCGCGGCAAGATGGTCCGGCCGGCGCTCGTGCTGCTCTCGGCGGAGGCGTGCGGGCGGGTGACAGACGATCACCTCGTGCTTGCGGCCGTGGTCGAGATGGTGCACATGGCCACGCTCGTGCACGATGACGTGCTCGACGACGCGGAGATGCGGCGGCGCGTGCCGACGGTCAACCGCCTCCGCGGCAACGAAGCCGCCGTGCTGCTCGGCGACCTGCTCATCAGCCACGCGTTCCACCTGTGCAGCAGTCTCGACTCGTGCTACGCCTCGCGCCTGATCGGTTCGACGACGAACACGGTATGCGAGGGCGAGCTGATGCAGGTCCATCACCGCGGCAACGCGGCGCTGACGGCGGACGAGTACTTCGCGATCATCTCGCGCAAGACCGCCAGCCTGATGAGCACGTGCTGCGTGCTCGGCGCGCGGTACGCCGGCGCGTCGCCGGCGAGGATCGCGCGCCTGGAGAACTATGGGCTCGATGTGGGCATTGCGTTTCAGATCGTCGACGACGTGCTCGACATCGTCGGCTCGCCGCGGGAGATGGGCAAGACGCTCGGGCGCGACCTCGAGAAGGCGGAGCTGACGCTCCCGCTGATCCACTTCCTGGCCAACGCCCCCGAGGGTCCGCGGGCGAAAGCGGCCGAGGCCCTGCGGAACGGCAACCCCGCCCGGGCGTCGATCCTCCGCGAGCTGGTGGCGGGCAGCGAGAGCATCGAGTATGCGATGGGGGTAGCGGGGCAGTACGTCCGGTCGGCGCTGGGCAACATTGCGGTCCTGCCCGACTCGCCCGCCCGTCGATCGCTCGAGACCCTGGCGCAATTCATCGTTTGCCGACAGCACTGACATTCCCGGCTTGGGTCCGGTCGGGGTAAGCTGCAGCGAAACGCGTGCCTGCCGTCCCACGGTCATTTTCGCCTGCCTGGCGCCTCCGATCGCGACCGTCGTCCTCGCGCAGGGCGACGCAGTCGGAATCGGCCGGCAGGGAACCTTTGGTTCGTCAGTCCGGAACTTCTCCGCATCTTCCGCGAGGGTTTGGCGATGTCGCGGGAGTGCCGCGCGTCATTCTGATAAGCCCTTCGGTTTCGCTCCGGATGACGGGGGTAGCCCCCGGTGTCGGGTGGCCTCCGGAGGCAGCATCAGGACTTCGGCCGCGCCGGAGCGCGCAACGCATGCTGATGTCATGCGACGGTTCGTTCGAGCCGCTTGGCATAACGGGCTGTGCCGGCTGCCGCAGTTTGTTTCGCCGTGGCGCATTGAGGCCGTGACGCATCGAGCCCCGGGGAACCGACTTGCATGCCGCGCTGACCGGGCTAGAATACCTGCGTTCGGGCGATGGAGTCCGCCCTCAACCCTTGAACGACAGGGACGCGCCGTGTTCGGCGTTCGGCCCGGGGCAGGCCGGCTGTGGCGTCAGGGGGCAACCGATCCCCAGGATCTGATGACTCCTGCCGGTGCCATCGGCGGGGGTCCGCGGCGGTGCGGCGCGTCGAAGAAGAGACCCCACCCGGCGGAAGCGACCGGTCGGGATTCCTGAGGTCGGGTATGCCCGGCCGGCCGGTTCAAGAACCGACATGGCGATGCGCATTCTGATTATCTCAGACGTCCACGCTAACCCGTGGGCACTGGCGGCCGTCGAACGCGAGGCCGGCGTGGTGGACCACATCATTTGCGCGGGCGATACGGTCAACTACGGGCCTGATCCCCGCGCGGCCGTCGCCTGGCTCCGGGAACGCGGGGCGATCACCGTCCGCGGCAATCACGACCATGCCGTGGCGTTCCAGACGGATCCGCGGGCGAATCCGGCGAAGCAGGCGCTGGCCCTCGCGATGGCCGATTGGACGCGGGCGCGACTGGATCCGGCGGATCGGCTGTGGCTCTGTCGTCTGCCGATTCGCCTTCACTGGGAGATCGCGGGCGTTCGATTCGTTGTCATTCACGCCACGCCGATCGACCCGCTGTACGACTACCGGCTTACTCCGCGGCTGCGCGATGCCATTCTCGATGACATTGCACGCGAGGTGCAGGGCGACGTGCTGATCCTCGGGCACACGCACCTGCCGCTGGTTCGCCGCCACGGGGACCTGCAGATCGTGAACCCGGGTTCCCTTGGCCAGCCGTTGGACGGCGACGCGCGGGCGCCGTATGTGGTGTGGGAAGACGGCATGGTTCACGCACGGCGGGCGGAGTACGACCGAACGCCGGCGTTGGAGGCCATCGGCGGGCTGCCGCTGGAGGCGGCGGTGCGAAAGGACCTGGCTGACATGCTGGAACAGGCGAAACTTGAGACGTGATGTACCCGCGCACCGTAGCGGGATGGAAACAGATGGGACGCGGCCGGATAGCACTTCGGCGCGAGATACACGGGGCTTGTTGCACAGAGGAGCACAGCGATGAATTGCAGGATTGACGCGGTTCGTGCATTGGAGATTCTGGACTCGCGAGGCAACCCGACGGTCCGCGTGTTCGTCACGCTGGACAACGGGGTCACCGCATCGGCATCGGTGCCGTCGGGCGCCTCGACGGGCGAGAACGAAGCCGTGGAGTTGCGGGACGGCGACAAGAAGCGCTACGGCGGCAAGGGCGTGCTCAAGGCCGTGGCGAACGTCAATGAGAAGATCGGTCCGCGTCTGGTGGGCATGGCCGTGAACCGGCAGGCCGAGATCGACCGCATGATGATCGAGCTGGACGGCACGCCGAACAAGGGCAAGCTCGGAGCGAACGCGATCCTTGGCGTGTCGATGGCCGTGGCCCGCGCCGCGGCGGCCGCCGCCGATCTGCCTCTGTACGCCTATCTGGGCGGGACGGGGGCGGTTCGCCTCCCGGTGCCGATGATGAACATCCTGAACGGCGGCAAGCACGCCGACAACAGCGTGGACTTTCAGGAGTTCATGTGCATGCCGATCGGCGCGCCGAGCTTCGCGGAGGCGCTGCGATACGGGGCGGAGACGTTCCACGCGCTCAAGTCGATCCTGCACAAGAAGGGCTATGCCACGAGCGTGGGCGACGAGGGCGGTTTTGCGCCGAATCTCAAGAGCAACGACGAGGCGTGCGAGGTGATCGTCGCCGCGATCGAGGCGGCGGGATACCGGCCGGGAAAGGATGTGGCCATCGCGCTGGATCCGGCGGCCAGCTCGTTCTTTGAGGACGGAGCGTACAATCTTTCCAAGAGCGGCCAGGGCCGCAAGAGCAGCGCCGAGATGACGGCGCTCTACAAGACGTGGGTCGAGAAGTATCCGATCGTCTCGATCGAGGACGGGCTGGCGGAGAACGACTGGGCGGGCTTCAAACAGCACACGGCGGCGCTGGGCTCACGCATTCAGATCGTCGGCGATGACATCTACGTCACGAACACGCGCTTCATCGAGCGGGGTATCCGGGAGCAGTCCACGAACGCGGTGCTCAT
>CAZMVY010000079.1:0-18451 GCA_964569765.1 uncultured Planctomycetales bacterium
GCGGGTCGGTCTGGAACAGGATCGCCCCGATGTGGCGCAGCTCCTGATCGGCGGCGGGACGCAG
This sequence comes from uncultured Planctomycetales bacterium, assembly GCA_964569765.1. Taxonomy (GTDB): domain Bacteria; phylum Planctomycetota; class Phycisphaerae; order UBA1845; family PWPN01; genus CAZMVY01. Next base: position 65 of record CAZMVY010000079.1, read on the forward strand.
GGCCTCCCGGCCGGGCAGCCTGCGCGAATAGACGTACATGTGGAACGGCAGTCCGCCGAGTTTGCTACCCCACTGGCTGTTGTAGTCCCAGGGGCTTCTTGCCCCGCGGCCCTGCTGGTTCTTCGACCTCCAGTCAAGCATCTTCGCAATCCGGGCCAGTGCCGCCTTGTGCGTCTCCGTTCCGGGCTTGAGGTGGGGCAGCCCCGCGGAATACGCCTCCAGGACGTACATGACCACGGACGGCGCGCCATCCTTCCAATAGTTGAACTTGATCCGACGAGGCTCCAGACGGTTGAGCCAGTCCACGGCCTCGCCGGCTGCCTGAAGGTACTGTGCGTCGCCGGTCTCGTCGTACAGAAGGAACGCGAGCGAAGCGAAGACGCCGCTGGAACACCACCATTCGCCGCCGTACTTCGGCCAGAGGCCGTCGGTAATGCCGCCCGCCTCGCCGACATAGTTGTCGAGCACAAGCTTCGCGTACAGCCTCACGGAGTCCAGGTAGCGGGCCTTGTCGTTCGGATCGGCGCAGCGAACGGATGTGGCCAGGATCCCCATCGCGATGCTGGAGCTGTCGCCCACATACCAGCCGCCTTCTTTCTCGCCGGGTTTACGGGCATAGTTCATGTAATAGGCGCCGACGGGGATCATCCTGCGCTGGAACTCGATCATGCGGTCGGACCAGCGTCGGCAGGCATCGAGGTATCGGGGCTCGCCTGTCATATCAAAAGCAACGCACAGCGCCCGCACCGCATAGGAATCGATGTAGAACGGAACGGGCCTGGGGACCTGGCGGGCGTCGCGGTTGAGTTCCTTCGCGGCCACGTCACAGAGCCGGAAAAACCCGCCACGGAAATCCGTGTCGGCGGTCCGACTGACCGGAGCCGCCCGCGGCGAGAGCGTGCATGAGCCGGCCGCCAGCGCAAAGGCAGCCCCGCAGAAGACTCGAACGGCAGTGCAGGTCGCCCGCATCCTGTACCCCCGATTCGCGAACCGACGCCGGGATCCGCGGATCCGGCGGAGCGCGTCGGCTGCCGCCCCGTGTGACGGTGTGCGCGGCCTGTCCGACGGCGTGCTCATTTCGCGGGCGGGCGGCGACGACGCCGATCGCTCGCAATTCCGTCGTCATGGCAAATGCTACCGGCACGCGGGCGGACGGTTGGCGCCGTTGAAACACTTTTCGAAGACGGCGAAGTCGGCGTCGTCCACGTCGCCGTCGCGGTCGAAGTCGGCGGCTTCGCAAGCCGGTCCGACCGGCGTGCGAGCCTGGCCGCTGTAACACGACTTAAAGTGGTTGAAGTCGCGCAGGTCTACATCGCCGTCACCATCGAAGTCGGCCGGGACCGTCTGCCGGGCTTCGGTGATCTCGATGTAATTGAGGCTCCAGTCGCCCCCATCGGACACGACGCGCAGGACCTGCCAGTTCGCGGCCTCCAGGGGGAGCCGCGGGACGACCACGGTGACCCAATCCTGCGAGCCTTGTGTGGCGGGAAACTTCCTCAGCCCGGAGACATCGCGGCCGTTCATCTCGATATGGAACGTCCCACCGGCCGTCGCGGAGGCCACCCGCAGCCCGACGTCGTAGTCTCCGGCGAACGGAACGTTCACGAGGTATTCGAGCCATTCGCCGGCTTCCAGAGCGGTTACGTCGTAGCCGCCGGCGGCGTCGGTGCACGACTCGATATCCACATCGTCCGACCGGAGCCGGCCGCCGGAGTTGCCGCGCGTGGAATCGTGATATGCGATGGATTCGCCGCCGTTGTCGTAATACTCCGCCTGAATGACGCCGGGGACGCTGAAGGGTGCGCCGAGGTAGGGCGTCCGACCGGGGGGCGGCCCGAGCCGCACGGCGGCGAAGCGGTCCGCACGCGTGCCGTGAATGAGCGCGCGGGAGCGGAAGAACGACTGGTATGCAAGGCCGAAGTAGCCGCGGCTGTGCCCGTTGTTCGTAACGGAGGCGATCCGCTCGCCGTCCACGTAATACTCGATCGTGGAGCCGTGGCAGTCGATTCGGAACCGCCGCCATGCGGTTGCATCCGCGTAGAGCTGGTCAGATTCGCGGAAGTCCGTGAACGTGCCGTTGACAATGATGCCGGCGCGGATCCGCCCGTCGCCCGAGTCGTACGTGAGGGCGTAGCAGTTCCCGCCGCCGTACGTGGAAAGCCCAAAGGCGCCCGTGCCGCTGTCCCGCGCAAAGAGGCCGTATCGCTCGAAGCCGTCATCGCTGACATCGGGGCGGTATTCACAGTAGATGTCGGCCTCTACGGAGTAGTCGGCATCCGCAAAATCTCCGCAGCGCACCGTCTCGACGCCGCCGTTCGGTGCGGTCACATCGAGAACGTACCCGTCGCCCTCCGGCGAGGACGGTGAGAACGGCCTCACGTCGTTGAACCGGAACTTGTCTTCCCAGCCGGGCCGCCGGCCCTTCTCCGGAAATGAGTCGAAAAACGGAAGGCTGCCCGGCGTCTCTTCTCTCACGAGCAGTACGGCGTTGGCTACGGGCCGTTCCTCGCCCTCCGCGGGAGCGTTTCGCATCGAGCCGTTGACCACGAGGGTCGACGAGCCGCCGCCCTCGAGATTCAAGGCGTCGACCGCGCCAAGCGTGGTGCGGAGGAACTCCGCCATCTCGCTGAAGGTCATGCCCATGCTGTCCGCGGAACGACCGTCCACGACGACGAGGAAGAGTTGCGTGTTGCTCCAGGCCAGCACGGTCCGCGGATGCCGGCTGTCTACGTAGGAGCCGGCGTACTTCGCCCAGTTTGCGGTGAAAGGCGCCCCGTCGTGAAGGAGCCAGCCGCAGCCGGTGACGGCCATGTCGGCGTTGTTGAACTCAGGCGTGCTGGTGGCGAACCGCATCCGCAGGCGATCGCCGACGGCCGTCCGGGCGACCACCGTATCGCGGGCCTCGCCGCACGCGTGAATGACCATCCCGCCGGCGGGAATGGCGTTGTTCGTTGAGGCTGAGCCGGTCTTGACCGCACTGACGATCCCGGAGATCTCCTTGTCGCCGCGCATCGGATAGCTGACGTCCGTGAGAATCACCTCGACGCCCTCGATCGCGGTTCCGGTGCTGGGAGCCCAAGCGGGGGTGTACGCCGTGATCCTGTCCTCCTGAGCGGGCCGGTTGTACTGGTGGAGCGTCGTCGTAGAACCGTCGGCGAAGGTGAGCCGGCCGGGAACGTGAGCGATCTCGTCGCGGATTACGGGCAGGCGCGAAGGTCCGAAAAGGAACGTCTCATACCGGGAAATCGGGGGTTCGAGAATCTCGCCGCCGGAAGCGGTGGCACCCTGGATAATCGGTACGGTAGTATCAAAGAACGAGCCGTTGATAGCCGCCAGCACACGGTGTCCCGGGGGCTTGTCGTAGAGCCTGGCGATGGCGCTGGTCGTTGCGCGCGAGGTGAAGTTGCGCCGCGACTGCGGCCAGCCGACTTCGAGTTTGTATTCGGAACGAAAGCGGGCGGCCGCAACGACGTGAACCCTCACCGGCCCGGACAACTGATAGACCGTGTATGTGACTCCGGGCGCAACAGCATCGCCGCCGGCCTGGCGCACGATCGCGCTCATCATCACGACCATTGTCAGGCCGACCGAGCCTGAGAAGACTCCGCGAGCCTTCACGCCATCGTCCTCCGCTGACGATCGAAACGGATCGTACTCTCCCGCCGCATGTTTTCGACCAATCTCATTATACCATTAACTTGCCGCTTGCCACCGCTACTCTGACGCAAAACCTTGTCTTTCCGGGCGCGCGATCGGTTTTCTCCACCGCCGAGGCCGGCTGGCGGCCGTCGCCAGCGGGCGGCGTTCTTCGGGTCGGATAATAGGACCACCGGCCGGCGGCCAGAATCCGGGCCCGGCAGTACGAGGCGCGAGCTGCCAGCCGCGTGCGAAGGCCGCGCAATACCCACCGGGGCTATCCGGAGAATGCGCCACGGACTTCGCATCTAACGTCCGGCGCGTTCAGTGGTTACGATCGTTACGAGCCGCGCATGCGGTTCAGAACTCACAAGGGCCGCACTGGGGCATTGCGCGCTTGGGCGGCTCGCATGATGAACGCCGCGGCCACAGCGAGCCGGTTGAAAGCCTTTCCGACGAGCGATATGTTCCCGGCGTGTCGTACGATCTCCCAGAGAAGTCGGACCCGCGACCCCTCGGGCGCGAGGCCAGGAGACCCCGGGTATGAACGAAGAGAGTCTGTTTCAATCTCCTTGGAACTTCCTGGGCCTGCCGGAGGAACTGGCATCACGGGAGCGGGCCCGCGCGTGGCTGCTGCCGGTGCCCTACGAGTCCACCACATCCTATGGCGCGGGGACGCGCAACGGCCCGGCGGCGATCATCGCCGCCTCCCGGCAGGTGGAACTCTTCGAGTACGAGTTCGGCAACGAGCCGGCCGCCGGATACGGCGTGCACACGATGAACCCGCTGGCGCTCGTGCACCGCAGCCCAGAGGCGATGGTGAAGGCAATCGAGGAGGCGGTCGCGGGCGTTCTGTCCGGCGAGCCGCGGCCGGAGGTGCTGGTGATGCTCGGCGGGGAGCATACGATTTCTGCGGGAACAGCGCGTGCCTTGGCGGGGGTGAATGTCGCGAGCGACCTCGTATGCGTTCAGGTGGACGCCCACGCCGACCTGCGCGATCAATACGAGGGGTCGTCGTTCAGCCACGCCTGTGCGGCCCGCCGGATTCTTGACGTCTGTCCGGTCTTTCAGATCGGCATCCGAAACATCTCCGCGGGCGAGGAGCCCTTCCGTCGCCAATGCAGCCGCGTGAAGACGGTCTTTGCGGAGGAATCCACGTCCTCGGACGGGGCGTTCCTGAGGGACCTGGCCGCGTTCGTCCGCGGCAAGCGGGTGTTCCTCACGATCGACCTCGACGGGCTCGATCCTTCGATCATGCCGGCCGTCGGCACGCCCGAGCCGGGCGGGATCTCCTGGCAGCGGATGCTTGAGGTGGCGAAGGTGATCTGCAAGGAGGCGGCGCACGTGCCGGTCTTCGACGTGGTGGAACTGGCTCCGATCCCCGGCTTCATCGCTCCTGATTTCCTGGCTGCCAAGCTCGTTTACAAGATTTTGTCATACATACTGCTGCGAAACGTAGCCGGGGGAAAGTGAAACGGACACGGAGAACCTCGCCGTGATCGAAAGGATCCGGCGCGAGTCAGGTTCCGAGTACGTGGCCGTTCGAGCAGACCATCTGGTGCACCTGTACCGGACGCACAGGCACGCGAGCCTGCGATAGTCAACACTCCGCGTGTTTACATCCGAAGCCGGGCCGGCTATCCTTGATAACCGTCCGGGGCTTGTTGATTCTACCCAAGACTATAGGAGTCAAGGCCAGATGAAGCACAGACTGATTCTCGCCGTGATCGTCCTGTTTGATGCCGGTTCCGTTTGCTTCGGCTGGGGACCTGAAGGCCACTACATCGTGGCCCGGATAGCCGAATTCAACCTGACGCCGAGGACGAAGGCGGCCGTGGCCGAACTGCTGGGCAAGGAGTCGCTGACGGATGTGGCGACATGGGCCGATGAGATCCGGAAGCGGGACGATTATGCCTGGTCCAGGAAGCTGCACGGCGCAACGGTTGCGGGCGACGCTCCCTCGTTCGAGATGAAACGCGATTGCCCCGACGGTTGCGTCGTCTCCGCGATCACGAAGTTCACGGATACGCTCGAGAGGCCCAGCGCGGATCGAAAAGAAAGGGTCGAGGCGCTCAAGTTCATCGTGCATTTTGTCGGTGACATTCACCAGCCTATCCATATCAGCAGTAGTCGCCAACTCAACGAGCACCGTAACAAGATCGAGTTCTTCGGGCAGCCGGCGACGCTTCACGTTGTCTGGGATGCCCTGTTGATCCGGCACACAGGCAAGGCCCAGGAGGCGTATGCGAACGATCTTCGCCGCAAGATCACGACCGCGCAGTTCGCGAGGTGGTCAGCCGAGACGGACCCGGCGGTCTGGGCCAACGAGTCCTACGAGATGGCCAGGCGGTTCGTCTATGTGCTGCCCGATGACGGCAAGCTCGGACAGGAGTACTTCGAACGGTGCATCCCGGTCGTCAACGAGCGCCTGTCGATGGCCGGGGTGCGCCTGGCAACGCGGCTGCAGGGAATCTTCGACGCGAAGGCTGCGACGCAGGCGGCCGCGGCGAGCGCGCCCACGGCGCTGGGCCGCTGATGCGGCATCGGGCGCGCGCTCGCCCTTCATCGCTCACACGGCCGGCGCCCTGATTCTTCCCATCAAACGGGCTGCTCGCGTCTTGCAACGACCGCACGGCCGGAGTATGTTCCTTCGGCCTTCAGCCGCCGCGCGCGTCTGCGAGCGAAGGGACGAGGCTTCGCACCAAGGCGGCCGCCGCGACCCGAGCACCGGCTGCCGGAACCCGATTGTTCTGCATGCGACCGACGGCCGCGCAGGAGTGAGGAATCAAGAGTCAGGAGCCAGGACACAGGAGAACGCGGATGGGCAAGGTGGAATTGCCGAAGAAGTTCAAGAGCAAGTACCCGCACAAGTTCGGCAAAGGCAAGCATCGCTTTCTGTGCGGTCAGCGGATCCTGCCGAAGCCGATCACAGGCCGGGAGACGCTCGAGGACCTCATCGATCACGCGTTCCTCGCGTACAACGCCGCCCGGCTCCAGGAGGCCTGCCGGCTCTACACCGAGCGGATGCTCCAGCCCGACGTGACGGTGGGCATGAGCCTGGCCGGTGCGCTGACGCCCGCGGGGCTGGGCGCCTCGGCCGTCATCCCGCTGATCAAGGCGGGGTTCGTTGACTGGATCGTCTCCACCGGCGCGAACCTCTACCACGACATGCACCACGCGATGAACCTGCCGCTCTATCGCGGTTCGCCGTTCGTCCGCGACCCGGAGCTGCGCAGGGTCGGCGTCGTCCGCATCTACGACATCCTGCTCGATTACAACGACGTGCTGATGCAGACGGATCACATTCTGCGGCAGATTCTGCTCCAGCCGGAGTTTCAGCACGAGATGGGTACGGCGGAGCTGCACTACCGGCTCGGCAAGTACTGCGCGGAGTTCGAGAAGCAGACCGGCTTGAAGGACGCCTCGATCCTGGCGGCAGCGTACCGGGCGGGCGTGCCGTGCTTCTGCCCGTCGCCGGGCGACTCGACGATCGGCATGAACGTAGCCGGTCTGGAGTTCCGCGGGAGCAAGCTGCGGATCAACCCCTCGCGTGACGTGAACGAGACGACGGCGATCGTGCTCGATGCCAAACTGAACAAGCGCCGCACCGGCGTCGTGCTCGTCGGCGGCGGTTCGCCGAAGAACTTCACGCTCCAGACCGAACCGCAGATCCAGGAAGTCCTGCGGATTCCCGAGGCGGGGCACGACTTCTTCATTCAGTTCACCGACGCAAGGCCGGACACCGGCGGCCTGTCCGGCGCCACTCCGCACGAGGCCGTGAGCTGGGGCAAGGTCGATCCAACGAAGCTGCCCGATGCGGTCGTGTGCTACCTCGACTCGACGGTGGCGCTTCCGATGCTCACTCACTACGCGCTGGCCCGGCACAAAGCGCGCAAGCTCAAGCGGCTGTATGACCGGCTGCCGGCGCTGATGGAACGCGAGGAGAAGGAGTACTGGAAGCACAACAAGCGGCTGTAGTCCGCACGGTTGACAACGAGGCGGCTGCCCGGTTCAAAGTACTGTCGATCGGCGCGCTCACAGTGCGTGCGGATGGCCGGTGACCGGGCTGCGTTCGGCCGGGCGAAGGGAGTTTCGAGGGATCCGATTCATGCCGAAGGTCGCGACACTCAAGTCGCTCGCCAGGGAGCACGGCACGCCGCTGTTCGTGGTGGACCATGACGTGCTTCGCCGCAATTATGCCGAGTTCAGACGGGCACTGCCGCGGGTGCAGGCGTACTATGCAGTCAAGGCCAACCCGGCTCCGGAGATCGTGCGCACGTTCTACCAGGCCGGCGCGAGCTTCGATGTGGCCTCCATCGGCGAGTTCCGGCTCGTCTATGAGAACATCCGCGACCTTCCTCCGAAAGAGCGGCAGGACTACATCTGGGACAAGATCATCTACGCGAATCCCATCAAGGACAGGGCAACGCTCGAAGAGCTGGACCCGTACAAACCGCTCGTCACGTACGACAACCTCGAAGAAATCCGCAAGATCCGCCGGCACGCGCCGCATGCGGGGCTGGCGCTGCGGATCCGCGTACCGAATACCGGTTCGATGGTCGAGTTGTCGAGCAAGTTCGGCGCGGCCCCGGGCGAGGCGGCCGATCTGGTCGCGGCCGCGTTCGATGCCGGGCTCGTGGTGGAGGGCCTCTGCTTCCACGTCGGAAGCCAGTGTACAAACTTCGACAACTACGTGCAGGCGCTGACGACGTCCGCCTCGGTACTGGAGGAGGCCGAGCGGCGCGGCTACAAACTCAAGCTGCTCGACATCGGCGGCGGTTTTCCGGCGCCATACGACGGCAGCCGCAAGCTCTTCGGCGACCTCGCCCGCCTCTTGAACGCCGAGTTCCGGCGGCTGTTCCCGACCGACCTGGAAATCCTCGCCGAGCCCGGCCGCTTCATGGTCGCCACGGCCGCCACACTCGTCGCCGAGGTGATCGGCAAGGCCGACCGCGACGGCAAGCGATGCTACTACCTCAACGACGGAATCTATCACACATACTCCGGCATCCTCTTCGATCACTGCCAGTATCGCGTGAAGGCATTCAAGAAGGGCCCGCCGCGGCTCTGCGCCGTCTTCGGTCCGACATGCGACGCGCTCGACACGATCAGCCAGTCCGAGCCGCTGCCGGAGCTGAACCTCGGCGACCTCGTCTACAGCGAGAACATCGGCGCCTACAGCCATGCATCGAGCACCTGGTTCAACGGCTTTCCGCCGGCGAAGATGGTGCACATCAACGTCTGAGCGGTTTTACCGTGCGCGTGCCGGTAGTACGTCCTCGCCGGACTCGGAGGTGCAGCTATGAAACTCGATGCCGGCCGGATCGCGATACCGGTCCTGTTTGCGGCGACGGCGATCTCTGCTTCGGGCAGCGCCTCGTTGCCGGCGTCGAGATCGACGACCGCGCCCGGTGAAGCCATCCCGCCGCCGCGCATCCGCATCGGGGCGTACTGGTGGGACGGCTGGTTCGAGGGCAGCCCGTACATCCGCGAGCCGCTCACGAGCGAGTTCAAGGATCGAGAGCCGATATGGGGCTGGCGGGATGACAGCCAGTCGGCCGTGGACACGTCGATCCGGCTGGCGGCTCGCTACGGCGTGGACTTTTTCGCCTTCCTCTGGTACCCGGAGACGGACTGGAGATTCACCGGCGGGCAGCCGTCCGGCGTGATGAACAACGGGCTGAACTACTACCTCTCGTCCCAGGCGCCGGAGCGGGATCGCGTCGGTTTCCTGCTGATGATCGCGCAGCCGCCGAAGCAGAAGGAGTGGGAGCAAACGTGCCGTATGTGGGCGCGCAGGTACCTGTCGCATGAGCGGTATGTCCGCGTCGAGGGTCGGCCGGCGCTGTTCTTCTACGAACTGGCGGCCCTCGCAGACAGGCTCGGCGGGCCGGAACGCGTTCGGCCGGCCCTCGATACGCTGCGGCGGATCGCCCGCGAGGAGCGATGTCCGGACCCGTTCCTGGTCCTGCGTGCCCAGCGGCAGGAGGCCCGGCGGCTGCGCGAGCTGGGCTTCGACGGGGCAACGGATTATGCGATCGCGTATACGCCCACACCCGGCGAGCATCCATATACCGACCTGGTCGCGGCGGGGCGAAAGCAATGGGCTTCCTACGTCGGCGCGAGGTGCAACTACATCCCCAGCGTAACCGCCGGCTGGGACGGCCGTCCGCGCGTGTGGATGAAGAAGCCCTTCTACGCATACTGGTATCGTCGCAGCCCGTCGGAGTTCGGCGCGTTCGTGAAGGACGGCCTTGCGTGGCTCCGCTCACATCCTCAAGACGTGCCGACCACGCCACTACTGATGGTCTACGCCTGGAACGAAGTCGACGAGGGCGGCGCAATCTGTCCGACCCGGCAGGACGGCACCGCCTGGCTTGAGGCGCTCGAAGCCGCGCTCCGTGAAACGGGAAGGCCGTAGGCCATTCAGGCTTGCCGGGCGCGGGACACGGTTGCACCGGACATGTCATGCCGATGCTGCGTGCAGTCGGCCCGTGCTGCTTACCCTGCGATGCAAGCCGTCACGGCGGTTTCGGAATGCGTACAGTTCGGGCTGCCCTTGGGCCGCTCCGCGCCCGCGGGTATACTCGTTCCTGACGTCGGGGACGCGCGAATGCGCGGCGAATCATGAACTCACCTCGATCCTTGAACGAAGCGTTCTCCGACGTCGCAATCGTCCGGTGGCTCCACGTGCACCGCCGGGGGTGCTTCGCTCTCCTCTACATATGGTTTGCGGCCTATTCCACGCTCCTCCCCTTCGACTTCCACTGGGCGAACGGCCACCGCAATCTGGCCAGCCTTGCGGATACCTTCCGCCTGCATGCCACCGAAGACAACCCGACGGACTTCGTTCTGAATATCCTGCTCTACATCCCGCTCGGGGCCGCCGTTGCTCTGGCCGTGCAGCATCGGATCCGCCGTTGGTACGTGAGCATGCCCGCGGGGTTCCTCGCCGGCGCCCTGCTCGCGGTGGCCGTCGAGTTCATCCAGTTGTTCTCGTCTTCCCGCGTCGGCTCGACGACGGACATGCTCACCAACTCCGGCGGCGCGCTGATCGGGTGCTTCGCGGCGCCGGCGATCGGCATCATCCTGCGGCACCTGCGCCGGCGGCGGCGGGAAGTCATGGCCACCCAGCCGTTGTGGCATCTGGCCACGTGGGCGGCAGCGGCGCTGGTCTTGTGCGGGCTCGTGCCGTTTGACGTCCGGGAGGACCTTGGACAGATCTGGGAAGGGTTGCGATCGGCGCACTTCCGCCCGTTCTGGCAGTTTGCGGCGCGGGCGAGTGAGCTGCCCGAGGCGGGGTGGACGCCGGCGGCGTTCTGGGTCGACTTTGCAGGTGACGCGGGGGCGTTTCTGCTTTTTGGCGCGATGTTGGCCTTGGCCGCGACGGCAGAGGCGAGGCTCACATGGCCGGCGGCGGTATTCATCGCCCTGTGGTGCGGAATCGGTCTGGCCGTACTTATCGAGACGTCGCAAATCCTGATCGCCTCGCGGGGCTTCGATACGACGGACATTGTGGCTGCGGCGGCGGGTACGGTCGTCGGGGCGATGGCGGGCGCATGGATCGGCCGGACGGCGGCCCGACGCCGGTGGACCTGGGGCGGCCCGCAGCGGCTGATCGGCGCGCCGTTGCTGGTCGCCGCCTGCCTTGGGCAAGTCGGCTATCTGGTTGCCCAAGGGCTGGAGCCGTTCGAGTTCCGGCCGTTTCCCCGGGGGGATGTGTTGTGGTCGGCGATCGGGTTGGTGCCGTTCGGCGCGTACACCGCCCACCTGACGCCCGCCCTCGTGGCCGAGTTCGTGCTGAAGCTGGTCCGCTATGCGCTGCTCGGCGTGGTGCTGATGATACTCCTCGCGAGGCTATCATCGGGCGGGCGAGGGGCGTTCCGGCGGCACCTTGCGGCTGTTATTGCGGCGGCGATGGGCATAAGCGCCGCCATTGAGGTCGCACAGCTTTCGATACCCGGCCGCTACGGCGACGTGACGGACGTGGCGATCGCCGCGATGGGCGCCTTCGCCGCCGGGGTAGGCGTACAGTGGTACGTCGACGCGGTTGACTATGCGCGCCGGCGGCTTCGACGGGCGGCGAGCCGCCAATCAGCAGCCGCCACGGCCATGACGGTCACCAGGGCATGAGTCGCCCGCGCCGGCCGCCCGGTATGCGCAAGAGGCTCACCCCGACGCCTTGTCGTCGCATTCTTTCGCCTCGTATTCGGCGATTTTGGCCACGCGGCGTTCGTGCCGCCCCCCTTCGAACGGCGTCTTGAGCCAGACGTCGATGATCCGGCGCATGAGTTCTTCGCCGACGAGATCCGCGGGAAGGCAGAGCACGTTCGCGTCGTTGTGCCGGCGGGCCATCTCCGCCGTCAGTTCGTCGTGGCACAGGGCGGCCCGGACGCCCCGGACCTTGTTGGCCATAATGCACATGCCGATTCCGCTGCCGCAGAGGAGGATTCCGCGATTGGCCTTGCCTTCGCGGACGGCGCGGGCCGCGGCGTAGGCGGCGTCGGGGTAGTCGTAACTGCTGGCGTCCTTGGCGCCGAAGAGCAACACCTCGTAGCCGCGCGCCTCCAGGGCAGCCTTGAGCCGCTCCTTGGCACTGAATCCGCGGTGATCGCAACCCAGGGCAATCTTCATAGCGTAATCTCCTCCAACCGGCGTCGCAGGGCGTTCTCAATGTGCCGGGCGCACGTTTCATATACGTCGTCTGCCCCGCCGATGGGATCGTGAATCTCCTCCTGCTCGTCCAGAAGGCGCGTCTTTTCCTCGGCGCCGCGGACCAGACGGGTAACCTCTTCGAGATGACTACGCCCCATCACGAAGATGTGGTCGGCCGCATAGATCAATTCAGGCGTCAGGGGTTGCGTCCGGTGCGGCGAGATGTCGAGGCCGCGATTCCGCATCGCGGCAACCGCACCGCTCGCGGCCGGCGCCCCGGCCGACGCAAATGCCCCCGCCGAATGCACGCCGTACCCGCGGGCCTCCAGATCCTCCATCCGACAGCCGAGGCGTTCCGCGAGGAGCTTGCGGCACAAGGCGGCCGCCATCGGACTGCGGCATGTATTGCCCGTGCACACAAAGAGGAAGTTCATCGTCAACAGGCTCCGGAGCATCCGCTCGTCGTACACGCCCGCACGGAGAATCTCAAAGTCGTCGTCGTTTACGCGGACGATGGTGGAGGCCCTTGCGTAGCGGGTGGTCCCCCCATCGAGAACCAGGTCGATCTTGCCATCGAGATCGTGCAGCACCTCCTCCGCGCAGACCGGGGGCGCGTTGCCCGCGCGGTTGGCGCTCGGCGCCACCACGGGTACCCCAGCCTCCTCAATCAGGTCGCTGGCGTGCCGGTCGTCGGGGCAGCGCATGCCGATCGTGCCCTCGTGATAGAGGGTATCGGTGCGGCGGTCGGGCATCCGGTCGAGGATCGGGGCCTTGTCCAGGTCAGGCACACGGAAGATCAGGGTGAGCGGCCCCGGCCACCCCTTGCGGCTGAGGCGACGGCCGGCGCGCCCGGGCGACGGAACGAACTGCTCCAGCGCGGATCGCCGGCCTATATGCGTGGTAAACGGCTTGGCCTCGGCGCGCTCCTTCACCTCACGCAGCCGCTTTACGGCACTCAGGTTGGCGGCGTTGGCACCGAGGCCGTACACGGTTTCCGTCGGGAAGGCCACAAGCCCGCCCTCGGCAAGGACACGGGCCGCCTTCCGGATATGATTCCAGTAACCCTCGCCCTCAACAAGACTTAGGACTTCCGTTTTCATGCCCGTGCCCGATCAGGGCGATTATGGAAGTGCCGGCCATATGTGTCAAGGAACGACCGGCAAAGAGAGTGGTGCCTGGGGCAATTCTCATTATAGGCAGGCGACTTGCGAGAATCGTCTCGGTGGCGATCGCCGCTTCCCAGTCGGCGACGCGCAAGCCGGAGAGCGCGCCGTGGACCGAGGCGTGTCGGTCGGCCCCGTTTCCGGCGGGCAGAGGCGCAGCGGGCGGGTTCCTTGCGGGACGCCTCCTGCCTCACGTCCTGGCCGGTCAACGCGCCGCATCCGGCCTCACGCCTTCGCCCACGATTCCCGCGCAAACTTCAGCCCCCTTGTGGCAAGGTGCTCGGCGCTCGGAAACATGGCCCGCCAAATCTTTGTGGCACCGGCCAGTTCGGGCAGAGCCTGGCCGAAGGCCTCGATCACCATCCAGCCGTCATAGCCGATCTGCTTGAGCGCAGCGAAGGTCTCCTTCCAGTGAACGTGGCCCTCGCCGGGCGTGCTGCGGTCGTTCTCGGAGATGTGGACGTGGTTGATGCGCTTTCCGCCGGCGCGGATGGCCGTCGGGATGTCCTTCTCCTCGATGTTCGCGTGAAAGGTGTCGTAGAGGATCCCGCAGCCGGCGACGTTGACTTCGTCGACGAACCGGGCCGTGTCCGCCGTGCAGTTGAGGAAGTACGTCTCGAAGCGGTTGAGGGGCTCGACGGCAAGGGCGACGCCGACGGCCCTGGCGTGCTCGGCGACGGGGCGGAGCGTCTCGACGGACCGCTTCCACTCGTCGCTTGTCCGCGGACGCCCCGGCAGCTCGCCCACAGGCGAGTACATCGGGCCGGCCAGCGTCTCGATGCCTACGATCTTCGCGGCGTCGATAATCTTCCTGAGGAAGTCGACGGCGGCGGCGCGGACCTTCGGGTCCGGGCTGACCGAAGAGGCCGTCGGCGGGACCACAACCGTGGCGGTCCGCCCGAGGCCGAGATCGTCGAGCGCCGCGGCGAGCGTTTTCCAGGGGGAGGCATCCGGGTCAAACATCGGCAATTCGACGCCGTCAAAACCCCACTGCTTGATCTGCCGACAGATGGCGATGTGCTCTTGCGCAGGGACCGCCGTCCACAACAACAGGTTCATGCCGACTTTCATGGCTCACCGTTATCCCGTTGATCCGTTGACACAGGCGAGCGACGACGGGGCAGGCTTCTCCTGCCTTTGCCGCTTCGTCGCTACGCCTTCGGAACCTTCACCCACTTCTCCTGTTTCGCCGAGGCCAGTACGGCATCGCAGACGTATTGCGTCGCGAGGGCCTCGCGGAACGTCGGCACGATCGGCTTGCCTGTTTCCAGGCCCTTGAGGAAGTCGGCCAAGGCGTTGATGAACGTATGCTCGTATCCGATCGTGCAGCCGGGGACCCACCACCTGTCCATGTAGGGATGCTCGAAGTCCGTCACGAGGATTGACCGCCACCCGTGCAGGTGCGCCGGGTCGCCGTGGTCGAAGAACTCGAGGCGGTGCGGGTTTTCAAGGTTGAAGTAGATCGAGCCCTTCTCGCCGTTGATCTCGAAGCTGTTCTGATTCTTCCGCCCTCGGGCGTAGCGGGTCGACTCGAACGTAGCCAGGGCACCGTTCTTGAACCGCGCGAGAAACATGCAGGCGTCGTCGATCTTGACGGGTTTCTTGACGCCCGGCTTGTCCTGCAGCTCGCGCTCCTTGATGAACGTCTCGGTGGTGGCGCAGACACGGTCGATGCCGCCGATGAGCCACATGGCCGTGTCGATCGAATGGGCGAGCAGGTCGCCCGTAACGCCAGAGCCGGCCACGGAGGCGTCGAGCCGCCAGAGCGTGTTGCCGCCCTGCGGGACCTTCGCGCTGATGGTCCAGTCCTGCAGGTAAAGCGCGCGGTAGTGAAAGACCCGGCCGATGCGGCCCTCGTCGATGATCTGCTTGGCGAGGGTGATCGCCGGGACGCGGCGGTAGTTGAACCAGACCATGTTGGCGACCCTGGCCTTCTCGACGGCCTTGGTCATTTCGAGGGCCTCGGGGCCGTTCATGGCGAGGGGTTTTTCGCAGAGGACCATCTTGCCGGCCCTGGCAGCGGCGACGGCGATCTCCTTGTGGAACTTGTTCGGGACGCAAATGTCGATGAGGTCGATGTCCTTGCGGGCGAGGAGTTTCTTCCAGTCGGTCTCGGTGGACTCGTAGCCCCATTTCTCCTGCCAGCCCGCAAAGCGGGCCGGGTTCATGTCGCAAATGCACTTGAGCACCGGCCGGTAGGCCAGGTCGAAAAAGCTGTTCACCTTGCGGTAGGCGTTTGAGTGTGCGCGGCCCATGAAGCCGCAACCGATCAGCCCGACGTTCAACGGTTTCGACATGTCATGCTCCTCCGCGCCCCGCCGAGGGGCCCGTCATCGCTTCCTATGGAGTGTGGTCTCTCCGGGACCGCCGCGGCCACTGAGAGGCCGCACTCCAGAACCTGATGCGGCGACTCTTATACCACGCTGTCGCCGCCGTGGCTACAGACCGCCGCCGCTTCGCGGCTCAGAGCGGACCATCGGCAAACGGGAGATTGTGGTGACCACCATGCCGCAGCCCCAACGGAAAACCGGGGGCGGCAGCGCTGCGAGTCGGATGCGAAACCTTCCTGCCGAAAACGGGATTACGTCCATACGAGACCGGGAGTCATCGCGGATGGACCTGCGGCCAGGCGATCTCTACACCGTCGCTTCGGAGGATGTTCTGGAGTGCCCCTAATAGCACCTGCTTCTCACGAACCTCGCGGGGGTTGCGTTTCCTTGCCAGGCAGTAGGCCACGAGCACGCCGACGGATTCGCCGATATTCCATTCGACCGGGAGCAGCCGGTAGCAGCCGTTCGTGATGTGCGTCACGCCCAGGTTCTTGCAGGCGGGAAGCAGGTTCTCGACCCGCTGCGGGATCAGGGCGCCCAGCGGAATCTGGAATGGCAGACTGCTCACATCGATGTAGTTGTCGCCGCCGCTGCTCGGGTGCAGGTCGATGCGATAGCTGCCGATGCCCACCGAGTCGGCGAACGGCTCGGCCGAAACCTCGTCCTGCGTCTTGCCGGTGAGCTGCATACGGGCCTGGGTGCCGACGTGATGCTCGAGCACGGTGAAGACGGCCTTGATCCGGCGCGACTCGCGGATGTACGGGTACTTCGCCAGGCCGTCCTCGGTGCCGACGACGTCCGGGCGAAGCCGCAGGCCCTTCCAGCCGGTCCCGCCGTCGGGCCGCGGGCATTCGGTCTGCAGCCAGTAAAGCAGCGAAAGACTGAGCTGCTTCGCGCGGGCGAGATGCTTCGCCGCTTCGGCCTCGCTGACCTCGATCAGGTTGCCGAGCCAGTAATCGTTCTGCGGCCAGTTGATCAGCGAGATGTCGCCGGGGTACGTACCTTCGACGTAGTTGCGCTTGTCCGCGATCCGGCGATAGACCCACAAACCCTTGGGGTCCTTCGGGTCGAACTCCATGAGGCGGGGCTCGCACGTATGCGGGTGGCTCGTCGTGAGGCTCAGCAGTTTGCCGGGCCACGGCGGCGTCATCTTCGGCACGTAGTCGCGCCAGAAGTCGTACTCGGCGGGTCGCTCGATCGTGTGGTCCTGGCCGTCGAGGTAGTCGATGGCGAAGCAGCAGGTAAACGCCTGCATGTTTGCCGGCCCGGCCTCCGCCGGGGCGTGCAGTTCGCCGGTTTGTTTCTGCGACTCGGCGCCGGTGACGTACTCGACCTTCGCGAGCGGCAGGACGTCGCCCATCTCCGTCGCATCGGCGAAGTACGGCGCCGTGAGCGTCGTCTCGCTGCCTGAGCAGAGGCTGCGGACGGTAACAGCCGTCACGCGGTCCTTCTCGGCGTCGGCGCGGACGGGCTTGTGGTTCAGCAGGATGACGACGCGGCCGCCGGCAACGTAGGGAGCAAGCATTTCGGTGAGAACGGCCAGCGCGACACGCGGCTCATGGCATAGAAGCGAGACGCTGCCGTTGCCGGGGTCGAGATTCCACCGGGCGCGGGCCTCCGCGGTGAGGGGGAAGTTGCGGCGGTAGTAGTCGCGGACGCGGGTGCGGAATTCGCGGTAGGTGCGGGTGCCGCCGAAGGATTCGATCCACGGATTCTCGTCGGGCGGCACGGCCTGCGAGGTAAGCTGCCCGCCGATCCAGTCGGTCTCCTCGGTAAGGATGACACGCAGGCCATGCCGCGCGGCCGCCAGAGCCGCCGCGCAGCCGCCCACGCTGGCGCCGAGGATCACGAGGTCGGCGCGCATTTCGCGGGCGGGACGCGTCGCCGGGCCGGCCGCAGTGGCCTTCGGCGCGGCCGCGCCGAGAGCCGTGCGGGCCTCGGAGCACCCGGCCAGGATGACCGGTGCCGCGAGCCCGGCGCCACGGAGGATGTCTCTTCTCGAAATCGGTTGCTCGGAATCGGTTGCCTTCACGGGTTGACCTTTCCTGACCCGGGTTCCTGCCTGAACGTGATCTTCCGGAAAAACCACGCGGTATTCGCAACAGGCACTCGGCCCGCGCTCTTGCATCCAAGGGCGGCGCGGCACGAACCGGCGCCTTCATGAGCAACGAGGCGTTTCGAGCAGGCACGAGTAAAGCATGGAAGCTCCAGAACCGCAAGCCCTGCGTCGCGCAGCGACTTCGCGGTTGGGCCGGGGCCGAGCGGTTCGCGCCGATGTTTCCGGCCGGAAACACCGGCTATGGCCCGCGCCGCACGGCCGCCAGTCCGCTCAGGGCCAGCAACAGGATCGTGGCGGGCTCCGGGACCACGAATGCGCCGAAGATCCCCGGATAGGTTGCCGAAATGGTAAAGGACGAGAGCGGAACCATCTGGTCGGTCAGCACAAAAACACTCAACCCCCCGACAGCCAACAGGCGATGATCGGAGCTGAGATCCACGTCCGCCAGCAGAACGCCCATCTGCAACGTGCTCAAGAGGTTGCCGTTGCTGTCAAATCGGCGCAGCGTCTTGTCGTAGCCGGCCGCAAAGATCTCGCCCGCCGC
>CAZMVY010000080.1:0-7226 GCA_964569765.1 uncultured Planctomycetales bacterium
CGCCGCCCCCCGAGGCCACAGCCCCCCTCTGGGCTCCTTGCGCCGGGCGCGGCTCACCCCCCGAGCTCCCCGATGATCGCGTCGGCCTGTCCTTGCCCATCTTCTCACCAGACCCTGCAACCGCCGGATTCGGCCGCCGGCGGTCGCCGACCCGGTCGGCCGCCGTACGGCGCCCATCAGGAGCAGAGGGACTCGAACCCCCAACCGCCGGTTTTGGAAACCGGTGCTCTAGCCAATTGAGCTATGCTCCTACCCGGTTACTTCCTCTTGATCTTGTGCATGGTCCGCTTGCGTTCCCGCGGACAGTACTTCTTGAGCTCAAGCTTCGCCGCACCGCCCTGTACATTGATCGACGTGCGATAGTTCAGGTCGTTGCACTCAGTACACTGAAGCCACGCGTATTCCCGCTTTGCGCTCTTGGCCATCGCCCGATCTCCTGAACCCGCCAGCCCTCTCGGGTGCCGCTTACTCGATCACCTTGATCACGACGCCCGAACCCACGGTGCGGCCGCCCTCGCGTACGGCAAAGCGCAGCCCCTCCTCCATCGCGATGGGCTTGCCCAGCTCGACCTCCATCTCGATGTTGTCGCCGGGCATGCACATCTCGGCGCCGCCGAGCAGCTTCAGACCACCGGTGACGTCGGTTGTGCGGAAGTAGAACTGCGGCCGGTATCCGTTGAAGAACGGCGAGTGACGCCCGCCCTCCTCCTTGGTCAGCACGTACACCTGGGCCTGAAACTTCGTGTGCGGCGTAATCGAGCCCGGCGCCGCGAGCACCTGCCCGCGCTCCAGTTCATCCTTCTCGACTCCTCGCAGCAGGCACCCGACGTTGTCGCCGGCGACGCCGACGTCCAGCGTCTTGTTGAACATCTCCACGCCGGTCACAGTCGTCTTGCGGGTCTCGCGAAGGCCGACGATCTCGACTTCGTCGCCCATCTTCACCTTGCCGCGTTCGATACGGCCGGTGCCGACCGTGCCGCGGCCCTTGATGCTGAACACGTCTTCGACGGGCATCAGGAACGGCTTGTCCGTGTCGCGCGTCGGCTCGGGGATGAACGAGTCGATCGCATCAAGCAACTCCTGGATGCTCTTGGTCGCCTCCGGGTCGTCCGGCTTCTGCAGCGCCAGCAGCGCCGAACCCTTGATGATCGGCGTGTCATCGCCCGGGAACTCGTACTTGTTGAGGAGCTCGCGGATCTCCAGCTCGACCAGATCAAGCAGTTCCTTGTCGTCGACGAGATCGACCTTGTTCAGATATACCACCAGTGCCGGCACGTTCACCTGGCGGGCCAGCAGAATGTGCTCGCGGGTCTGGGGCATCGGGCCGTCCGCCGCCGAGACGACGAGGATCGCCCCGTCCATCTGGGCGGCGCCGGTAATCATGTTCTTGATGTAATCCGCATGGCCCGGGCAATCCACGTGCGCGTAGTGCCGCTTGTCGGTCTCGTACTCCACGTGCGACGTGGCAATCGTCAGAATCTTGGTCGGATCCCGGCGGCCTTCCTTCTCGGACGCCTTCGCGACCTCATCGTAACTCTTGAACCGGGCCAGACCCTTCTTGGCCTGCACCGCGGTCATCGCGGCGGTGAGCGTCGGCTTGCCATGGTCCACATGACCGATGGTCCCGACATTGACGTGTGGCTTGGTTCTCTTGAAGGTGTCCTTGGCCATGACCGTTAATCCTCCACTCTTTCTCGTGGAGCCGCCTCTGCGGCCCAATCCGTTTGCTGCGAACCTGCAACTCTACGCTCGCATCCCCCGCACACGCGGGGGCGCCGGCGCGGACCCGTTTCCGCCCGGCCTA
Source organism: uncultured Planctomycetales bacterium (assembly GCA_964569765.1). Lineage (GTDB taxonomy): Bacteria > Planctomycetota > Phycisphaerae > UBA1845 > PWPN01 > CAZMVY01. The sequence continues at coordinate 1,805 of CAZMVY010000080.1, forward strand.
TCTCGAAAAACACTCGCCGCGAACCGGCCCGCCGCTCCACAGCAAAGCTGCTGACGGGAATCGGACCCGTGACCTCGTCCTTACCAAGGACGCGCTCTACCAGCTGAGCTACAGCAGCATCCGCGCGCACCGACACGCTGCGAATGACTCACCGTTTCGTCTTATGCGGCCACCGCTCCGACGAGGGCGCTTCGCCGCCTCAGACCAAGCGGGCTCGCACTCCGCGCGCCCAGCGCAGCCGGTAGACACTGCGACCCTGGCCAGAGTCTCGTTAGTATAAGTATTTGCGGCCGCTTGTCAAACTACGCACCCCACCTCACTGCACGCCGCCATCGCCATGCCAGTCCAATCGCCCCGCGAACAGCTCCCCTACGGCCACCCGACGCAAAGCCCACTGGCAAGGCTCGCACAACTTATTATTTAACAATCCCTTACGCTTTATACCCTCAATCTCGGCTGCTGTTGCGCCCGCTGTCTCCCGCGGCAGCGCTGTGGCGGGGCATCCCGCCCTCGGCTGGACGACCGGGTTGCGGCGCGGCAATCTGCCGACCCGTGCACAAGACAGCCATCCCTCCTCTCAACGATGAAACACACGTAGCACGACTACCGCCATCCCTGCCGCCGCGCCGAGCAATGCAAAAACCAGCGTAATGACGAACAGCCAGGTGAATCGCCGCTGCTGCTGCAGGATCAGTTCCGCCAGGCGGCCCTCCCGTTCCCGCGCCTCGCTCTGGAGTAGCCGGAGCGAATCGGCCTGCGCCTCCCCCGAGCGCCGTAGCGTACCCACCGCCTCGCCGAGGGACGAGAGCGTGTGGTTGAGCTGCACATGCGTCTCGTTGGCCATCTCGAGCTGCCGCGTCACGCCGTTGAGGGCCTCGCCTTGCGCTTTGGTCGCGCCCGGCAGTTCGCGGATACTCTCGGCAAGCTGCTGCGTTCGCGAATTTGTCATCTCCAGGTGCGAGGCAATGGCCTCGAGGGTTTGCGCCTGCTGTCGCGATGCCGTCGGCAGATCGGACAGCACACGGGCCAGGTGATCGAGCGACGACGCGATTCGCTCTGTGCGTTCGCTCTGCTCGCCCATATGCTTCTGCATGGCGTCGATCAGATCGGTCACCCGCTGGTAGCCCTCCTGGAGCTGCTGAAGGGCCTGGTCCCGCCGTGTCCACCGGCTGATGGACTTGCCGGTCGAAACAGGCGGGCCTTCGTCCTCGTCGGCGACCGAAGCGGCGCCCTCCGTAAGCAACCCGTCCTCGCCGACCGGCCCAAGCCCCCGGCTGCCACGGCGGCCCGGCCGGAACATCTCGGAAAGCCGACCCCAGAAACTGCCTGCACTCATGGAATCCCTCCTTGGCACACCCGACGCTCGCCACGGTCGGGGCATTCTATCGCCGGCCCCCCGACAAGGGTAGCAGAGGGCTCCAGACCCAATCCGCCCCGCGGACCTTCGCGGTTTGCCCCGGAAGTCGGGCTCTGACAAACCCTCCTACACGGGCTGCGCGGCAAGGAACTTCTCGTTGCTGGGAAACTTCTCGAGGGCTTCGGTGAGCATAAGCATCTCCCGATCAATGGCCATGCCGTTCAGCCGCCGTCGGATGCGCACGGCCTGCTTCAGTTCCTCCGGCCGAAGCAGCAGCTCCTCCTTGCGCGTTCCCGACTGATGCAGGTCCATCGCCGGCCAGATTCGCTTGTTCGCCAGGTCACGGCAGAGCATGATCTCCATGTTCCCCGTGCCCTTGAACTCGTTGAAGATCAGCTCATCCATGCGGCTGCCCGTGTCAATCAGGGCCGTCGCCATGATCGTCAGCGACCCGCCGTTCTCGATCTTCCGCGCCGCGCCGAACATCGCCTTGGGCTCCTGCATCGCCCGGATGTCCAGCCCGCCCGTCATCGTCCGCCCGCTCGAGCCCACGAAGGCGTTGAACGCCCGCCCGAGCCGCGTAAGCGAATCGAGCAGGATCAGCACATCCGTGCCGCACTCGACCATCCGCTTGGCCTTCTCGATCATCAGCCGCGCGATCCGCACGTGGTTCAGCACATCCCTGTCGTTACTTGATGCGACGGTTTCGCCGTGAACCGTCCGCCGCATGTGCGTCACTTCCTCCGGACGCTCGTCGATCAGCAGCACCATCATGTAGATCTCGGGGTGATTCGCCGCGATCCCCGCCGCCATCTGCTGCAGCAGGATCGTCTTTCCCGTCCGCGGCGGCGCCGCGATCAGCCCCCGCTGGCCCTTGCCGATGGGCGTCATCAGATCGATCACCCGCATCGTCGTCGGCCCCCCGGGAGTCTCGAAGCGGATTCGCTCGTGCGGATCGACCACCGTCAGCTCGCCGAAGGGCTTCAACTCGCCGTATGCGCCCGGCTCAAGGTCATTGATCGAGCAGATCTCCGCCACCTGCGCCCGGCCGTGCATCTTCCGCGGCCCGACGACGGCGACGACCTTTTCGCCTCCGCGTAGGCCGTAGCGGCCGATCACATCCCGACCGACCAACGGGTCGGCTGCCTGAACGGCATAGTTGCGCTCGGCCGACCGAAGAAACCCTTCGCCCCGCTCGGTGATTTCCAGCGTACCGACAACTTCCTGCGTAGACACGACTTCAGCATTCCCTTTCGCACGGCGTGCCGGACCCTGCCGGAACTGTGTTTTCCGGACGGCACCCGGCATCCCCGAGACAAAGTGATCGCGCTTGGAGCTCGGATGGAACTATAGACGCCTTCCAGTATACACAAGCGGGATGCACAAGGGAAGAGCGCCCAATTATCCCTGCCTGCCCGGCCGCCCCTGAATCGCCTTTCCGGATCATGCGACACCCCAAACGGACGGGCGGGAACGGCGTCGGCTGCAGTGACCCCGATGGCGTTCGACTTCGCACATCAGCTCGTCGAGGGTGGCGAACCCATGGTTTCGTGTGACCTCCGCATGAAAGTCCGGCCATTTCCGCCCGATCGGGTTCAACCCCGGCGAATACGGCGGCAGGAAGTGCAGCCGGATGCAGGCATCTCCAGCAGTGCCGACCGCATCCGGCGGCCGGTGTGGACGCTGAAACCGTCCGCGATCACGTGGTTCACCCGCGCTGCGTTGGCTTCGCCGGACTCGACCCGGATGTCCAGGTCCTTCGTATAACGCGGTTCAGTGTGGTAGATCACCGCATACGCGCCGACGATTACGTAACGGACGACGGCGTCGGACAAGCTTCGCAACGAATCTCTGAAGTCGGGGCTGGTGCCCATCGCCGCCTCGGATGAGTGAAACCTCCCTCACCATCTGCCACGCGGCCGCGAAGCGCCCCTCCACGCCTACGTGACGCCAGAACTCGATGTCGAAGCTGCGGTCCGCGTCCTTCAGCTTTGTGAGCCGGGCTATTCGCACCTTCGAATGCTTCTTTCGGGCCGTTGCCACGCAACGGCATCCTTTGTAGAACGACTATTGCACCCACAACCGGCTCAGGTCGACGGCCAACCCCGGGAACAACGCCGGCCGGAATATCGTGTCACCGGCAGGTTCGCTGGCGGCAACATACCCCCCACCTGCGAGTTTGAGCTCGCTGACCCGGCGCTCCGACGGATCCACAATCCAATAGCAGGGCACGCCGCATCGGGCGTAGACGACGCGCTTGTCACGCGTGTCGAGTTCCGGGCGGGACGGCGAGGTGATCTCAACCAGCAGATCAGGAACACCCCGGATGTGCTTCTCCGTAACGACTACCTGGTTCGCCGTAGCCACGAAGACGATATCGGGCTGCACGATGTCGTGCTCGCCGAGTAGGATATCGAGCGGCGCGATGAAAACCTCGCCCAATCCGGCGGCGTCCACGTGATCGGCGAGAATCCTGGCGAGTCGCATCAGTATCCGCTGGTGATTGACTCCCGGTCCCGGGCTCATGAAGAGGTCTCCGTCGAGGATTTCATAGCGCCGCCCATCCTCCGGCAACGCGCAGTAATCGCGGTAGTTGAGTCGGATCACGTTCGGTGCCAGAGTCTCGCTCATGACCTGTCCTCCCACATCCCCTCGTCACTCATATCGTACACGTCGCACCCCCGCGGGGCAACCGAAATCCGCCCGGGACCACCTTGCGGGGGCATGCTCGAATGGTAGAATCCCGCACATTGCGGCGGCTTGGTCGTCGGGTCGATGCTGACGCCGCGAGACTCAAGGAGATGATACGATGAAAACGTGGCAGGGTGCCGGTTGGGTCTCGGCATTCACATTAGCATCGGTTCTGCTCTGCTCGTGCGCGAGCACGATGGACGTGCGCGAGGAAACGATGATGCGGACACGCAGGTGCGAAATGAGCATCCAGAAGAAACCATTCGGTACGACGAAAGACGGCGTGGACGTCGATCTTTATACGCTGACGAACGCCAACGGCATGTCGGCCGACATCACGAACTACGGCGGCATCATCGTGCGGTTTTACGCGCCCGATCGCCACGGCAAGCTGGCGGACGTCGTCCTCGGGTACGACCAGCTCGCCGACTATATCAAGGATACGCCGTATTTCGGCGCCCTCATCGGCCGCTACGGCAACCGCATCGCCAAGGGCCGGTTCACACTCGACGGCGTCGAGTACAAGCTCGCCACGAACAACATGGGCAACCACCTGCACGGCGGGCTGAAGGGCTTCGACAAGGTCGTCTGGGATGCCACGCCTTTTCAGGGCAACGACGCCGTCGGGCTCAAGCTGACGTACCTCAGCAGGGACGGCGAGGAGGGCTATCCGGGCAATCTCCAGTGCACGGTCCGCTACTCGCTGACGAACGACAACGAACTCAAGATCGAATATCAGGCGACGACGGACAAGGCGACGCCGGTGAACCTGACCAATCACAGCTATTTCAATCTTGCCGGCCAGGGCAGCGGCGACATCCTGGGACATGAGCTGATGCTCAACGCGGACCGCTTCCTGCCGGTCGATTCGACCCTGATCCCGACGGGCAAGCTGGAGCCGGTCAAGGGCACCCCGATGGACTTCACGAAGCCCACGGCCATTGGCGCGCGGGTCAACGAGAACTTTGAGCAGCTCAAGCTCGGCAAGGGCTACGACCACTGCTGGGTGCTGAACAAGAAGGACGCCGAGATGTCCCTGGCCGCCCGGGTCTACGAACCGAAGACCGGGCGCGTCATGGAAGTGCTGACAACGGAGCCGGCGATCCAGTTCTACTGCGGCAACTTCCTCGACGGCAGCAACGTCGGCAAGGGTGGCAAGGTCTACAAGTTCCGCTACGGCTTCTGCCTCGAGACGGAGCATTACCCGGATTCGCCGAACCACCCGCAGTTCCCGTCGACGATCCTGCGGCCCGGTGAGACCTACAGGACGACCACAGTCTATCGGTTCAGCGCCAGGTAGGAAGAGTCTCAGACGGCGGACCCTTCCGCAAGCCGTCTTCGTCTTTCGGAATGCCGGCCTCCGCAAGCCTCCTG
>CAZMVY010000080.1:7236-18388 GCA_964569765.1 uncultured Planctomycetales bacterium
GGTCGTCGGGCTCGGGCACGGCGATGACCTGCAGCGGCTCCCAGGTACCAGGGGCATCTGGCCGGGCATAGCGCACGTCCAGCGCGCCCCGGGCCTGCACGTGCGTTACACCGGGCACGGTGCGCCGGCCGGTGCCGAGATCGCCCCTGCGAAAGCCACCGTCCGCCGCGCGCCGGCCACGGCTCACAGCGAAGCGGCGCCGGGGTTGTTCCGGTCGGCCGCATTTGATACTGTCTTGAGAGGAGGCCGGCACGGCGATCAGGGGGGCGGAATGAAACAGGAAGGCCGGGCTTCGTCTTATCTCACAGCGCCGCTCTCGACGAGAAGCGCTTTCACGAGGGTGCTCGTACCCTGCCTCGTCGCGGCGGGCCTGCTCGCTCCAGCGCCGCAGGCGAAGGCGGCGGCCCCGAGCTACAGCCGCCTCAGCGCGCACCTGATCATGCAGTATACGAGCGGGGCGCAGCAGATCGTCGCCGCGCACCCGCGCGTGCTGAAGATCCTGGACACGCACGCGTCGATGCTCGCCGCCGCCCGTGACTTCAAGAGCGGCACGCCTGACGGCAAGCTGGTCCTCCGCATCTACACCAGCCGCCGCTACACGCTCGCAAACGACCCGGCCGCCAGCGCGCAGGACTTCTGGAACACCGTGCTGGCGCCAGCCATCAACGCGCTCTCGGCGTCGGACCGGGCGCTCATCGACTACGTCGAAGGTCCCAACGAAGGCGACAGCACACCGACGTGGGCCTCGATTCAGGAAGCGCAGTGGTTCAACTCGTTCTGGCTGACGCTTGCCCCCCTGATCGGCAACGCCGGCTTCAAGCCATGCGCGTTCAGCATCGCCGTCGGCAATCCGCCGGGCGACATGAACTACATTCACCAGGTGCTCGACACGATCGTTCCGGCCCTGCGGCTCTGCAAGAGCTACGGCGGCGGCTGGTCGTATCACAGCTACACGCTGCTCTACACGAAGGACGTGGGCGTCGAGATCTGGTATTCGCTCCGCTACCGCCAGTACTACAGCTACTTCGCGCAGTCCTACCCCGACCTGAGCGACCTGCCGCTCATCCTGAACGAGGGCGGCGTCGACAGCCAGACGGCCCCCGGCGGGCCGGGCTGGAAAGCGTATGACGCCGCGCGGTATCAGGACTGGCTCGCCTGGTTCGACCAGCAACTGATGCAGGACCCGTACGTAATCGGATGCACGCTCTTTCAAAGCGGCGATACGCAGAACTGGTTCTCGTTTGACCTGGAGCCGGTCGCGCCCTGGCTGGCCAACCACCTGGCGACAACGCCGCCGCCGGGTCCGCCGGCGCCGCCCACCGGCCTCACCGCCCTCGCCTTCGGACCCACATCGGTCCACCTCAACTGGTCGCCCAGCGCCGACGCCAACAGCTACAACGTCAAGCGGTCCGCCACGAACGGCGGGCCGTATGTCACGATCGCAAGCCCGACCGCCAACAGTTACGCGGATACGGCGTTGACCACCGGAGCTACCTATTACTACGTCGTCTCTGCCGTCAACGCGGCCGGCGAAAGCGCCAACTCCACCCAAGCCGGCGCAACGCTCACCGGCGCCTACGCCGTCAACTCCGGCGGCGCCCTCGCCGGATCGTTCGCCCCCGACGCGTGCTACGTCGGTGGAAACACCTATTCGACGGCCGCCGCGATCAACCTCGGCGGCCTGACCGATCCGGCGCCGGAGGCCGTCTATCGCAGCGAACGCTGGGGCCCGTCGTTCACGTACACGTTCCCCGGCCTCGTCGCCGGTGCGCCTCACAGCGTCCGGCTCCACTTCGCCGAGATCTACTTCACCAGCGCCGGCCAGCGCAGGTTCAACGTGGCCATCAACGGCACGCCCGTCCTCAGCGAGTTCGACATCGTCGCGGCCGCAGGCGCTGCAAACAAAGGCGTGATCCGTTCATTCCAGGCGGACGCCGACAGCAGTGGTCAGATCATCATCCAGTTCTCCGCCGGTTCCGCCGACAACCCCAAGTCGAGCGGGATCGAGGTGCAACCGCTCCCGCCGCGCCCGCCAACCGGGCTCACCGCCACGCCGGGCAATGGGCGGGTGGTGCTCAACTGGATTGCGCCGGCCGGCGCGCTCCGCTACAACCTGAAACGGGGCACGACCGGGGGCGGCCCCTATGCCACGATCGCTGCCAACCTGACGGCGACCACTTGGACCGACACAACGGCCCTCAACGGCACGGCGTACTACTACGTGGTGACCGCGTGCAACACGGCCGGGGAAAGCCCGAACTCAAACGAGGTTGCCGCCATGCCGACCGCTCCCCCGTCGCCACCGACGGGGCTGACCGCCTCACCGGGCGACCGGACGGTAGCACTCTCCTGGAATGCCGTGAGCGGCGCGAGCGGCTACAACGTGAAACGCGCCACGGCAAGCGGCGGACCGTATGGCCTCGTCGCACCCGGCGTAGCCGCCACGACGTACCTGGACACGGCTCTGACCAACGGCACGCGCTACTACTACGTCGTCTCCGCATTCAACTATGGCGGCGAGAGCACCGACTCGCCGCCGGTCAGCGCCATACCCGGCGTGCCGCCCGTCCCCGGCGACCTCGATCGCGACAACGACGTGGATCTTTCCGACTTCTTCTTCCTCCAGTGCTGTTTCAACGGTCCCAACCGCGCGCCGCGCCTCATGGGTTGCGAGGTGGCCGATCTCGACCGGGATACGGATGTGGACCTCGCGGACTTTGCGATCTTCCAGACGTGTTTCAACGGGCCGAACCGCCCGCCGAAGTGTGAGTGAAACGCCATGAGCAACCGCAGCGCACGCACATTTCCCGCCTCCGCGGAATGCTACGACCGACAGATCAACTGGACGGCCCGCCTCAGCCGTGAGATTCCCTTTCTCGTGCAGGTCTTCGGACCGCCGGGACAACTGGGCCTGCTTGATGCCGGTTGCGGCTCCGGGCGCCACGCCGCCGCCCTCGCGGAGCGCGGATATCGCGTGACGGCCGCGGATGCAAGCATGGATATGGTACGATACGCGCGGCGTGTCGCCCGAGAGCAGTGTGTGCGTGTTCGCCTCGTGCATGCATCCTTCGCAGAACTTCCGGCAAAGGCGGGCGGACCATTCGACGGCGTCCTGTGCATCGGGAACTCGCTGCCGCTGGCCGGGTCCGGGCCGGGTATCCGATCAGCGATCGGAAGCTTCGCCCGCCTGTTGCGACCCGGCGGACATTTGCTCATCCAGGTGATCAACTTCGCCCGGATGCTTCCCGAACTTCGGCGCGGCGGGTACGTCCGGGGACCGCACGTGCTGCGCATCCGCGGACGCGACTACGTGTCCTTCAAGGTGTTTCACGCATCCGGCCGCCAGGCAACCCTGACGGGCGTCACGCTCTGGAAGGAGGCCGGGGTATGGAAGCAGGAAGTCTTCCGCGGACGCCTCTACCCGATCGAAGCCGCGCCGCTCTGCCGGTGGCTCCGCGCAGCCGGCTTCCGCATCCTCAAGCGGCTCGGCAGCTACGCGGGTGAATCATATGCCGCCGCCCGCAGCCCCGACCTGATCCTCGTCTGCGAACGCACGGGCAATCGCCGAGTGTCCCGCGGCTCCTGAACACTGCGCCGTTGCCCGGCACCACCGACCGCCGCTTCATGACTGGGCCGCCGGCGCCGCAGCTCGTCGGGTGCTCGGCGAACCGGCCGCGGTCGCCGTGAGTCTGATATCCGGCAACCCCGCGGGCACGTTGAACGCCTCGCTCAGCACGCCGGGCTTCTGCGGCGTCCCGATCCAGCGATCCAGCGCGGCCTGCATCCGCTCCAGACGACCGCTCTCGGGCCCCTTCATCTGCTCGGCAACCGATTGCTTCTGGGGATCCGTGTTCGTCGCCTTCGCCAAAGCCCGCTCCGTCGCGTCGATGAGCAGCGCGAGCCGCTGGAGATCCGCCCTGGATTCCTCGCGCGCGCCTCCCGCGACGGCGGAAAGGTCCTTGTAGTTCAACACCGCCACGGTCAACAGTTCGGCCAGCCGGCGCACGGCGAGCCGGAGTGTCTCAGCGGGAATCTGGGCACGGCGCGCGGTAAAGGTCTCGGCAAGCAGCTCGTCCGCCGTAATGTCTCCGACGCAGCCGCGAAGATCGCGTTTCTGATACGCCGCGACCCGGGCGCCGAGCGCGGCGACTACGGCCTTCGTGGCATCCTCGGGCTTTCCGCAGGCATAGAGCGCCTTGTACATGGCGCAAAGAACCACGCCGTTCAACTCCTTGCCCGCCGCAGCCGCGAGCGCATCGAACGCCCGCTGCATGTCCGCCGCCGGTATCCGCTCGCGTATACGCAACAGGCATGTCGCCGCGCGCTCACGCACAAGACCGGCCTTGCTCTTGAGCCCTTCCAGCGCGACCGGCAGCGCGCTCGGCCGGCCCATGTCTGTAAGGACGCCCAGCAACATCCCGCATACCAGCGCACCGGGGCCTTGGCTGTTGGCCGGATCGCCGACGAGCTTGGCGCACGCCTCCGCGGAAAGGTCGGCGAGCGCTTGCTTGAACGGTTCGGTCGCGCCCGAGGCACGAAACTCGGACAGGAAGGCCCCGCGGAACGCCGCCAGGTCCGCCGACGGCTTCATCGCCGCCTCGATCCGCTCGCTGATCCACTGTGCGATCGTGCGCCGGTCTGCGTCCGTGGGGGTGCGAGTGCGGACGGCCGCCAGGTCCTTCGCCGGGGCCGGCGCCTGGGCCACCGCGAGCGGGGCGAATACGAACGCGCTGCACAGGGCCAGAGCCGATCTTCGCAAGTCGATCATGAACCACTCCATCGTGCGGGGCCGGCCTGGTCCGCCCGCGGGCAACCCTTCCCCGCCGGGACCGCAACCGGAGCCTGAACCGTATCGGCGGTGCTCCGCGCTGTCAACCGGGCGTCATTTCCGCTTCATTATGGCGCGCCACCCGGTCGCCGGCACGGCCGTCCGGTAATCGCGAAAAGTCGTCGATCGGGCGTCCTCCACGGTAACAAACACGTCTGGATCGATCTGCTCGGCGACTTTGATCACCACCGGAACCTCTTTTCGCGGCACCACGACAAACGAAATGCAGACGTCTCCGTCCCGCCCGTACCCGCGAACGACCGTCACACCGAACCCGGCAAACCGAAGGGCTTCGGCGACGGCCGCCGCGTGGGTGTGAGAGATAATCCGGACCGTCTGCATCCCCAGGGCCACTTTCTGCTCCAGCCACATTCCCACGGCGTTGCCCGTCGCGAAACCCAGGCCGTACGCCACGATGTTCGGCCAGCGGTGCAGGTTGCCGATCACGCTTGAGACCGCCATGAGCCAGACCGTAACCTCGAAGAACCCGAGCACGGCCGCAATCAGCCGGTAGCCCCGCACAACGAAGATCGTCCGCATCGTGCCGATGGAGACATCCGTAACCCGTGCGCAAAAGATGAACAGAGGCCAGAAGTACGGATGCGCCCCCAGCCAGCTCAATACGTCGGCCATTTCCGGCTCCTCCAGCGAACGACTCGCGCCGCGCGCATCCGGCCCCCCGGATCGGCATCATGGTACTCGGTGCGGGCCTTGAAGTCATCGCAGACGCATCGCCGGACGCACCGGGCGAGCCCGACCCCAGGAAGTGGCGGCCGGGCCCCCCCGTGATTACAATTTCGCCCATGAACACCAATCCACGCCGTCTCCTCGTCCGAGACCGACGCCCGCCTGTCGCAGTGGCGATCCTGCTGACGATCGCCGCCCACGGCGTCCGGGCGCCGGCCCAGACCGCCCAATCCGCCCCAGCGCACCCGGCCACACCCCGACTGGACCGGCTGGAGCTCTCGCGTCTGACCCGCATCGACGATCTGATGGACGAGGCAATCCGGGACGGACAATGCCCGGGGGGCGTCGTGCTGGTCGGCCTCGGCGACAAGATCCTCTGGCGAAAGGCTTACGGCAACCGCCGGGTCGAGCCGGATCGGGAGGAGATGACCGTTCAGACGATCTTCGATATGGCTTCGTGCACGAAGATCATCGCAACAGCCACAAGCGTGGCCATCCTGATCGACCGGGGCAGGGTCGCCCTGTCCGACCCCGTCGCGAAGTACATCCCGGAGTTCGCAGCAAACGGCAAGGACGAAATCACCGTCGAGCAGTTGCTCACCCACGCGAGCGGGCTTATCCCGGACAACTCGCTGAAGGACTATGCGGACGGTCCCGAAGAGGCGATCAAGAAGATTTACGGTCTCGGCCTGAACGGGCCGCCTGGTACGTTCGCCTACAGCGACCTGAACTACATCGTGCTCGGCGAGCTTGTCAGCCGCGTCGCCGGTATGCCCCTCGACGAGTTTGCCCGCAGGGAAATCTTCGTGCCGGCCGGCATGAGGATGACGACTTTCAGGCCTCCGCACTCCTGGCAGGCCAGGTGCGCCCCTACGGAGAAGCGTAACGGCACGTGGATCGTCGGCGAGGTGCACGACCCGCGGGCGTACGCCCTCGGCGGCGTCGCCGGCCACGCCGGGCTATTCAGCACGGCCGACGATGTAGCCCGCTGGTGCCGGATGATCCTTAACGGCGGCGAGATCGACGGCACCCGGATCCTTTCCGCCAGGATGGTCGCCGAGATGACCCGCCCGCGAGCGGTCGGCGCGGAAAACCGCCTCCGCGGGCTCGGCTTCGACATCCTGACGGGCTACAGTTCGCCGCGCGGCGAGTTGTTCCCGCCCGGCCGGTCATTCGGACACACCGGCTTCACCGGAACAAGCCTGTGGATCGACCCGGCATCGAAGATGTACGTGATTATCCTGACGAACTCCGTCCACCCGAACGGCAAAGGCAATGTGATCGCCCTCCGGCGCAGGATCGGCACCGTCGCCGCGTCGGCGGTCTACCCGGCCGAAGCGGACCGACTGGCCGCCGCCACGGGTTCCCCCCTGCCCGGGGGGGGACAAGGAGGGACGGCCGTCCGAAAGGCAGACCCCATGCACTCTCCCATCGCCGCCGCGAAGAACGCACAAGTCCTGACAGGGCTTGATGTGCTCGTTCGGGACGGATTCCGGCAACTGGCCGGTCGGAATGTCGGCGTCATCACGAACCACACGGCCAGGAGCCGTGACGGGCAGTTCATCGTGGACCTGCTCGCCAAGGCACCGAACGTGAAGCTTGTCGCGCTCTTTGCGCCGGAGCACGGCTTCCGCGGAATCCTCGACGAAAAAGTCCAGGACGAGAAAGACCCCGCCACCGGCCTGACGATCTACAGCCTGTACGGCAAGACGAACACCCCCACCGAAGAGATGCTCAAGGGCGTCGATACGCTGGTCTTCGATATTCAGGACGTGGGCGCCCGCTTCTACACGTACGAAACGACGATGGGAAACTGCATGAAGGCCGCGGCCCGGCACGGAATCCGCTACGTCGTGCTCGACCGGCCGAATCCGATCCGTGGACTGTATGTCGGCGGTCCGATCGCCGACGCCGACCGGCTCGGGTTCACCGCGTTCGCGCAGATGCCCGTCGCCCACGGGATGACGATGGGCGAACTTGCCACGATGTGGAACGCGGAGCTGAAGATCGGCGCGGACCTCACTGTGATCCGCATGGAGAACTGGACCCGCGACATGTGGTACGACCAGACCGGCCTGCTCTGGATCAACCCGTCGCCGAACATGCGGAACCTCAACCAAGCCCTGCTGTATCCCGGCGTATGCCTGATCGAGGCGACAAACATGTCGGTCGGCCGCGGCACGGATCAGCCGTTTGAGACGTTCGGCGCCCCGTGGGTGGAGGGCCGCCGGCTGGCCGCCGCCCTGAACGAGGCGAACTTGCCGGGCGTGCGGTTCATCCCGATCGAGTTCACGCCGGCCCGGGGCAGCAAGTTCGGCGAGCAGAAGTGCGGCGGCGTCCACGTGCTGGTCACCAACCGCGACGCCGTGGACCCGGTGCTCACGGGCATCACGATCGTGTGGCATCTCCGCACGCTCTTCGGGGAGAAGTTCGACTTCGCGAAGGTGAACAATCTGCTCGCGAACGCCGCCGCGATGAAGGCCATTCGGGAAGCGAAAGACCCCGCGGCGGTTCCCCGGGTCTGGCAGGGTGATCTGGAAGCGTTCCGGAAAACGCGCGCCGCATACCTTCTCTATCCGTAACGGGCTTGCATCCGGCGGCAGCCGGGGGTAGACTGGTTCTGATGTCCTTTGGTGCAGGGTCTGCTGCGGCGAAGGCGTCTCGCGCGTCAAGGAGGACGGCGTAGTCTCTCCTTGGTACGCAAGGACGAGTATCCCGCCGCGAAACGAAGCTCTCCCGCACCAAACGGTGCATTGACAGACAGGAGGTTATCACATGCACCTGCCAAGGATCACGAAGTGGTTGTCCGTCGCCTTGGCCGCCGCGCTGGGGCTCTCGACGGGGCTCGTCAGCGGCACACCCGCCTTTGCCGCCCCGAAAACCCATGCGGCGAAGACGTGCGGGAAGACGCACAAACAGGCAAAGCGCTCCCACAAGCACGCCGGGAAGGCAAACAAACACGCCAAGGCGAACAGGCACACCCGGGCTCGCACGAGCGCGGACGGCAAGAAGCTGGCGTCGCATGCGCGCGGCATCAAAGCGCACAAGCACGTTCGGCATGCCTGAGCGGCGAGTCGGAACGACCGGACGGACGCGTAAGCCCCCCGCCGTGTCCCGGAAGCCAAGCGACCGACGAAACCGACGGCCCTGCCGGGCCGTTCCGGGTTGTCGGTCGCGCCGTTTTCGGACGTCGATGCCATCCCCTCCCAGGCTCTTGGACGATCCTGCCGGCGTGGAAACCGGGCGCGACTCGCGGCCGCGAGCCTCTTCGCCTGAACAGCGCGGCCCGCATCGCAGACCGCACGTGCGCCGCCCTTACGTCCCCTCGCCCGAGGACGCCAGGTACTGCTTTTGCTCCGCCGTAAGCCTGTCGATCCGAATGCCCATGCTCTGAAGCTTCAGCCGCGCGACCCACGCGTCGATCTCCTTCGGCACGTTGTGCACCGCCACGGCCAGGCGCCCCTTGTTCTTCACCGCAAACTCGGTGCTCAGGGCCTGTGTCGCAAAGCTCATGTCCATCACGCTGGCCGGGTGCCCCTCCGCCGCGCTGAGATTCACCAGTCGGCCTTCCGCCAGAAGGTAGATCCGCCGCCCGTCCTTCATCACGTACTCGTCCACGCAGTGCCGAACGTCCTTGTTGATTTTCTTCGACATCTTTGTCAGCGCCGGAATGTCGATTTCGACGTCGAAGTGCCCGCTGTTGCACACTGTAGCGCCGTCCTTCATCCTGGCGAAGTGCTCTTTCCGAATGACGTGCTTGTCGCCCGTGACTGTGATGAACAGGTCGCCGAACGCGGCCGCCTCGGCCATCGGCCGCACGTCGAACCCGTCCATGACCGCCTCGAGCGCCTTGAGCGGGTCCACCTCCGTGACCGTCACGAGCGCGCCCATCCCGCGGGCCCGCGTCGAAACACCGCGGCCGCACCAGCCGTACCCGGCCACGACGACTTTACGGCCGGCCATCAGCACGTCCGTCGCGCGAATCACGCCGTCGAGCGTGCTCTGCCCGGTCCCGTAGCGGTTGTCGAACAGGTGCTTCGTATTCGCATCGTTCACGGCGATCACGGGGAACATCAGCGTCCCCTGCGCCTGCATGGCCCGCAGCCGGATGACGCCCGTCGTCGTCTCTTCCATCGACGCGACGATGTTGCCCGCCTCCTTCTTCCTCGCCGTGTGAAGCAGGTGAACCAGATCGGCTCCGTCGTCCATCGTAATGTTCGGGCGGTGGTCGACCGCCGCGTTCAGATGCCGGTAGAACGTCGCGACATTCTCCCCTCGCCGCGCGAAGACGGGAATGCCGAAGTCTTTCGTCAGGCTGGCGGCCACGTCATCCTGGGTGCTCAGCGGATTCGACGCGCACAGCACCAGACTCGCCCCCCCGGCCTGCAAGGTCCGCGCCAGATTCGCAGTTTCCGCCGTGATGTGCAGGCACGCGCTCATCCGCACGCCCCGCAACGGCTTCTCCTTTGCAAATCGCTCGCGTACGAGCCGCAGCACGGGCATGTCCCCGTCGGCCCACAGGATCCGCTTCTTTCCCCTGGCGGCCAGCTTTATGTCGGTCACGTCGTATTTCATTGATTGCTCCGAGGTCCGTTACTCTCTGGATCCGTCATTCCATGCTGAGGGCGGCGCGCCATCGCGTCCGTTCGTCCGCCCGGTCCGGTTGGACGGAAGTTGCCGTTCGCGGCCCGCCGTCTGCCGCTGACGACGGACGCCGGACAATGCTCGGCCCGAGATGCCCTCGTCGCTATGTCCCGGCGTCGCTTCGTGCCCTTCTGGCTTCTTCGACGAACCGCCGCACCTTCTCGGGATCCTTGCGTCCGGGGGCCGACTCCACTCCGCTGGAGACGTCCACCGCATAGGGCGCCGCCTCTCGAATCGCCTGCGCCACGTTGTCGGGCGTCAACCCCCCCGCCAGGATGATCGGCGGCCAACCCTGCAGTTGCCCCAGCGCCCGGGCCTGCGCCACCCACGACCACACGAACGTGCGCCCCGTGCCGCCCAGCTTGTCCGCTTCATGGGTATCAAGCAGCACGGCCGCCGCACCCCTCTCTCCCGCCGGTCCGACGCACACCGGCCTTGCCGCGGCGAAACACACATCCCGAACCGGAACCGGTACAATCGGCCGGTACCCCTCCCACACAAGCCGCGCAATGGCCTTGCCCGTCACCTCGCCGTACACCTGCACGCACGAGATCCAGCGGGTCGCCAGCAGTTCCGCCACCTGCTCGTTGATCTCGCCGGCCGCCGGGCCGCTCAACGTCACCAGGGCGACCGGCACGACGAACGGCGGCAACACGCTCAGGATGGCCTCCGCCTGTGCCAGGTCGATCCGTCGCGGCCCGCCGACGAAGTTCAAGCCGATTGCGTCCGCGCCGGCCTCGGCGACCATGATCGCGTCCTCGCGGTTCGTTATGCCGCAGATCTTGATCCTCATCGCTGTCGTCGCCGGATGCGTGCCGAGCGGGGTATGCTAGGGCCGCGAGGCCGGGGCGTCAACCCGGCGCTTGACACGCCCGGAAGCCCTGCTATACTGCCCGTGTTGACATTCTGATACGCGAGGCTGAGTGTCAGATCGCACTCGGGGCCGTAGCTCAATTGGTTAGAGTACCGGACTGTCGATCCGGTGGTTGCGGG
>CAZMVY010000081.1:0-5913 GCA_964569765.1 uncultured Planctomycetales bacterium
CCGACGCCCCCCGCCGCGCCGCCTCGGCAAAGAAGGCCATCGTCTCCCGCACCATCCCGAAGCTCCCGTCGCGGATCGACTCGCCAACGTCCTCGCTCGTCGCCCCCGACATGGCCACCTCAACGTCGTGAATGGCCGTCGCCCCGTTGCACGCGAGCGCCGTCACGACCCCCCGCCGGACCAGATCGACCACCACCGGTCCGCACCCGACCTTGATCACGTGCGCCCCGAACGCAAACACTACCTCGCGTCCGGCCTGCGTTGCCGACACAATCGCCGCCGCCGCCTCCCGCAGGCGCGACGCCCCGAGAAAATCCGGCAGCGAATCAATCCACTCCGCCGCGCTCGCCCCCGGGCCGGGAAGCTTCGCAAACCTGGAAACCTCCACGAGATGCGGTCGCTCGCGCACGGACCGCAGCCGCAGACCTCTCAGATCAACCGGCGCCGGATTCTTCTCGGGCATAGCGTGCCTCGACGGAACGAACGACACCATCCACCGCTGCGGCCACGATTCTACCGTCCTCCTCGAGGAAATCGATATCGATCCGCAACGCCCGCACGGGACACGGCCACAACCCTTCAAGCTTCGGCAGCTTCACGGCATCCTTCTCCGTCGTGAGAAGTACGTCGGCCCGGCTGCTCCGCGCCAGTGCGCCCAGCTCCGCAATATCGCACACGCCGTACGCATGGTGATCCGGATACCAGCGCGCCCCGACCGGAGGGAGACCCATACCCCGGACCGGCCGCGCGAATGCCGCCGGCCGCGCGATCCCGGCGAACAGGACCGCGCGGCACGACGCGTTCGGCGCCTCGGCCGGCGTGCCGGAAAGATCCGCGAACCCGGCGGGGCGGTGTACGGAACGAACCACCGGCCGGCCGGCCGACAACTCGCCGACCCGCCGGACCAGCGCCGCGAGTTCGCCGGCGGGGATCTGGTCCGCCCGCGTAATCACCGCCAGAGCCGCCCGCCGCAGCGACGAAAGCGGCTCGCGCAGAAGTCCTCGCGGCAGCAGCCGCCCGTAGCCGAACGGACACGTTGCATCGATCAGCACGATATCCAGATCGCGTCCCAGCCGCCGGTGCTGAAATCCGTCATCGAGAACCACCACGTCCGCACCGCATTCGTCGACCGCCCGCGCGGCCCCCCGCCGCCGATCCGGGTCCGCCACCGTCACAGCCTCCGGACAACCTCGCGTCAGCATTGCCGCCTCGTCGGGCAGTGCGCCACGGGTCGCCTTGTAACCCCGGCTCACCACGGCCGGCCGGAGTCCGCGCCCGAGCAGATGACGACAGAGCCAGAGTGCCAGGGGCGTCTTACCCGTCCCCCCCACCGTGATGTTTCCTACGGATATCACCGGCACGGACAGTCGTCGCACCGGCCACCCCGTATCGTACCAGCGGTTGCGCAACCGGATGCCCAGCGCATACCCCGGTGACGCCGTTGCCAACACCGCCCGAAGCAACGCGGCCCCCGCCCCCCGTCGTCGGCCCGAAACCAGTTCCTCAAAGGACATCGTACTTCGGGAAACGCACAATCCTCGCGCGCGAAGAAAACCGCAATGCCCGACATACCGTCAGGAGGAACCGGCCCGCCAGGGGCCGGACAAAAACACCCGCCTTTCGTCGCCGCCCCGCTCTCTTGCGGTCAGGTCTCCACCGTAAACGCCATCGCCGCGCACGTCACGCCCGTATCCAACTCGGCATCCACGGCCTGATGATACCGAAGCAGGCGGCCGGAGAGCCTCGCCGCATCGTGCGCTCGGCATAGCGCAACCATCAGCGTGAAGAGGCAGCCCGCACTGCAAATATGTGTGGGGTTCTCCCCCGCCGCCACGGCCTGGCGGAACGCCTCCGCCTCTTTCGCCTCGATGTGCCGAAGCACCCGGCGGTCGTGCACTTCCACCTCCCGCAGGAAAGGCTCATCCAGATCCCGGTCGTCGCCGAATCGCCGCCCGACGTGGGACAGGTCGGCGCCCGCAATCACACAGGTCGGCGTGGGATCCTCCCGGAGTTCCTCGCCGAGCGCCTCCGCAAAGCGCTGCAGGTCCACGCCCCGCCCGTCATACGGCCGCGTGCCCGTCGGCCCGCATGGGTCCGGGCATAGCACCGGCACAATCGTGAAGGGCTGGCCGTCAAGCAGGTACTGCAGGAACAACACCTGGATCTCCACGGAGTGCTCGCGCTTGTGGTCGAATTCATTCTCGCAGAGGTCCGCGCCACAGCGACGACTCAGCCTCTCCAGAAAGGACCGATCGACCGGCGTGGTGCCCAGCGGCGTCTCGAAGCTCTTGCCCGTCGCCGTCACCGACGAAGAACGGCCGAAGTGGTTCGTTCCCAGGATGACGAAGCGCTTGGCTTGGTTCGCCCGGCTCAACAGCTTGTACGCGTCCGCGTAGCACGCCCGCCCCCGTCGCAGATCGAGGTGCGGCGCGACCAGCCCCACCAGGTTTCCCGCCATGCCGTCCGCGTTGCCCTGGCTGAGGATCTCGCGCAACGCGATCGGAAGCTGATGAAGCTCGACCCCAAGGCCCGCGTCCGGCTGCGTCTGGCGGGTGGGCGCCGCCCGGAACGCCTCCACCAGGCCGGCCACGTACGCCTCGAAATGCGGCCCCTCCAGGAAGTGACTCTCATCCAGTTGCTTGACGAGATCCTCCAGTTGTTCCAGGCGCACCGTCTTCCCGAACACCTTGAGGAACTCGACCTGGATCTCGAGCAGCGTGTGTTCCCCGTCGAACCGCGAGAGGAGAAACAGCACGGGCTCGGAGACCGTCATGATCCCCTGGGCAAGCCCCGCGGGATCGTGCAGCGCCAGCAGCGGCCTGCCCTCGTCTTCTGTGGGAATGATCTCGACCGGTCGCAGTTTCGGCCGTACGGGCTCGTCCATGCTCGCGCTCGCTGCAAAAAGCGGATTCTCGCCGGCGGACTCCCGCCGTCCACCGTGCCATTATAGCGTCCGCGCGCCACAAGCCACGTCCGGGCTCCGACCCGAAGAAGAATGCGCCGCTCCCCTGCGCCGCGGCAACGTCCACGCCCTGTCAATCAAGCCACAGCTTCGGCTCGCGAAGCCGCTGCGGAACGTACTCCTCCGTGAGGTACGTGAGGCGTTTGTTGATCATCGCCTCGACCTCCATCTTGAAGCCGTTCTGGAGCATCTTCCGGATCTCCTTCTCCCACGGCTTCTTGCCCGCGAACCAGGGATACTCGAGGATCTGCTTGGCCCGCTTGATGTCCGTGTCGCTCAGGTCGATCTTCACGTCGTCGCTCAACCCGCACCGCTCGTAGTCGAAGCTGGAGATGCCGATGAACTTTGCGTCCGGCACGGCCATCCGCTGCGATTCGAAGGCCAGGTTGATCGATCCCTGCTTGATAACGCTGTAGATGTAGTACCCCCACGGATCGTTATCGAGCAGGACGTAGATCGGCAGCTTCAGCTCGTTGCGGAAGCGGTGCAGCAGCCGCCGCGTGCCGCGGGCGGGCTGGCCCTCGCCGTGCGTGAGGATGCACCGGTGCTTCTCCCAGAACCGATCCTCGCGGAACCGGTTCCAGATCGTGCCTTTTTCGACATGGAGGACAAACTTCGCCCCGCACTTGCGGAACTGGATCACGTCGGGCTCGACGATCGACGGAATCGCATAGCCGCCGCTGCCCATTCGTGAGGCGTCGATCGTGTCGCCGGAGTCGCGAAACACCAGCGGCCCTACCAGCGCCCCCCGCGTGCTCGCGAAGACGTGCAGTTCCTCCCGGAGCGACTGAAGGGCGACCTCGAGATCCTCGATGATCGGGTCCGACTCGTCCTGGTCGTTGAACGTTTTCTCGTTCGTGCCCGGGATCGAGTGCTTCGTCATGTAGTACAGACCACGGATGCTGTTCGTCTTGCCCTCGTCGATGAGCTGCTTGCAGCCGGAAGCGATCAGGAGCGTCTGCATGAAGCTCTTGGCCATCTTCATGTCGAAGAAGTTGCGCCGGAGCTTGCCGGACTTCATCTCAATGATCTGCTTCTTCGGGTTGAACTGGACGTTGGAGAGCGTCCGCAGCGGGATATCCACGTAGGGATCCATCCGCTTCTTCGCGAACTGCACCACACTCTCGGCGAGGTCCTCGATCTTCCTGGCCGTCGCCTTGCCGTCACGCCTGGATGCCGCCTTCGATCGTACCATCGCCTACTCATCCTCGTGCGTTCGATCGGGCTGCTCAAACCACATCTCAAGCAAGCCCGTAGTCTCGTTGTACACCACATTCACCTCGTCATCCGCCGCGAGTCGGAAGGCCTCCACAATCGCGTCAGGAAGGCGTATGCCCAGCTCGTCGCTGACCTCGATCACTTCGGTCTTCATGTAAGTTGGCGCTCCTTGACGTCGGCTCCGCTGGTGCCGGAATCCTTTCTCGCACCCTCCTCTGCGGGAATCCCTTCCCGCGAAGCCTCGGGCGATGAGAATCGCGAGAACGCCGTGTCGAGCACGGATTCTCGACACAGCTCGCTTGCCGCTCAACGCCTGTTGCCCTTCCCCGCCTTCGTCGCCGCCTCGTCGTCCTTGAACAGGCCCTCTTCCGGCGCCGGTCCGCGAGGCCGCTCCACCACCACCGTGTGCTCGCCGAACTCGCCGCCGTCCCCGTTGTCACCCGCCTCGATCCGCTTGCCGTGCTCGTCGAGCTGCTCGTCGGCCCGGGCCGTGATCTTTCGCGCCATCATCAGGAGATTGCGCGCAAGCTGCTCGCGGTTGATCCGCTTGATCGTCGCGCACGCGTTCACCACCTCGCCGATGTACCGCTCGAAGATGTTCCTCCGCTGACCCTCGTAGCGCTGTCGCCTCCGCCGATTCAGATAGGCCTGCAGTTTCCGCCCGCAATCCTGCATCGCCAGGCGGATCTCCTTGCGAATCTCGTCGTAATCGGCGATCGCCTCTTTTGACTCCGACGTGAACGGCACCCAGACGCTGGCCATGTGAACCAGGATCACCATCGGCGCCTGCGGCAGCGCCCCGCCCGGTTGCGGGATCCCGTACCGCCGCCAGTCCGTATCCAGAACGGACTTGAACATGCAGCAGGCCGACTGCTGATAGAGCAGCGGCACCCGGTTCGCGATTCGGATGACCCGTGCTGTCGGCGGGCCCGCTCCGTTGCCGTTGCGCCCGCTGCCGTTTCCATTGCCGCCGGCGTCCTCATCGCCCGCGCCCGGCCCGAGATCCCCCCCGTACGCCAGCCCTACCTCGATCTGAAACGGATTACCCCGGTACACCGCCGGGTCCCGTGTCGACGCCGCATAGAACTCGGCCCTGATGCCCTTCAGGAGCCCTGCCAGGATGTTCTCCGCCCCGATCGGCGCCAGGCAGTTCGTCGGCGGCGCCATGATCTTCGTTTCCTGAATCGCCTTGTACAGGGTCTCCGCCTCGTGCCGCGCGATCCGCTTCGGCTGCGCCCGCGGGCTGAGCTTCGCCCGCTCGCAGATCTCCTCCGCCACCTTCGCCCCCACGCGGCAGAACTCGCTCTGCAGGAACCCGCTGAGCCAGCGCGACTTTGTCTCGTGCAGCATCTTGATCAGTACGCCCAGCTCGACGCCGTAGGGATGCGGTTTCACCTCGGCCGTCTGCGGCGGAAGCTGCTCCGACGCGCGGGCGTACTCGATCGTCTCGCCCACCGGCGGGTGGTAGACGATCCGGGCATGCGGGTTGGCGATGGCCGTCAGCTCGATGTACTCATCGACCGACTGCCGCCCCTTGTTGTACGAGCCGACCAGGTCAATCTCGACCTTCGTTCCGTGCTCCCACTCCACGTCCGCCGTCACTTCCTTGACGATCTGCGGCGCGTTCTTCTTCGTGTCGATCTGGATCTCGTAGTAGTGCGCGCTCTTTTTCGGGCCCGTCCGCGACCTGATCCGGATGCTCTGTCCCGACGTCAGCAGCCCGTACATCCCCC
>CAZMVY010000081.1:5923-9407 GCA_964569765.1 uncultured Planctomycetales bacterium
CATCTTCAGCCGATGAAACTTCGAGCCGTAGAGCAGCTTGCCGAAGATGTTCGGGATCTGTTCCTTGACGATGCCCGGCCCGTTATCGGTCACGGCGATCCGGAACCGGTCCTCGTCGGTCTGCTTCACCGATACGTCGAGGTCGGGAAGGAAGCCCGCCTCCTCGCAGGCGTCAAGCGAGTTGTCGACCGCCTCCTTTACGGACATCAGGAGGGCTTTTCGCTTGTTGTCGAAGCCGAGCAGGTGCCGGTTCTTCGCGAAGAACTCCGCCACCGAGATGTCCCGCTGCTCCCGCGCCATGCTCTCGGCCGTAGCGGACCGGCGTTCGGGCCGAGACCGCTCGGACCGCTCCGACCGCGTTTTCGACGCGCTTGCCACCGGGCCCGTTCCAGAGGGCTTATCGGCGGCCGGTGCCGCGCGCCGGGCGCGCCCGGCGCCGGCGTCCGACCGTGCGGCGTCGAATCTCAGCGTCAGTTGAACCGGGTCCTTCTTATGGGACGATGGTTTGGCGTGCGACATCAATGGCCCTACCATCCTTGGCAATCCGGCCTCTGCCGGAGGATTCCCTTCGCTCCATGATACGCGCTTTTCCACTCACTTCAAGGGCTCATCTGCCCCGCGCCCGCCGAAACGAAAACCAAGTAAGAACGCCATCATGCCGATACCTACATGCGCCCGGGCCGGTTTCGGAGCGCGAACTTCAGTCGTTCTCGGCCCCGCAGGGAAGGCCGCCGGACCGGTGCGGCGAATGCCCTGCGTTTTGGCCGAGAACGACTCGAAAGGACGGCAGGCCGCCGTTGCGCCCGCCCGGTACGAACAGGGGCTTGTCGAGGACAGCGTGAATGCCCGGGACAATGTCCCCCGCAGCCGAAGGGGCTTCGTAAGGCTATGACATTCGAACGACTCGCATTGCTGTTCAACGCGGACGCCGGTGCCAGCGGCATGCTCCGCTCCGCCATCAACAGCCTTCCCGACACGAAGGTCATCACCGAGGTGTCCGACCAGTCCTCCCTTTCCGATGCCCTGCGCCGCCTGACCATCCACGTGGTCGTCTTCCACCTCGACCCCCGTCCGGATGAGCACATCGCGATGATCGAGACCATCGCCGCCCAGTTCCCCAAGACGCCGATCATCGCGATCAGCGAACGCACCGAGCCCACCACGATCATCAACGCGATGCGGGCGGGTTGTCAGCAGTTCGTCTTCAAGCCGATCGACCGCGCCGATCTCGCGCGGGCCCTGGACCGAGTCGTCGTGCAGCACACCGAGCTCACACCGGCAGGCCGCCGCCTCTGTGTCCTTGGCGGCAGCGGTGGTGTCGGCACCACCACCATCGCATGCAATCTTGCCATGGAGATCGCGCACCTCACTCGGCAGACCTGCGCCCTTGTTGATCTTCAGCTTGAGCTGGGCGATGTGGCGAGCAACTTCGACTGCACTCCGGCCCACACGATCGCCAGCCTCTGCGAAGTGGAAGGCGAGATTGATCGCGCCCTCCTCGAGACGGCGATCGTCCAGTTGCCATGCGGCGTCGCCGTCCTCGCCCGTCCGCACACGATCGAGGCGGCCGGTCTGGTCACCGCGGATCGCGCGGCCTCGCTCCTGCGCCTCGTCTCGCCTTTCTACCACAGCGTCGTCATCGACACGCCGCGCAGCCTCGACCGCCTGACCCTCGGCGCCCTGGAGCAGGCCGACGCCGTGCTCCTCGTCCTCCAGTTGATCGTCCCGTCCGTCCGGAATGCCATGCGCCTGTACCGCACCCTGATGAACTACGGCATGCCCGACGACCGCATCCACATCGTCGTCAACCGGTTCAAGAAAAACGTCGGCCGCATCGCGCCCGAAGACGTTGAAAAGCAGTTCGGCAAGAAGGTCTACGGCGTGATCCCGAACGACTACCAGTGCGTGACGAGCTCCCTCGACTTCGGCCACCCCCTCATGGCCGACTCGCCCGAGAGCCCCGTCCGCACGTCGATCCGTGAACTGGCCACGCGACTGCTCGGCCAGCCGGAGGAACCACCCCGGGACAAGAAAGAGGACCAGCGCAGAGGAAGCTTCCTGAACCGCATCTTCAAATCGTAGGTGGCCGGCGCCGGGCGTGCCGCGACCGCCGAATACGCCGACGGATGCCATACCCCGTGCCTGCCGGGGCGCCGAGACCGCCGGATGTCGCCCCCCCCGCTCAGACGTTCTTTATAACGACGTACCCGGCCCCGGCCAGCACGCCGAGGAAGATCGTGTCCAGCACCTGAAGAGCCGACGTAAGGTCACAGCCGGCCACCTGAAGCAACACGCCACCGCTGGCCAGCACCATGCACCACCGCATCAGCCGCGAGAGCCTGCTCATCATCGGATTGACTCCTCCTGTCCGCGTTTCGACGCGAAACGGGACGGTAGTCTAGCGGCTGCGTCCGGGTCGTCAACTTGCCAAACCGGGTCGCCCCGAGCAGAATGCCACGTTCGTTCCAAGGAGACCACCGATGCGTTGGACCCGGTTCTTTATCCCGACCGTCAAGGAGACCCCCGCGGATGCAATCGTCGCGTCGCACCGCCTCATGATCCGCGCCGGCCTCATCCGGCAGGTGGCCGCCGGTTCGTATTCGTACCTTCCCCTCGGCTACCGCGTTTTGCGCAAGGTCGAGCAGATCGTCCGTGAGGAAATGGACCGTGCCGGCGCGATTGAGCTTCTCATGCCCGCCATGCAGCCCATCGAGCTCTGGCAGGAGTCCGGCCGCGACGTCGTCATGGGCGAGACCCTTCTGCGTCTCAAGGACCGAGAATGGCGCCGCGGGACCGTCCTCGGTCCCACGCACGAGGAGTGCATCACGGATATCGTCCGCAGCTACATCAACAGCTACAGGCAGCTCCCGATCACCCTGTACCAGATTCAAACCAAGTTCCGGGATGAGCAGCGGCCTAAGAGCGGCGTCCTGCGGACCCGCGAGTTCCTCATGAAGGACGCCTACTCGTTCGACGCGGACAAGGCCGGCCTCGACGCCAGCTACCAGAAGATGTACGACGCCTACTGCCGAATCTACGCCCGTTGCGGTTTGCCCTACCTGGTCGTCGAGGCCGAGAGCGGCCCCATCGGCGGCGACGCCTCCCACGAGTTCATGGTCCCCACCGATGCCGGCGAGGACATCGTCGTCAGGGGCGACGACTACGCCGCCAACATCGAGCGCGCCGCCTGCGCCCCCCTGCCGCAGGACGAAAGCCCCATGCAGACCCTCCGCGAAGTCCACACGCCGGACCGCCGCACGATCGACGAGGTTTGCGCCTTCCTCGGCACGAAGCCTGAGCAGATGATCAAGACGCTCATCTACACCGCCACCATGGAGGCGGGCCGAGCGTCCCGCCCGCCAGACACGCAGAATTCACGCCCCGCATCCGCGCGGAATGACGAGGCGAACAGGCGGACGGTCGTCGCCATGGTCCGCGGCGACCACGAAATCAACGAATCGAACCTTCGCCGCGCCGCCGGCGC
>CAZMVY010000081.1:9417-17006 GCA_964569765.1 uncultured Planctomycetales bacterium
GGACTAGCCGGGGTTGATCGGCTACCCCGGGCGGGATTTTCCCCTGGCCGGCGACCGCGTCCGGGTGGCGGACATCCGCAACGTCGCCCCGGGCGACCGCTGCCCGCGAAGCGGCAAGCCCCTCGAGTTCGTCAAGACCATCGAGATCGGCCACGTCTTCAAACTTGGCACCAAGTACAGCGAGGCGATGAAAGCCGAGTTTCTCGATGCGCAGGGCAGGAGCCGCCCGATGATCATGGGCTGCTACGGCATCGGCCTGAACCGGATCGTTGCCGCGGCCATCGAGGCCCACCATGACGAAGACGGCATCATCTGGCCGATGACCATCGCCCCCTATCACGTGCTGATCTGTGCCCTCGACGCCGCGGACGCCGAGGTTTCCGCCGTGGCCGCGAAACTACACGACGCGCTGGCGGCCCGGGGCCTCGACGTTCTCCTCGACGACCGCGACGTACGCCCCGGTCCCAAATTCAAGGACGCCGACCTCATCGGCATCCCCATCCGCGTAACGGTCGGCAGGAAGAGTCTCAAGGACGGCGTGGTCGAGGTGAAGAACCGCGACAGCACCGAGGTGGCGAAGCTTCCGCCGGACCAAACGATCGAAGAAGTGGTTCGCCGCTGCACGGCCGCGATGCCCACGTAGCAGTGGTCTCCCAACCGAGGGCACGACCGCGCGAGGACAGGGCAATCCGGTTCTCTCGAAGGTTCGTTGCGAGGTCGCCCTCGACCGGCTGCGAAAGAACCCAGGTGCCGCTGCCCGGGCGGTCGAAGGCCGGCTGCCCGCCAGGAACGGCATCCGAAGCCCCGTCGCCAAGGGACTTCGAGAAGAGCTTCTACCGCGTGCTGATGATTTCGGCGGGTGAAGTGAGCGTCGCCGAGAAATCAGTGAATCCGGGCGGCAAAAACTTCTCCGCTCTTGCCATCAGGCCCTTGAAGACCACGGCATCAACGAAGCACTTCGGCGAGGACGCCCCTGGGCGCGGCGGATTCGAGCCCCGGATCGGAGAGAAGATCCGCCGTCGAAGACCGGCGTAGGAGCACCCCCACGACCGGGCAGAACATCGTCATCACCAACACACTCACTGGAGTCGGCACAGGGCTCCCCCGCCAATCTTGCGCACCGCCACCACGCGAGTGCCGGCGCCACACGGAGGCGCTCACCGCCGAGATCCATACAGATACTCATGCATGTACTCGATCGTGGTCTGCTGCGCCGCGATCTCCTGCGCCAGGATGTCGCCGCTGGTGATGATCCCGACGAGGCGTCCGTCCGCGACCACCGGCAGGTGCCGGATCCGCCTGTTCGTCATCACCCCGCGACACTCCTCCAGCGTCGTCTCCGGGTGACAGACCGCCACCGGCGCCGTCATGACCTGCCCCACCGACGTCGTTTCCGGATCCCGCCGCGCCGCCACCACACGGCTCAGGACATCGCGCTCCGTGAAGATGCCGACCACGCTGTCGCCTTCGATCACCACGAGCGACCCGACGCGCCGTGCGTTCATCTCCTTCGCCGCATCCAGGACCGAATGGTCCCTCGCCACTGCGGCAACGAACCCGCCCTTCTTCGCGAGGATGTCTCGAACCGTGGCCATACCGACCTCCGCGCGACGCTTACCCGCCGGCCGCGAAAGCCGATTCCCTCGAGGGCTCGGCGGCGTCATGGCGGATTATAGCGCCGCCGGCCCTGCCGGCTCCGGTCAACCTGCGTCACTTGACTCCTGGCACATCCCCCCCAAACATCGTCTGCAAAGGTCGCGAACGCGCGGTCTCTTCGCTGTGAAAGGATTCGCATGGGATTGCTCACCGGCCGGAAGGGCCTCGTCTTCGGCGTGGCGAACGAAAACAGCCTCGCATGGCACATCGCCCGGCACCTGATCGAGCAGGGGGCCGCATGCGGCTTCCCCTACCTGCCGGGCGAGAAGATGGAGCGCCGCGTCCGGCGCACCATCGAGGCCGGCGGCGTCAAGGATCCCTGGCTCCATCCCTGCGATGTCAGCCGCGACGAGGATCTCGACGCCCTCTTTGCCGCCGCGAAGCAGCGATACATGTGGCTCGACTTCCTCATCCACGCCATAGCCTTCGCCGATCGTAAGTACCTGCGCCACGGCAAGTTCGCGACGACCTCGCGCGAGGCCTTCACCCAGGCCCTCGACATATCCGCATATTCGCTCGTCGCGGTCGCCCATCGGGCGCGGTCGCTAATGTCCTGCGGCGGCTCGATCGTCGCGCTGACCTACTACGGGGCCGAGAAGGTGGTGCCCGGCTACAACGTGATGGGCGTGGCCAAGGCTGCCCTGGAGTGCACGGCCCGGTACCTTGCGGCCGAACTCGGCGAAGACGGCATCCGCGTGAACACGATCTCCGCCGGCCCCTGCCGCACGCTCTCCGCAATGGCCGTCGGCAGCATCGACGAGATGTTCGCCTGGGTACAGAAGAAGGCACCGCTTCGCCGCAACATCGACTCCGACGAAGTCGGCCGCACCGCCGTCTACCTCGTGAGCGATCTCTCCTCTGCGGTTACGGGGGAGAACATCTACGTGGACGCGGGCTACAACATCATGGGGGTCTGACAGAACCGGTAAGCCCGAAGCCGGGAACGTGCCGGGTCCGGCGCCAGCGCCCTTCTGCGCGTCCCGTCTTCTTCCTCGTCAGCGTCTCTTGTGATCCGTCTCCTCCTCTTCCTCATCCAGCGGCACCAGCCCCGACCGCTCCCGGAACAGTCGCACGTAGCTCGCGTGCCGCGCAGGGTGAATCTCCCCCCGCTCCACCGCCGCTATGACGGCGCAGCCGGTCTCATGAATGTGCGTGCAGTCCGGAAACTTGCAGCCGGCCACGTACTTCTCGAACTCGACGAAGTGCGCCTCCAGCTCGCTCACCGGAATCATCGCCAGGTCGAACGCCCGCACGCCCGGCGTGTCCACCACGTATCCGCCCGCCTCCAGCTTCAGCAATTGCGCGGTCGTCGTCGTGTGCCGCCCCTTGGCCGTCTCCCTGCACACCTCTCCCACACGCAGCTTCAGCCCCGGCTGGATCGCGTTCAACAGCGAACTCTTCCCCACGCCGCTCTGCCCGGCGAGAACCGCCGACTTCCCCGCAAGGATCTCTCGCAGCGCGTCGATCCCCAGCCCGCTCACCGAGCGCGTCGCCACGCCCGGATACCCGATCCGCCGGTAACGCTCCAGCACCTCGGCCGCGTAGCCGTCGGCGTCCAAGTCCATCTTGTTCACGCACACCACCGCCGCCATCATCCCCGCGCTCGCCGAAACCAGATAGCGGTCAATCAATGACGGTTTTAACGGCGGCTCGTCCGCCGACGCCACCACAATCGCCTGGTCCACGTTCGCCGCGATCAGGTGCGTCTCCCGTTCCGTCGCGCGGCACAGCCGCGTCCGTCGCGGAAGAACCGACTCGATCACGCCCTCCGGCGGCGAGCCGCCCCGCGCCCCCGCCGGCCGGAACCGTACCCCATCGCCCACAACCACCGGATGCCGCTCCCCGATCCGCAGCGTCCGCAGCCCGCGGCGAACCGTGCCCGCGCACCGCTCGCCGCCCGGCCCCACCACGTCGGCAATCAGCCCCCGGACCGCCCCCACGATCCCCTCCGCCGTGCCTTCCGTCGCCGGTTCCTCGCCCTCTACAACCGTCCGCTTTCGTGAAAGCTCCCCCTTCGCCGCAACCGTCTCCCACGAGGGCGATGCCAGATCGTCGATCTCGTCCACCTGTTCCGCCAGATGCGGCGGCACCTTCTTCTGCCGCCGCCGATCCTGCCGATTCCGGCGGAAGTCCACACGGACCTTCCGGCCGCGCCCGCCGCCATGATCGGATTCATCAGGCTTTCCCATGACACATCGTACCCGGCAACCGACAGTTCACTGCCATTGTACTGCCCCCAGACGCCTCTTGGCCAACAACCACCGCGCGGCCCCGGCATCGGCGCGACTCGCGGATCATCCATCTCAACGACGGGGGCTCGCGCCCTCACCGCCTGCCCCTGCGCTACCATTGCACCCGAGCCTCACGGTTTGCGAGGAGCCGCGCTACGGCCGGCGTGACCACCGTGGGAGCCCAACGACCTGCACGCTGCCTCTTGCGGGCAGGTAGCCGGTTCTCCAATCAAGCCGTACGGCTCCAAAAACCGAATCGGCGCCTCGTCGGGGCTTTCGACCCTTCTCTGCTGCGGTGCCGATTTCAGCGCGACTTCGCATGATTTCTCTCGCGTACGCCCAGGAAACGAACACGTGCCCGCCGCTCCCGGGTATTCCCGCGCGGAGTGATTCCGGCTATAATGTGTCTGCCGGGATCGTTGGGCGGCCCGAACGTACGCTCGACGGAGTCCGGTGGCGCGGTCATGCCGGATCCGGCGATCCGTGGAAGGAGTCTTCCGATATGAAACGGCACACCTTGTGGCGATGGGTGCTCTTCTGTTGTCCTCTGCTGTACGGATGCCTCGCCGGAGGCATGACTTGCACCCAGCTCGCCCGAGACGCGGTCTTCAGCGGCACGATCCAGTTCGTCACCGGACAGGTCAGCAACACCTTCGGAACGTTCCCGATCAGCGATCTCATCATCGGCCTGTTCACAGGAGGGCGTAACCCGTAGTTGAGCACGTGCGAGCGCAAGCCGCCGACTGCGGCTGCGCCGGACGGCCGGCCCGCCGGTCGTGCATTCCGTGAGATATGGCAATTCGGATGCGCCTCGAGTGCACTGGGACAAGACACGCGCACATGCGTGGTTCATCAGCGTTCGTCCGCCTCGGCTGCTGCGTCCCGATGACCGTCGCCGTCCCGGCACTGCTGGTGATAGCCGCCGGAAACGTCGCCGGCTCGATACACGCCGGCGCTGATGCAGCCGCCTGGACACCCAATGCGGACGGCGGTCATGCCCCCGCCGTCACACCCACCACGATCGACAACCGGCCCGCCTTACGCTTCACCTACACGCACCAGCCGCCCGGCTGGGGCAACGCTGCGCATCCGGTCGCCGTCCCGTCCGACGCCTATGCGATACGTCTGCAACTCCAGAAGATCGCCGCCCGGCCGGGCGCAGTGCTCCACGTCTGGCTCGTAGAGCCGGACGGCGACATGTGGGTCGCGCGCGTGGTTGATGCCGACGGGGAGCTGGCCGACTGGCCGCCCGGGCCGCGTGTCGTGGACGTCCCGCTCGCACGTATGCAATACCAGCCGCGCGGCAATCGCGATCGACAACCCACCACCGCTCACAGGCTGCTCCTCGGTTTCAACGGCGGCGACGCGGAAATCGCGCTCACGGCGATCGACTGGCTTATCGCGCTGCCAATCGCCACCACCACGCGTCCGCCCGGCACGAGCCCGCCGACGGTAAAGCCGGGACGCAAGGTGACCGTCGCCCTCTTCGGCGACGCGGGATTCGCGGCGATGCGAGACGCCAACTGCGCGCCCGCCAACGCCGCCTATCTCGCCTCGCTTCTCGAACGCGCCGGTTACGGCACCGCCATGCTCAATGCAGAACACCTGGCCGACCCGGACCTCCTCACGGCGAAGCGATTCCCCTTGCTCATCCTGCCGTACGGCCCGAATTACCCGGCAGCCGCCGAGCCCGCGATCCGTGGCTACCTCATGCACGGCGGCGGCTTCCTCTCCACCGGCGGCTACGTCTTCGACCGCCCTGCGCACACCGGCCCCGGTGGCGAGTGGGTCGCCGCGGCGACCGGACGGCTGGTCACCGCCGCGCAACTCAACAAGGACGACGCCTACTACTCCTTCAACACCCGCTTCGGCCGCCCCGGCGACACCATGATGACGCGGCCGGACCAGATCGGGGCTTTCGACCCGGCGTTCGTGCTGGAGCGCGTCGAGAAGCTTGTGCCCGCCGACGACCAGTTCCTCGTGCCTGACGGTTTCGAATGGACGCTGCCGGTCAGCGGCTATGCGGCCCGGTCCATGATCGCGAAGAACAGCCCCGTCTTCCCCGACCTTCACGCCCGAACGATACCGCTCATCGAAGCCCGTGACGCCTTCGGGCGTCCCCGCGGGCCGGTAGGCTCGATCGCCTGCGTCTTCGATGGTCCTTATCGCGGCTCCGCGTGGGCCTTCTTCGGCGTGACCTCGCACGACCTCTTCGCGCCTGACAGCCCGCGTGCGTCGGCGATGGCCGACCTCTTTCTCCGAACAGTGGATGCCCTGCTCGCCCGCCGGTTCCTCATCGACCTCTCGAGCGACCTTGCCTGCTATCACGACGAGCCGACCCTTCGCGTTTCTGCCCGCCTCGCGAACTTCGGCCCCGAGCCGCTCGCCGCCGAGGCGCAATTCCTTCTCGCCCGTCAGGGCCTTCAAACGGTCCCCGTAAGCCTCAAGCCCGGGGAGATACGCACCGTCGAAGTCACCTTCGCGCGACCCGACGCGAATCGCGATTGCGCAGGCCAAACCCCGACCGGCCTCCACGAATTCACCGCTGAACTCGTGATCGACAGCAAGGTCGTAGATCGTCTGCGGTCCGCCTTCGTCGTCTGGCAACCCGACTCGCACCCGAACGAAACGCCCGTCTCACTCGAGGACAACTACTTCCACCGTGCCGGCCGCGCCGCCTTCCTCACCGGAACCAACACCACCGGCGCGATCTTCTACTCCCTCGACGAGCATCCCCTCACTTGGGATCGCGACTTCGCCGACATGGCCGACGCCGGCCTGAGCCTCCTGCGAATCCTGCACTTCTCTCCCTTCGCGCATCGCGGCTATCAGGGCGAAGCCGGCCACACGGCCGCGAACCTCGCGCAACGTCCCCCCGAACGCCTCATCCGCCAGATGGACGCCATCGTCCAACTTGCCCGCGCCCACGGCCTTGTGATCTTCCTCACATTGCATGACTGGCTGCCCGTCGCTCTCACCGATGCCGAGCTCGACGCGGAGCGGACGTGGAACCGGTTCTGGGTTGCCCGATACAGGGACATCCCGAACATCATCTATGACATCCAGAACGAACCGCACGGCGCGCCCCACGACGAGCCCGCCGTGCAGCAACTCTGGGAAGGCTTCCTCGTCGCCCGCTACGGCTCACTCGATGCCGCATGGCAGGCATGGTCCCGCCCCGGCAGCCGCCCCGCCCCGCTCCCACAGCCGCCCGCGGCACGCGCCCCCTCCTCGCCGGACCTCCCCGTCCGCGCCGCAGACCGCTTCCGCCACTACCTGCTCGAGCGATGGCTCGATGCAAACGCCCAGGGTATCCGCGAGGGCGACCCGAATCGCCTCTTCACGATCGGCCTCCTGCAGACGCCCGCCGCTGCCGACCCGGCCATCGCCAGCCGCGCCGTCGCCTTCAGCAACTGCCATTTCTACGGCGATATCCACCATCTCGCCGCGCAGCTCAAGTTCATCGACCGCCGCGCGTACGGCAAATCGCTCAGCCTGGGCGAATTCGGCAGCATCCCCATGCACGACTGCCGCGTGAACGGCTGCCCGAGCCGAGCGGCCGTCCCTCCCCCCCTTCCTCAGCGGCCGGCAGAAGTCGCGTCCCGCCCGCTCAACAAGACGGGGCCGGAGGCAACAGACCCTCTCCGGGTCAGCGAGAGCATCACCTACTACCTCAACGTCGGCCACTACGCCCTCGGCCTC
>CAZMVY010000081.1:17016-18332 GCA_964569765.1 uncultured Planctomycetales bacterium
GTGGGGCATCCGCCACGTCGGCCAGGGTCGCTCCGTCCCCAAGGACGTCATGCTCGCCTATCGCAACTTCTCCCTCCTCGCCCGGCAGCTTGAGCCCGTGTACCAGGCGCCTGAACTTGCCCTGCTCCTGCCCGACGGCAACCGCTTCGGCGCCCACGCCGCAGACATGCAGAACGCCCTCTACGCATCGGTCACCGCCCTGATCCGCCTCGGCGTCCCGTTCAACGTGATTAACGAGGAGGACCTCGCCGCCGCAACGCTGCCGACGAAGGCCATCCTCTGGCCCTGCCCGTACGCCGTTGACGATGACGCCTTCGCCCGCGTGCTGTCGTTCGTGAAGAATGGCGGCCATCTCTACCTCTCCGGCTCCGTCGCGTTCTCGATCGATCGAAAGCCGACGCGCCGGGACCGTGCGGCGGCGCTCGGTCTTCTGGACATGAGCCTCGCGCCCCCATGGCCGCGCGAGTCGGCTTCGAAGCCACAGCCCGCCATCGGATCCGTGGTTGCCAAAGGCAACGTCTACTACATCCCCTGGCCCGTCGAGACGGCTGCCCCGGAGACCCTCGTGGACGTGTACCGCCGCTTCTGCGACGGCGTCCCGATCCGTCGCGTCAACGTCCAACCGGACGACGCAATGGACTCCGTCTTCCGCCTCCCGACAAAGAACGGCGAAGCCCTCATCATCGTCCGGCGTCAGAACTCGGCGAAGACATTTACCGCCACGGTGGGCACCCTGTCCCTCGAACTGCGCCTGGAGGGCACGGCGCCAGCGATGGTCTGGGTCGAAAACGGTCGCCTCCGCGCCGCGAGCCTGAAGGGAACGCTGACGATCAGGACATCCGACGGCCCGCCGCAAACCGTCATTACCTCCGAAGGTCTGGCCGCGGTAGTTGCGCTTAGCGCGAACACCGACCCCGCCGATCTCCGCACCGCCGCCGTCCGCCTGATCCTACCCTTCGAGGCCGGTCACGTGACCATCCCCCACAACCCCGCCCGCGGCCCCTGCCGCGTTCAACTCGGCGACGTGCACGATGGGCGTTGGCTCACGTTGCGAACGGACCCCGCCGTCGAATCACCCCACCGCATCGACGTCACAATCGACCCCGACACGGCCCTCGACCTGCGCCTGATCGCTCCCGCCGCCGAAACCCGCGCCGCCAAGATGGCCATCGACGCTTGGCTGAGGTAGGCGATGCCGCCACGCACCTCGCGCCCCCCGCGCCCGCTGCGCGAACGCGGCGAGCGCTCGCCGAAACGTCCGCTTGGTTGCTGCGGTGTCGCCGCAAGCGTAACATCCGGCCCATGAGCCTGACTCT
>CAZMVY010000082.1:0-18286 GCA_964569765.1 uncultured Planctomycetales bacterium
TAACAAGGTAGCCGTAGGGGAACCTGCGGCTGGATCACCTCCTTTCTAGAGGATATCTAGCTCGGCGAATCCAACAGATTCGCCGTGAAAGGTCAGCACATTTTCGGGTCCGTTTCGGCGGACCGGCGGCGCGAGCAATCGCCCGCCCGGCAAACACTGTTTCCTTGATATCGCGAAACGCCCGGTGCGTCCTTCGACGCCCCGGGCGTTTTCGTTTCCGCACCGTCTCCCACCGCCGCTCGTCGCACGTGACTTCCCGGCGCACCCGCGACGGCGCCACACCGGTTCCTTCGCGTACTTTGCCTGCCCGCCGCGTTGCGTCTAAGATTTCGCCACGATGTATGACCTGTACTCGATGGAGCGCCCCGGTCGGCCGTGGCTGGCCGTCGCGCTCACGGCCGCGATCCTTGCCGGCACGGTGGTCTTTGCCGAGTTGATCGTCGTGCAGAAGCAGCGGACGATCTACGTTTCGCTCGGCGAGGCCACGCCGATAGGTTCCTGGCCGATCTCGATCCGCCCCCCCGTCGGCTGGAAGGTTGAACCGCCCACCAACGCCCCCCCGCAAGTCGGGCTGGTGTTCGTCGAGCCCGCCGGCTTCGGCCGCGCCCTCGCCGTGGTGCAGGGTCCGATGATGCAATCCGCGCTGCCCGCTTCCTACGCCGTGGCCACCCTGGAGGACGCGGTCCTGTGGTTTTCCGGCTCCGACATGCCCAAGCTGATCACGCAGAAGCCCGTACCTTTCGGGCCTCTGCCCGGCGTCGAGGTCCAGTGGATTATCGGGTACCGGCGTCAGTCCCTGAAACGGATCCTCGGGTGCGTGACGGTCACCCCGCAGGGCCGCGTCTTCGCCCTGCTGCTGAAGTGCCCCGGGCGAATCGACCGCAATGACGAGCGATTCCTCGAACACGTCGCCGCCACCGTCAAGCTGGCCGACCTGAACACCACGGACGACATCGCCGCCGCCGCCCGCGCATGCGGTCTGCGCCTCGGTCCCCCATCGGAGGCGATGGCAGCACCTTTCCCCGACGGCCCCGTTCCAACGCTCCAGGTGATCTGCCGGCCGGACGCCGAGAAGCCCTGGACGCTCGAGATCACCGTCGTGCCGCTGGCCCCAGAACGCACGCCGCAGGCCGTGCTCAGCGACATCGTGCGCAACCTGACGGAGCAGGTCCAGCCGGCGGCGGAAATCGAGACGATCCAACTTGGGTCGCATACCGCCGGCCGCGTCCGCTTCGAGACACCCGATCAGCCCTGGGACGGCGAGTTGTGGACCGTGCCGCTCGACGCCCGGCATGTCGCGGTGCTCGTTGGCCATGCCGACGAATCCGGCTCTGATCTGCCGGCCGTCTGCGAACAGATCGCCCGAACCCTTCAGTTCGCCGACGACGCCCGGCCGATCGATACGACGGCGGCGCAGCGGCGCGGAGCGGACCTGCTCGCCCGCATTCGCGACAAGCGGGTCGACGCATGGTTCGACGAATGGGCGGCATCGACGCAGTTCTATCTGATCATGCGCGACGCGCAGATTGAAGGCTACTATCGGCTGGGCTACACGCGCCTCGCCGACGAAGAGGATCGCCCCTGGCAGGTGGTCTCCGAACTCCATCGCCAGTTGTCCGAAGGCCAGACGATCACCTACAAGCGCGAGGCCCGGCTGGACCCCGGCGGCGCGGGATACGAGCTGGCGGAGGTCCGGCGGACGGGCGCCCGCGGGCGGCGGCCACGCGGGCGGATGGATACGCCCTATCAGTATCACGAAGGCCGCGCCGCCGGCGCAAACAGGGTTCACAAGGCCCTGCAGATAGGCGCCGCCAGCTACGAAAACACGTTCACTGTGGACGCAAGCTTCGCCTGCGACCCCGTGCTCGGAATCGTTTCGTGGCTGGCCGCGAGCGATACGGAGCGACGCCCGGTGCTGGTCGTCACCTCCGATCGGTTCGAGGTCGCCTGGGCCACACAGGTGCTGTACCCGCTCGGGCCGCAGTCCGTTCCCGGGAGCGAACCGCCGCGAACGGCGCCCGCGCTCGTTGTCCAGACCGACTCGCTGCCGTATGTTTATACGATGTATTTCGACCAGGACGGAACCCTGCTCTGTGTGGACTTCGGCCGCGGTACGATCTTTCGCCGATGCACCGAGGAGGAGTTCCGCGAGAATCTCTCGTTGACGCCGGGCCTGTCCATCGTCCCGGCGCGTTGAGGGTTTCGCGTGAACGGGACAATGTCTCTTGGGACGATACCGGGTCTCGTTCTCCTCGCGGCCGTCGCCGCCAACGCGCAGGCCCCGACGCCGACCGCGTCGTCGCAGCCGGCCGCACCGGCCCCGGTCGCCCTGGCGGACCAGCCGTATGTGGATGCGAGCTTCGGCTTCTCGATCCGCCCGTTCCGCGACTGCACCGTCGTTCGGCACAAGCGGATGGACTCCGAGGGCGATGTGGAACTCGCCCAGTTCAGCCAGCCCCAGCGTGGCTGGATCATGACCATCCGTCTCGCACGCACCAGCAGGCCGTTCAACCCGGACGACCTCCTGGCCGGCCTCGCCGAGAAGCTCACCACGCAGTACCCTGAGATGAAGATCCTGGCCAGGGACAAACTCCGGCTTGCCGGACGCGACGCCGTCCGGCTTGCCGCGACTGTGCCCCTCGGCAGTACGCTCTGGTTCCGCCAGCAGACGGCGATCTTCTACCGGCAAAACGAGTTCTTCGTAATCGTGCTCAACGTTCCCGCTGCGGACCGCGATGTGGCGGAGAAGCTCTTCGCCGACATGACGCGATCGTTCGAGATCATCCGCTCGGAGATGACGCAGGAACTGCTCCAGCAGGCCCTCGCCCGCGGTACGGAACTGCTCCGCTCGATCGCCCGGGAGCGCAAACTCGGCCGCCGCCTCGTGCAGGAGCATTACCTTCGCATCCTCGTCGACGGCAAGGACAGCGGCTACCTCTGGCTCCGCGAAATGCGCCTGGCCGTGGACCGGAGGGACGGCGTGGGCCTTCGGCAGGAAGGCTGGCTCTTCGAGGCCGACGGCAACGTCCGGCGGCAACTCACGGAGATGTTCCTCTCCGATGACATGACCGCCGAACGCTGGAACACGACGGTGGACGTGATCTCGCCGGCGCGGGGCACAAGCCCGGCGCGAAGACTGACGACGCTGGAACAGGGCGTGCGTGACGGCGACAAACTGCTGGTCGCCTTCTCCAAGTCGCCCAACTCGGTGGAAATGTCCGACAAGGTCGTGGAGATCCCCGAGTCTTACGCCCCGGGCCCCGTGTTCACGCTCTTCCCGCGGATCGCGGACCTCGGCCGGCCGGCGCTGTACGCTTTCGTCAGCTTCAACAGCGAGCGGCAGGGGCTCGTCCTGCGAACCCTGCGGATCGTGGAGGGACGGCAGAACCTCGCCGTAGACGGGCGCCGGGTTTCCGCGACCAGGATCGAGGATAGCGAGGGCCTCATTCCGCCGGTGAGCGAGATCTACGTTGACGATGCCGGGCGACTCGTGAGGATCGTCGCCGGCAACATCGAGATGCTCGCGACGACCCTGGAGAGGATCCGGCCGCTCTACGCCGACAAGGTGGCAGCGACGGAACAGCTCGCACGGCAACTGGGAAAACCCGGCGGCACGCCCGCCGCCAGGAAAACCGCGCCCGGCGGGAA
This sequence comes from uncultured Planctomycetales bacterium, assembly GCA_964569765.1. Taxonomy (GTDB): domain Bacteria; phylum Planctomycetota; class Phycisphaerae; order UBA1845; family PWPN01; genus CAZMVY01. The sequence continues at coordinate 3,649 of CAZMVY010000082.1, forward strand.
GAGCGACTCAAAGTAGGCAGCGGCGAGTTGGGAGTTGAGAGTTCGGAGTTCAGAGTCACGAGGTAAGAGTCGAGGGGGAATGTGTGTCCGGCAACCCCCACACTCTCAACTCTGAACTCTGAACTCTGAACTCCGTGACGGACAAATGAGGTAACGACGAATGTCCCAACCACGCATCGGCATCATCGGCGGGACCGGCCTCGGCGACGCGCTCGCCGGGCAGTCCCAGGGACAATGGCAGACCGTGGACACGCCCTTCGGGCCGCCAAGCGGTCCGATCCTGACGACCACGTGGGAATCGGCGCCGATCGCGTTTCTCTCGCGGCACGGGCCGGGCCATCTGCTCAATCCGTCCATCGTCCCCTACCGCGCAAACATCTATGCGCTCAAGTCGCTCGGCGTTACGCACATCCTCGCCAGCGGCGCGACGGGGAGCCTCCGCGAGGAGATCCGCCCCTGCGACCTGGTGATCTGCGACCAGGTCATCGACAAGACCTTCCGGCGGCCGGGCACGTTCTTCGACCGCGACCTCGTCGCGCACGTGGAGTTCGCCGAGCCGTTCTGCCCCATGTTGCGGGCCGTGCTCGAATCGGTCGCCGATCGCGTGCCGACAACCGTCCACCGCCGTGGCACGTATGTATGCATGGAAGGCCCGCAGTTCTCGACGAAGGCCGAGGCGCGCATGCATCAGGCCTGGGGCGGCGACCTGATCGGCATGACCTGCATGCCCGAGGCGAAGCTCGCCCGCGAGGCCGAAATCTGCTACGCCCTGATCGCCCTGCCCACGGACTACGACTGCTGGCGACCGCACGACCCGACCAGGAGCAGGCAGGCCCTGCTCGGCGAAATACTCGGCAATCTCAGGCGGGTTACGGACCACGGCATCGCGCTCCTCCGCGCCGCCGTCCGGAAACTCGCCGTCGCGCTGGACCGGCCATGCACCTGTCGCCAGGCGTTGGAGATGGCGATCTGGTCGGACAAGGCGAAGATCCCGCCGGAAGCGCGACAGCGGCTTGCGCTGCTGGTGGGAAAGTACCTTCCGTAGCCTTTCCGCCGGCAGCCGCCGCCGACCCGCGAGAGACGCCGAGGCATCCACGGCCCATCCCGTGCATTCCCCGCCCGATCGCGGTATTCTTGCACTCCTCCAGGACCGCCGACGACCGGCCGGCAAAGTCAAGAGGAGAAATGCCGATGAGCTTCAGGAACATGACGCTTGGCGTTACCATCTCCGCGTTTGCGGCATCCCTTGCGTGGGCACAGGCGACCCGACCCACGTCGAGACCCGCATCGCTCGTCATCGCTGATTTCGAGCAGCCCGGCGAGATCGCACTCTGGACCGGGCTGAAGTGCGAGCAGACGCCTGCCCACGCCTCGTCGGGCAGGCACGCTATGCGCTTCGTGGTGCCCCAGTGGGCACCTGGGATGAACGAGTGGCCGGCCGTGTACCTCGCCTACGCGGACGGCAGAGGCTTCCCCACGAAGGACTGGTCCGCCTACGGCAAGCTCGCCTTCGATGTCTGGGTGGACGGCGACAGGCCCGCGCCCATGTCCATTGAGCTGCGCGACAGAAAAGGCCGCAACGGCACCATCACCCGCTTCACGATCGAGCCCGGAAAGATGAACTCCGGCGAACTCCCCCTGGCGGAGGCGACCGCCGGCATCGACATCCGGAACGTCGAGGAGATCGTCTTCTTCGCTACGCGCCCCGCGCACGACTACACCATCACGCTCGATCGCATCCGTCTGCTGCCGGGTGAGAAACCGCCGCTCGCCGAGTTCGACCTCATTTACCCGAACTACCGCCAGATGATCTTTCCCGGCGCCGGCGACCCGGAAATCGAGGTCACTGTCCATACGGACGAGTACGGGCTGTCGCCGGCCGATCTGATCGTCAAGGTCGCCTTCCGCATCGGACAGATCGGCATGCCCAGCGTGATCGAATACCCCCTCCGGGACAAGCGCCGGCGAGTCTCCATCCCCATCGCCGACCAGCCCGACGGCCCCGGCACGCTTTCCGTGGGCGTCTTCCGCAAGGCCACCGGCACACACCTCGGCGGACGCGAGTGGACGATCCAGAAACTCAGCACCTACCAGGTCAGCCGCCTGAAGGTCTATATCGACCGCGATAACAATACCATCGTTGACGGCAAGCCGTTTTTCCCCCTCGGCTGGTACGGCGCCCCCGATGAAACCCATCTCGCCGAAATCGCCGACAGCCCGTTTAACTGCCTCCTCGATTACGGCACGAACCTCAAGCCCAAGGACTGGATGATCCGCTACCTGGATGCGAAGCAGGAGAAAGGACTCAAGCTCATCTACTGCCTCAACGACGTGTACCCCACCGCGACCTACTTCGAGGGCAAGAACTGGGGCGGCGTCACGGGCAACAACGAGATCGCCGACGCCGTCGTCCGGGCGTACCGCGAGCACCCGGCGATCCTCGCGTGGTATCTCAACGACGAGTTGCCCCGTTCCCTCGCGCCGAAGCTCGAGCAGTATTACAACCGCGTACGCGCCAACGACCCAAACCACCCCTGCTATATCGTGCTCTGCAACATGGCGGAACTGCGGTACTTCACCAACACCACGGATATTCTGGGCGTCGATCCGTACCCGATTCCGTCAAACCCTGTCACCGTCGTGAGCCAATGGATGGACGCGGCCGCGCGGGCCGTCAACGGCCACAAACCCGTCTGGCTCGTGCCGCAGGCCTTCGCCTGGTATCAGTACAGGCCGGAAGGCTCCGACCGGGCCCGCAAGCCCACGGCCGCCGAACTCGAATCCGGCCGGGCGCCCACCTACGACGAGTCGCGCTGCATGACCTACCTCGCGCTGACCCACGGGGCCAAGGGCCTCATCTATTACTGCTACTACGATATGCGCGTCCTGCCTCAGTATGCCGAGATGTGGGCCGGCATGAAGAAGATCGGCGCGGAGGTCAAGACGCTCTCACCGGTGCTTCTGGCGCCGGGGGACCTCGGTCCGGCGCAGTTCTCGCCGGACGATGCCCCCATCCACACAAAGATCAAGCGAAGCGGCGGCAGGCTCTACCTCCTCGCCGTCAATGCCGGCAGTTCGCCCGTCGAGGTCACGTTCGAACTGAAACAACCGCTTCCCGCACAGGTCGACGTACTGTTCGAGAACCGGCAGGCGGCGACAAGAGGCACTACCCTCAAGGCGGCCTTCAAACCGCTTGAGGCGCATGTGTTCGACCTCGGTCCGGAGGCAAAGTAGCGGCCGTCGTTTTCAAGCCGATCGACGATGCGTGACGAACCGTCGTCTGCACCATGCCGTTCGGCCCACCCCGAGCTATATGCAGACAAGCCGCGGACGATCCTCCGGCACGGGGTGGCGAGACCTCGTCCCGCCACAACCCTCTGTTCTGACGAAGGATACAGCGCATATCGCGCTTTTTCCCGTCCGATTGACACACTTCCGAGCCAATTCGTATAATCAACAGAAGGTGAGCGTTCTCGTCGACAGGCGGGGTGGTACAGGTCTGTATATGCGCGACCGACGATAAAGATGTCCCCTGCCGACTGCATGAAGTTTGTGCGCGGATGTCGGTGGCTCGCCAAGAGCCGCCCCAGATCAGGACACGCCAAGGGGGGCTTCCGGACGCGTGGTTCGTAATGCGCGGAATCCGTCAGGAGGTACATGATGAAGGCCAGAGCTGTTTCGGTCGCGATCGTGATATGCCTGTGCAGCACGGCGCCGTTTGCGTATTCGCAATGGACGTCGATCGCACCCGGGATCGACTATCGCAAGTACACACTCACAGCCCCCGATCCCGCGCCGAATAACGTCTTCGTTGCCCGCATGGACCGAGCCAACCCGGACTGCATCATCGACAGCAGCATTGCGCTGGGGCAGTTGCGCAGCGGGCGCGAGACCGTCAGCGGGATGGCCAACCGCTATGAAGACACCATCAATTACTGGGGAGGCTCCTACGGCCAGCGGTCCGACGTAGTGGTTGCGATCAATGGGGACGGCTTTGTGTCGTCGGGCGTCGGCCCGACAAACGGGCAGATCATTTCCGGGTCGCAGGCCTGGCGCTGGCCCGAGTACTCCGGCGGAAGCGGCTTCTGCTGGAAGCTCGATCGGACCTGCTTCCTCGGCGGCAATGTCCGAAACGGCAACGTGCCGGGTTTCGAATACCAGTTCATCTATTTCGCGAACGGCGGTTACGTCGTCCCCACGGCCGTCAACAAGGCTCGAGACCCGGCCATCACCGACGAACTCATCGTCTACACGACGCAGTTCGCCGCAAACACCTACACGGACAACGCCGGCACAGAGGTCCTCGTCGAGATGGCCTCGCCCCTGCTCGCCGGCAAGGTCGGCTCGGCCGATTACGTGTACGGCACGATCCGCCAGGTCCGGCAGAATGCCGGTTCCACCCCGATTCCGTTCGACCACATCGTCCTTTCGGGCAAGGGCTCTTACGCCGCAATCCTCAACAGCAACTGCACCGTCGGCGACCAGATTCGCTTTCAGTTTGAGATCCACGACTACGGCACCGGCGGCCAGGTCCCCACCGGGCCGTCCGACTGGAAAAACGCGTACGCCAGCATCGGCTGCTTCGCATACGTCGTGAAAAACGGCATCGTCCCGTCGAACGACTGGGCGAGCAACAGCGGTGCGCTCATCCGCAACCCGCGGACGGCCGTCGCCTTCAACGACAACTACGTTTACTTCGTGGTCTGCGACGGCCGCTCGGCGCAGAGCGTCGGCATGACGTATACGGAGCTGGGCAACTGGCTGGTGGCCAATCTCGGGGCGCAGTGGGCCACGAACCAGGATGGCGGCGGCTCATCCACCATCTGGGTCAACGGTCAGGTCAAGAATGTCCCCTCTGACGGATCCGAACGCCCCGTCGCCAACGGCCTGATGATGATCCGAGTGCAGCCCAAGGTGCAGTCCACGCAGTTTGTCGTCGCTCAGCGCGTAACGACCACCACCACGTCGAACGTCCGGCTCGGCCCCGGTACCAACTACGGCGTCCTCACCAGCGTCCCCAGCGGAACCCAGGGAACAGTCATCAGCCACTCCCTGAACGGTGTACAGGCCAAGGGGTACTACTGGTGGAAGGTGGACTTCAACGGCACGGTCGGGTGGGTGGCCGGATCCAACCTCATCGGCGGTGGAATCGGCCCGACCATCACGCAACAACCGTCGCCGCAGACCGTCGCCGTGGGCGACACGGCCGTCTTTACGGTGGTTGCCAGCGGCGATGCCCCGCTCACGTACCAGTGGCAGAAAAACGGAACGAACCTGAGCAACGGCGGTCATTACTCGGGCGTCACCACGGCGACGCTGACCATCTCCAACGCCGACAGCACCGACGCAGCGGATTATCGCTGCATCGTAACCAACGCGTACGGAACCGCCACCTCGGACGCTGCCGCGCTGACCCTCTCGGGCAAGCCCACCATCACGCTGCAGCCGCTTCCGCAAAACGTCTGCGCGGGCGGCACGGCGCAGTTCACGATCGCCGCTTCCGGCCAGGGGCCGCTAACCTATCAGTGGCAGAAGAACGGCGCCAATCTCACCGAGGGCGGGCATTACGCGGGCGCTACGAGCACAACCCTGACCGTTTCCAACGCCGACGCCGGCGATGCCGGATTCTACCGCTGCGTGGTGACGAATGCCGCCGGCAGTACGACCACGAACCAGGCGCCGCTCACGTTGAACGCCGTTTCAGGCTTCCTGGGTCTCGGCACGGGCAGTACGGTTACGGGCGTGAGCACCGACGGTTCCGTCGTGGCGGGCAATAACTCGACCGGCGGATTCATCTGGTCGCGTGCGAACGGCCTCGTCGGGCTGGGGGCCGGCGTCAACACGGCCGGGGTCGCCACGCGCGGCGGCACGGTCATCGTCGGAGCAAACATCAGCGGCAATGCCTGGCGATGGGATGGCAACACCGCCGGCGTCGGTACCTGGACCCAGCTCCCGCTGGCCGGCGGCACCGCCGCATGGACCGTCCTGTGCACGTCGGCAAGCGACAGCCTCAACAACGTGTGGTTCGGCGGCAACACGAACGGCGACACCGGCACGAGGTCGGCCTGCCGGTACAAGGAAAGCGTAGCGAGCACAACCACGCTTCCCCTGCCGCCCAACGGCAACAAGGATGCCTACATCTACGGCATCTCCGACATCGGCAGCTACGCGGGCCGCTACCAGTACGGCAACGTCTCGCCCAGCGGGTCGCGGCAGGCGATGGGCGGCTCGACGCTCGTCGCGCTCTCGCCGCTGATCGGCGCCCCCAGCACCAGCAACGAAGGAGTCGCCAACGTGGCTTCCCGCGACGGTACGAAGGTCGGCGGCTGGAGCCAGGCGCCCAGCTTCTCGCGGCAGGCGACCATCTGGACGATCGCAAACCCGACCGTGCCGTACGGCGTTCCCTTCCTGGGAACGGACGACTACGGTGAGATCCAGGCGCTCAACAGCGATGGATCGCTCGCCGCCGGCTACGCCCAGCGCATCGCGACGCCCCCCAGCCCCAAGCACGCGATTATCTGGCATGCCGCCAACGGCACGCAGGATCTGGCCACGTGGCTGACGACGCAATACGCCCTGAATCTCACCGGCTGGACGTTGACGGACGTCAAGGGTATGTCCGGCAACGGCAGCGTGCTCGCCGGAAACGGCATCCACAACGGCTCTGCGGAGGCGTGGGTCGTGTTGCTGAACGTGCCCGCCCAGGCGCCGGCGATTACGCAGCAACCGGCCGCCCGAAACATCTGTCCGGGCACTACGACGACGTTCACCGTCGCCGCCGCCGGCATCGGAACGCTCGCCTACCAGTGGCAGAAGAACGGCGAGAATCTCTCCAACGGCGGGCACTACTCCGGCACGAATACCGCCACGCTCACCGTCTCCAACGCGGACGCCAGCGATGCCGGGAACTATCGTTGTGTGGTTTCGATCGCCTGCAACAGTACTACCTCGAACGAAGCCGCGCTCACCCTGAAGGCTGCGACGACGATTACGCTCCAGCCCGTCGACCAGAGCGTCTACTCGGGGGAGACCGCGTACTTCACGGTCGCCGCCACCGGCGAAGGGACCGTGTCGTACCAGTGGCAGAAGAACGGCGTCGATCTGATGAACGGCGGGCACTACTCCGGGGTCACAACGCCGACGCTGACCGTCTCCAACGTGGACGCCGGCGATATCGGCAGCTACCGCTGCCTGGTGACCGCCGGCTGCGGCACAGTGACCTCGAACGAGGTCATGTTGGCGTTCCATGCGGGAGTCGCGGCGGACTTCGATCACGACGGGGATGTCGATCTGACCGACTTCAGCATCTTCCAGTCGTGTTTCAACGGCCCGAACCGACCAGCCAAGCCCGGCTGCCAATCGTAGGCCACCGTACCGGCGCGCCGGAGATCGCGAGCCGGGCAGCAGACGAACCGAGCCCTCGTGCGCGCCGCACGCGGTTGGCCCGGCGCCCGCGGAGCCTACCTGGAGGAGCGGAAGCTCTCCCAATGCAGGACCTGATCGAGTGTCCGTTTCGACGGCGACGGCGTTTCCGCCGCATACCCGACCGCGATCATCGAGACCAGCTTGAGATTCGCCGGCGCACCGCAGAGAGAAACGATCTGCGGGGCATAGGGCTTCTTGTCCCCCGCCACCCAGCACGTGCCCAGCCCCAGCGCCGTCGCAGCCAGCAGCATGTTGGTCGTGGCCGCGCTGCCGTCCTCGACGTAATACCGGGTCGGCTGGGCAAGCGTCACGATGCACGCGGGCGCGTCGGCGATGAACTTGCCGAACTCGGCCAACTGCGCGATCCGACTCCGCCGGATCCCGTCCGTGATGACGACGAACTCCCACGGCTGATCGTTGTGCGCAGTCGGCGCCAGGCGCCCCGCATCCACGATCCGGCATAGCAGTTCCCGCGAAACCGGATCGGGCCGGAACCGGCGAACGCTTCGACGCGCCGCAATCGCTTCAAACACGTCCATGGCCAACCTCCACTGAATCCTCCTTCCAGCCTACGCCATCATGACCGGTCTGTCAGCCCCCGCCACCGCGTTTGTGTCGCCCTGCAACGCCGGCGCCGTCCACCTGGCCCGTGCCCCGTACTCGCGGAACCGCTATCATAGAGAGCAGACTGCGGGGAGGCCGAAGCGATGGCTATGCCCGACCCGTCAATCCAAAACGCCGCCGTCATGCGGGCGCAGGACGACGCCGCACGCGTCGTGGTCACAGGTGCATCGGGCCTCGTCGGCACCGCCCTCTGTACGCTTCTCCGCACGCGCGGCCACCACGTCGACCGGCTCGTCCGCCGCCCCGCCCGACCGGAAGCCGGCGAGATCCGCTGGGATCCCGCTCACGGCAGCATCGATGCAGCCTCGCTCGAAGGCACCGACCTCGTGGTGAACCTTGCCGGCGAATCCATCGCCGCTGGGCGCTGGACGCCAGCCCGCAAACGGGCAATCCTCGAAAGCCGCACGCAAGGCACGCGTCTGTTGTGCGAAACGCTGGCGCGGCTCGACCGGCGGCCGCAGGCCCTCGTCAGCGCTTCCGCCGTGGGCTACTACGGCGATCGCGGCGAGGAATGGGTCACAGAGGAAAGCGCGGCAGGGGCCGGCTTCCTGGCCGACGTCTGCAAACAGTGGGAAGCCGCCACCCTGCCGGCCCGCGAGGCCGGTATCCGCGTGGTGAACCTTCGCATCGGCGTGGTGTTGTCAACCGCTGGCGGCGCGCTCGCGCGGATGCTGCCGACCTTTCGCTTCGGACTCGGCGGCAGGCTCGGGGCCGGCCGGCAGTATATGAGCTGGATTACGCTTGACGATCTGGTCGCGGCCATTGAACACCTGTTGTTCGCTTCCCAGACAGCCGGCCCGGTGAACGCCGTCGCCCCGAACCCGGTGACGAACGCCCAGTTCACGAAAACGCTCGGTCGGATCCTGCGACGCCCCACGTTTCTGTCCATGCCCGCATTTGCCGTCCGCCTGGCCTTGGGCGAGATGGGCGAGGCCGTGCTCCTTTCCGGCGTCCGCGCAAAACCCGCCCGCCTTCTGGCCGACGGCTTTTCCTTCCGCGATCACGAGCTTGAGCCGGCGTTGCGGGGCATGCTTCGGCAATAGCAGCCGTGGCAAGTACGTCCGGCCAGCGACGCGTTCGGTCGGCGACCGGGCGACGCGGCAAACGAGGCCCGTGCTGGAGGAACGGGACCGGAACGAAACGCCCGAACCGAAAGCGGAACGACACGGCCGCTCTTGGGCGCCTTTCTTCCCGGCTCGGGTTTGACAAGCACCCCGCCGACAGTTCCAATCGCGATGCGCCATGGCGGATGAGCCGGAACAACTCCTGACCACGGTCTCGGCCAAGCCGCGCGTACTGCTCGTCGTGGATGATGAATCCCTCGAACGCTTCGGCGCGATCACGAAGCACATCGTCGTCGGTCTGGCGGACGTGGCGGTCCGCGTAACCGTTCTGTGTCGCACTCGCCGTCCTCCCGTTGCGCTGGAACTCGGCCCCTGCAGCGTGATCCACGACCCGCCGAAACGCATATCGATCCGCCGGGAACTGCCGCCGGCCGTCGCGGAACTCGTCCGCGAGGGGCAGGTCGATATCGTTCATTGCCTTTCCGCGAACCTGGCGGAGCAGACGCAGCGATATCCCGAACTGACCCGCCTGCCCGCAGCCGCGCATATCACCGACGAGGTCGACCTCCGCCGGTGGGACCGGCTCTGGCGGATCGGAGGGGCCCGCTCCCGGGTCTGGGCCCTGCCCGCCACCCCGACCCTCTTTAAGGGAATCCTTGACACCCGCAGCGTACGCAGTCGCTTCGTCAGACTGGTCCGCCTCGGCGTGATCGGGCAGACCGGGGAACCGATCATGGCCACGCCGGATCACATCCCCTCGGCCATTATCATGACACCGCTGACGCAGGATTGCGGCCTCGACAACGTCCTTCGGGCGATGCATGCGATAGCAAAGGGCGACCGCGAGACGGTTCTTCTCGTGCTCGGCAAGGGACCGGCGGAACATCGGTTCCGCCGACTCACCGAACAACTCGGCCTCGCGAACGCCGTCGTGTTCGTCGGCAGTCTTTCGCAGTGGGTCGAGGCCATGCTGGGCTGCGACATCCTGCTGATACCGCGCCGCCCGGCGCGATGGACCAGCCATGTACTCGAGGCCATGGGCGCCGGCCGCGTGGTCCTTGCGTCGCGCGACAACGGAGAGGATTATCTCCTGAACGACCAGACGGCCTGCCTTTTCAACCCGGACGACGTTGCCGACCTCGCACACCAGTGGCACGCCCTGCTCAACGACCCGGCCAGGGCCCAACGTCTCGGCGCCGCCGCCGCCCAGTTCATCCGCAAGGAGCACGGCCCCAGCACGATGATCGACGCCCTCGTCGAGCTGTACGCGCAGGCCGCCGCCAGGCCCGCACCGCCGCATTCCTCCGCCACCTGAAGCAGGCACGAGTCCTCTGCACCGACCCCCGAACGGATCGTCCGACCCGCTGTCCCCTCTGGCGGATCGCGCCGATCACTCCCACGGCACCACGCCCAAGTACACGTCGTCGAACCAGGCCAGCCCGCTTCCGGCGCCGACGTTCAGGTTCACGGCGACACGCTTCGCGCCCGCGGGGGCCACATCGCCGACCTCCAGGTGCCTCCAGCCGTCCGATGTGCCGCGCAAGAGTTCCCACGCCGGCGTCCGCTGAATGATACGGCCGTCGTTCTCGGTGAAATCGAGCGAAATCGAGGCCCCGCCGCCCGCCAGTTCCAGCACCCGCACCCATGCGCCCGCGACGTATCGCTCGCCGGCCCGCACCGTGTTGTAGTGGGTGATCTGCCGAAGAGTGATAGGATAGCTGTCCGCCTCGATCGCCTGCGAGCGCCGCCCCGACCGGACGATGTCTTCCGCAACAAAGCACGGTCCCATCGCGGCCGGTTCAAATCGCAGCGCAACACCCGCCTGTCCGCCCCCGCCGCCGCCTTCCTCGAAGCTCGGGTTGCCCAACAGGTTCGGCCAGATCGGATCCCGGTCAGGCCCGAGCGGCACGGTCAGTGATCTCCTCTCGCCGACCGGGACGGTAATCCCCGGAAGTGTCACGGTCTGATAGCCCGGTCTGGAAAGCGACAGGCTGTAGGCGATCGGCCGTAACGGGATGGTATCGAATACGCCGTCGGGGCCTGTCGTGACCGGCCCGGGCGGCGCCGGTCGGAAGCGCAGGGGCACCCCCTCAAGCGGCTCGCCGGTGAGGCCGTCGCGCCCCCGGCCCGCCAGGACGCCAACTCCCGTCGCACGGAGCGTGACATCGACCACGGTGTTTGTCGCCGCCTTCACGCGGGCACGGCGGCGCGCCGACTCAAAGCCTGCCCGCTCGAAGAGCAGCTCATACACGCCCGCGCCAAGCCGTGGAAGATAGAAGCAGCCGGCGTCGTCGGTCTCGACGCGGCGGCCGGCGCATTCGACCCGGACCTGCGCCACGGGCAGGCCTCGTTCGAGGGTCACCTTTCCGCTGATTGCGCCGTGGCAGTCCCCGGGCTTCGCCAACGAGGCCACGGCAAGATAGTGAGGGCGCGCCTTGGAAGGGCAGCCGTCCGGCCCCGTCCCGCTCCCGTCGCAGACCCACTCGAGACGGTCCCAGCCGGTGCCGGCAAGTACAAAAGGAAACACGGCCTCCACCTCGGGCCACCTGGTCCAGTAATCGCGGAAGGCCCGCGCGAAGTAGTCGGACCGGTTGGCCTCGTTGATGATCGGATGCCCCTCCCGGCGGGTGAACAGGTCATTGCCGAGGTCGTACCCCGTTTCCGTGATCATCACGCGGACGTCGCGCCGTCCGTACCGGCGCAGAACATCCAATTCGACAAGGTACCCGTCGATCGTCAGCTCCGGCGAGCCCGTCGCCGTGCCGTCGTGGAGGTTGATCTCCGGCGGACGGTTCATCGGATAGGGATGTGAGGCCCAGACGTCGAACGCGTGGACGAACTCCGGTACCGCTCTGCACATCGCCTCGGTGAACTGCACGCCGTCCAGCGCTACGGCTCCGTTGAGGACGCGGATCCGGGGATCGCCGATCGAGTGAATGGCCTTCGCCGCCTGCACGAAGAAGCGGGCGTACTCGCCGGGGTCCGCCCGGCCACCCCACTCACGGGCCACGTTGGGCTCGTTCCAGATCTCGATGTAGAGCGGGCAGCGGTTGTCGCGCGGCAGGCCCTCGACGACGCGCCGAATCGCCTGCGCGATCGATTGGTAATCGCCCGGCGCATCCTCCGTGGGCCGGACCCAGCAGTTGGCAACGGGGTCGTGCTTCCCGGCAAGGCGCACCAGGGGCACCAGTTCGAGCTCATAGCACGCGGCCAGGAACTCGCGCCAGCGCGGCTCCGGGCCGTTCGTCTCGCTCGAGATTTCGCCGAAGATCGTCTTGACATGGCCCCACCGACCGACGAGCCGCCGCGCCCACCGGAGTTGCGTCATGCCGCGCTCGTCGGCCTGGTCGATGAGCAGGTGCGCCCCGAAGACGTTACGCGTCGCGCCTTCCGGCGCCGCCCTCGCGGTCGTCAACTGAGCCGCCGCACAATGAACCAGGACGGCGTGAACGATAAGCCCTGCGACGGCACACACACGCGCCCGTCGCATCCCTGCCGATCGGCTCCCGAATCTCATCGCCGCATCATACCGTCCCGGTCGGCGAGGCCGAAGCCGGCGCTGCGCACGAACACGCCCGCGCGGGGCGGGCGTTCATACCCACATGCACCGGCGCCGGCGGGTTCTACTCGCGCGGCGGGCTCGGGTTGCTGAGAAAACCCTCCAGCTTGCGCGACCGGACCGGATGCTGAAGCTTTCGGATCGCCTTCGCCTCGACCTGCCGCACCCGCTCGCGTGTAACCTTGAAGATTCGACCGACCTCCTCGAGCGTGTATGTATACCCGTCGCCGATTCCGTAACGGAGCTTGATGATCTCCCGTTCGCGGTAGGTCAGGGTCTTGAGGACCTCCTCGATGCGGTCCTTGAGCGCCTCGTTGCCGGCCGAGACGATGGGCGACTCCGCCCGATCGTCCTCGATGAAGTCGCCGAAGTACGAATCCTCGCTCTCTCCCACGGGGCGATCCAGCGAGATCGGATGGCGGCTGATCTTCATCACGCGGCGGGCTTCCGAAAGCGGCATCTTGGCCCGCTTGGCGATCTCCTCGATCGTCGGTTCGCGCCCCAGTTCCTGCAACATAACCTTGGAGATGTTCCGCAGGCGGCTCAACGTCTCGATCCTGTGCACGGGTATGCGGATCGTCCGAGCATGGTCGGCGATGGCCCGCGTGATCGCCTGACGGATCCACCACGTCGCATAGGTGCTGAACTTGTATCCGCGGCGATACTCGTACTTGTCGACGGCCCGCATCAGGCCCGTGTTGCCTTCCTGGATGATGTCCAGAAACGACAGGCCGCGATTGCGGTACTTCTTGGCGATCGAAACGACCAGCCGCAGGTTCCCGCCGGAGAGCTTCCGCTTGGCGTCCTCGTACTCGGAGAAAACGCGGCGGATCGCCGTGAGCCGCTGCTCCAGCTCGTCCGGCGTCTCGAGCACCAGCGACTCCATCCCCGCCAGTTCCTCCTTCATCGCCTCAATGTCTTCCGGCGCGAGGGTCGGACGTTGCTTTTCCGCCGCGATGCGGCGCTCCAGGTCGCGCATCTTCGCCAGCAGCGCCTCGAGCTTCCGCATGAGCGGCTGAATCCGGCTCGTCCGCAGCGACAGCTCTTCGAGCAGCTTGGCGATCTTCCGCCGCCGCTGGTTCATCCGCTTCACCGTCTCACGCCGCTTCGCCGCCGCAACCCGGCCCCCGCTGATCTCCGCGTAGTCCTTCTGGTTGTCCTGGAGCAGCTTCTCCGCCGTCGCCAGGTTGATCGGCAGCCGGCGCGTGATGGTCCGCTTGACCATGTGCTCCGCCGTGGAGATCTTCATCGTCCGGTCGAACGGCAACTGGTTCGACTCGACCTGACGCAGGATCTCGATCGCCTGCGCCGCGCAGTAATCGCTCTCGAGCACCTGCTTGCGGAAGGCCATCCGCGTCAGCTCGATCTTCTTCGCCAGCGCGATTTCCTGTACCCGCGTCAGCAGCGGGATCTCGCCCATCTGGGTGAGGTACATCCGCACCGGGTCGTCGATGCGGCGCGAGCCCGCCTCCTCCAGCGCCTTCTCGAGGTCGATCTCCTCCTCTTCCGCCTCGGCGCCCTTCTTGCGCGCGTCCTTGGCCTCCTCGGCCATGCCGAGCCGGTCCGCCTCGGCCTCGTCCACCATCTCGATGCCGGCCGTCTCCAGCCGCATCATCACCACCTCGAGCTTGTCCGGCGAAATCGCCTCGGCGGGGAGGATGTCGTTCATCTCCTCCCACGTCAGGTATCCACGCTCCTTGCCCAGAGCCAGCAATCGATGAATCGACGCCTCGATCGGATCCGTAGCGATGTCCGTCTCTGTCTCGGTCATTGAGTCCGCCATGCGTTCCTCCAGCCGAACCGGCCGGGTGTTGCGATTCACACCGCTCGCAGCAACCTGCCGAACCGCGCGTCCTCTCCCCGGATGTCTCGCGTTCGTCCCATCCTGAAGTCACCCCGGCCGAGCGATCCTCGACAGGGGGCTGAAATGCTGATGGGCCCGGATCCCTTCCGTCACCGCCGCCAG
>CAZMVY010000083.1:0-18135 GCA_964569765.1 uncultured Planctomycetales bacterium
ATCCAGCGGCGGATCCGCTGCTGGAGCTCGCCCTCGGTCTTGAGATAAAGGTAGATCGACCCGTGCATGGCGAACATCGCCACGGTAAAGAGACCGACGAGGAGCGGATACGGACGGAGCAGATCGAGAAACGTGCCGGCGTAAACATGCCGGGCATCGAGCGGGATGCCGATCATCCCGTTGCCCACGGCCACGCCGAAGAGCAGCGTGGCTGCGCCGCTGGAAACGAAGAACGCGCCATCCCAGAAGCGGCGCCAGAGCGGCGACTCCCGTTTGCTGCGGAACTCCATCGAAACGGCGCGAAAGATCAGTGCGAAGAGCAGCGCCATGAAGGCGACGTAGAAGCCCGAGAAGATCGTCGCATACGCCTCGGGAAACGCCGCGAACATCGCCCCGCCGAACGTGACGAGCCACACCTCGTTGCCGTCCCACAGCGGGCCGATCGAGTTCATCAGGATCCGGCGCTCGCGGTCGTCGCGCGCGATCGGGTGAAGGATGCCCACGCCGAGATCGAACCCGTCCAGAATCGCGTAACCGGCCAGCAGGACGCCGAGCAGGATGAACCAGATCAGCGGCAGGTCCATTATTGCTCCTCCTTCGCCGACGTCATGGATCCGCCGTGCCCCGCCAGACGGGCCGCCGCATCCAGGATATCCCGCCCGCGTGTCCGCTCCGGCTTTTCGCCGACCGGCTCGGGGCCCTGCCGGATCTTCGTGTCTAGGACGAAGAGCCACACGGCGAAGAGCAGGGCGTAGATGACGGCAAACAGAATGATCGAGCCGAGCACGTGCGGGGCCCGCACGGCCTCGGAGTGGGCCTCGCTCGTGCGGAGCAGGCCGTAGACGATCCACGGCTGGCGGCCGACTTCGGCGGCGACCCACCCGAACTCGTTCGCGATGACCGGGCCGATCACGGCGAAGACAAAGACCCACATCAGCCATCGCTTCGCAAACAGCGTACCCCGCCAGCGGCACCACGTCGCATACGCGGTCAGCGCGATGAAGAAGAAGCCGAGCGCGACCATGATGTGGTACGTCTGGAACGAGATGCCCACGGGCGGGCGGTCGGACGGGGGAACCTGATCGAGGCCGGCCACCGGTTTGTTGAAGTCGCCATAGACGAGGAAGCTCAGGAGCTTCGGCACGGCCACGCCGAACTTGAGTCGTTGCTCCGCGGCATCCGGGATGCCAAAAAGGCTGAGCGGCGCCCCCCCCGTGCCCGTCGTGAAGAGGCCCTCGAACGCGGCGAGCTTCGGCGGCTGCGTGCGAGCGACCTTGCGGGCCTGCGAGTCGCCGGAGACGAGCATCGCGACGGACGAGATCAGCCCCAGCGTCAGCGCGGCCCCGAACGACTTGCGGGCGAAGTCGAGGTGGCGGTTCCGCAGGATGTAATAGGCCGCGACGCTCATCACGAAGAACGCCCCGAGGATCAGCGCCCCGATCCAGACGTGGACGAGGCGATCCACTGTCGACGGATTGAACACTACCGCCCAGAATTCCGTGACCTCGGCGCGAACCTCTTTCACGCCGTCGAACGTCCGCTCGACGAGGTGGTAGCCCGCCGGCGTCTGCTGCCAGGAGTTGGCCACCACGATCCAGATCGAGGAGAAGATCGACCCGAGCGCGACCATCACCGTCGAGAAGAAGTGCACCCGTGGCGAGACGCGGTCCCACCCGAACACGAGCAGCGCGAGGAAGCCGGACTCCAGAAAGAACGCAAAGATCCCCTCGGCGGCCAGGGCCGAGCCGAACACATCGCCCACGAAGCGCGAATACTTCGCCCAGTTCGTGCCGAACTCGAACTCCATCACGATGCCCGAGGCCACCCCGATCGCAAAGTTGAGGGCGAAGATCTTCGTCCAGAACCGCGCCGCCGTCTCGTACATGGGATCCTTCGTGCGGAGATACCGGCCCTCCATGTAGACGAGCATTACGCCGAGGCCGATCGCCAGCGGCGGAAAGATGTAATGAAACATGATGGTCAGCGCGAACTGGATTCTCGACAGAAGGACGACATCGACGTCCATGAGGACAAGCCCTCCGACCGGAGTCAGTCGCTACCCCCCTGCGTCTCGGGAGGCCTCCCGATAGTTTGCGGGGGGAGGGCGAAAGTCAAGGATCGTCGGAAGCCGCCGACGCGCAACCGGCCGTGGCCGAACCGCAGACGCGCATCAGCCGACGGCGCGAGAATCAGGCTCCCGCTCCGATGGCGGAGATCCGTCGATCCGTCCGGTGGTTCCCTCGTTCGCCGGAGCCTCCGCCGGCATGGCCGCCGGTCACTTCGGCTGCCCGTCGGCAAACTTCAGAGCAGCTTCCGCAAAACCGATCTCCTCGGCGATTGTCAGCACGTAGTTACACGTGGAATCGTCACGCAGCGGCTTGATGGCGGTGAACTCGGGGTCGCGCGAAAACCGTGTGAGATCCGCCGGCGCGTCATACGCGATGATCCCGCAATACTCCTGCCGGCAGGTCCCCAGGAATGTCGCGCGCGTCCTGCCGTAAAACAGGACCCGCGCATGGTGCCGATCGAGAATCGGACCCACGCGGCGCAGGTACTCGGCGTACATCGCCTCCTTGCCGGGGACGATGTCAAACAGGTTCAACGCAATAATCATGGCTCATCGTCCCGCAGCCGTCGAAGGCGAGCCGGGTACGCTCGTACCGCCCGCTCGGCCCTACGCCAATGTGCCCCGCCGGGCCCAGCGCGGTTGCGACGCGTATCGCCGCGAACAGCCCGCTCGGCACGGCGTAGCCCGTACGGAAGTCCGTCAGCATCGAACACGGCAAAGCCGGCGTCAATCTCTGCTGCTGCTCGCATGAAGCTCCTTGCACGCGGCGGCCTGGCGACGGCAAGAATATCCTCATCGGCCAAAGGCAGCGGGGGCTCAACCGGGAACGGGCTGGGCCTGTTCCTGCTCCCGCTGCCGGCGGACCTTGCCGTCTTCCATTTCAAAGATCGTATCAAAGAGGTCCAGCATACGATGATCGTGCGTAACGACAAGTACGCCCGCTCCGCGCTCATGGGTCACCTTGCGGAAGAGGTCGATCACCTGGCGTCCGCGCCGGCTGTCGAGGGCGGCCGTGGGTTCGTCCGCGAGGATCACCGACGGCTCGTTCGCCAACGCCCGAGCCACGGCGACGCGTTGTTGCTCGCCGCCCGACAGGGCGTCCAGGTAGTTTTCCGATCGGTCGCCCACCTCCAGATACCTCAGCAGCTCCAGGGCTCTGCGGCGCGCGCGCCGGGAAGCCATGCCGTTCAGCTCCATCGCGACCTGAACGTTCTCGCGGGCGCAGAGGAACGGGATGAGATTGGCCGACTGAAACACATACCCGATGTGCCGGCGGCGGAATGTGCGTACGTTCACCTTTGCCTGCGGCCCCTCCATCACAAGCTTGCCGTCAATATAGATCCGGCCGGACGTGGGCGGGTTGATCAACGCAATCGCCGTCAGCAGGGTCGTCTTGCCGCCGCCGCTGGGCCCCAGAAGCGCGGCCAGCTCGCCGTGCCGGACCGTGAGCGTCGCCTCGCGGACGGCGACGACTTCGGTGTGACCGCTGCCATACACCTTCGTGAGATTCACGACCTGAATGGCGGGGGTTTCGTTCATGGCATCCGGTTATCCCACAAGGGCCTGGTTCGGAGACACACGAAGGGCCTTCCACACGCCGAGCAGGCTGGCCGCAATGGAAATGCCCAGAACCACCAGCGCAAGCTGCCACAAGTCCTCGGTCGTCAATACGACGCGCCGCGGGAACATCGGAAACAGCCGCTGCCCCAGAAGGTATGCCAGACCGTATCCGATCCCGCCAAGCAGAAGCGCCTGCTGAAGGATGAGCCCGAGGATCACCCAGTTCGATGCGCCGATGAGCTTGAGCACGGCGATATCGTGCAGCTTGTCGAGGGTCATCGTGTAAAGAATCAACGCCATGATGACGGCGGAGATGATGGTCAGGAGCACTCGAAACATCCCGAGTTGCCGTTTGGCCTTCTCGACCACTCCCTGAAGGAGCAGGTTTTCCTGTTGGATCCGGGTGAAGGTCGAGACATCCGGCCAGCGATCGATGATTCTCCGGACGTGCTCGATGGGAACGCTGGGTTGGACCCAGGCCACAACGGCGCTCATGTAGTTCTTCGGCAGCACGGGAATCCTGGCCGCCGGCCCTCCCGCCCGATCGAGCAGCGCCGGACTCACGGCGCCGACATCGCTCGCCGCCGTCCGGACGCGGCGGGTCTCGCGCTCGAGTCGGATGGCCTCGCCGGGCAGGTCGAACTGTATCGCCTGCGCATCCTGCACGCTGAAGAAGGCAAATCCGTTGCCGCTGGGGTCCGTCATCCCGGCGGTCAACCCCACTACCGTGTACGAATCCTTGCCGAGTCTGATGCGTTCGCCGAGTCTCAAGCCGAGCGAGCGGTCGGCCACCATCTCGTAGTGGGCCCGTGCCAGGGAACGGCCGGCGCTCAGCGGAAGCCATTCGCCCCTGTCGCCCGGCCAATCCAGGCCGAGAATCGCGATCCGCAGCGGCTTGCCGTCATACTGTCGTTGAATCGTGGTGTAAACGAACTCCTGAGCGCGGGCGATCCCCGGGACGGCGGCGACCCGGTCCACCATGTTCGTCGGGATGCGCGATATTTCAGCGAACGGGCCGCGCGTGGCCTCCTGTACAATCCAGAGATCCGCCCCGAGCCGATCGATCAGCAGCGTCGCTTCGAAGACCAGGCCGCGGTAGATCCCGCCCATGCCCATCACGATCATGAGCAGCATGGACACCCCGACGCACGTCAGGGCAAATCGCCCGAAATGGTGTCGAATATCGCGAGAAGCAAGGTTCATCGGCCCCTCACTCGCCGGCCGTCGCGGAGCGGCGCCTTCGGATCGGCCGGCACGATAACCGCGTCGCCCGCTTGAACACCTTCGAGGACCTCAACGGTCTCCTGTCCCCGCAGGCCGAGCTTGACGTGGCGCCACCGGGCGTGTCCCTGTTGTTCCACAAACACGCCGGGGCCGCTGTCTCGCCAGACGATGTCGCCGGAGCGAAGGATCACCACATCCGGCCGGCGGGCCGTCTCGATGTACACCTCCGCCCGCTGGCCTATGGCCCAGTTCTTCGGAAGCTCGCGGACAAGGACGTCGACCACGAACTCCCGGGTTTCGCGGTCCGCCTCCCGTCCGAGGCGAGCCACCTCGCCTCTATAGGAGCGTTCCGGCTCGGATCGGAACACGACACGGGCCTGCTGGCCGGGTTTCAATCTTGCCATTTCCGTCTCATCCACCCAGGCGCTCACCCAGATCTCGCTCAGGGAAATAAGCGAAAGGATGGATGTGCCGGGCACGACGATGTCGCCCGGATGGCGATCCCGGCGAACGATCAGCCCATCGAAGGGAGCGGTGATCACGGCATCCGAGAGCCTGACGCGGTGGAAGTCCAGAGTTCGCTCCGCGGCGATCAGTTGCTTGCGTCCCTCGAGGATCGCGGCCTCGGCGCTGGCGACACCCGCCTGCGCGACGTTCAGGGCTTCGACACCTTTGTCGCGATCAAGCTGAGACACGGCCCCGCCCGGTGCCGCGTTGAGGCGATCCATGTAGAGCTTCGCCTGTTCCAGCACCGCGCCGGCGCGGACGCGGTCGGCCTCCTGACGCTTGACCGACGCTTCATCGGCCGCAACCGTCGCCTCGGCGGCCTCGACCTGCCGCTTCAGATCGCGGTCGTCCAGCTTCACCAGCACCTGGCCCGCCTTCACATGGTCCCCCTGGTCCACCAGCACTTCGGTGATCAGCCCCGAGATCTTCGGGCCGATGGTCGCCCGGAAGTGGGTCTCCAGCGTCCCGGTGCCCATGACTTCGGCCACGATCCGGCCCCGGCCGACCTCGTGCCCGACCACAGGAACCGGCGTGAACCTCAACCAGTACACCACGCCGGCAACGACAGCGACGACCAGCACGACCTTGGCGAACAGCCACAAACGCCTGCCCAGATTACGCGGGCGAGGCTCATTCGCCGTCTTCGATTCATCGCTTGCCATGTTTCGGAAAACTCCAGAGAGTCGCGAATCCGCTTTCGCAGCACGCCCGTGCTCCGGCTCGAAGTCGAACGCGCTTCTCCTGCAGGTCTTACAACTGCTCCCGTATCGCCGCACCAATTACTTCCCTCGGGGGGACACCGGCGCTGTTGTAGCGGCGGCACGCCCAGGCATAGTCGATTCGGTTTCTCGCGGCCGGCTCGATGTCGACGCCGTTCACGCGGACCGTCGGCGAGCCCAGAAACCGGCGTCGCTCCGCGTCGGCGCTGTCGATGACTTCAACCGGGATCACGCGAGCATGGACTCCGAGTTCGGCACCCACCTCGCGAAGCAGCGGCAGGGTCGGCGGATAGTTCGGACAGCCTTTGAGGTAAAGCACTTCAATCGTCAAGAGACCCTCTCCGCACGTTCGGACGGCCGATGCCGGGACACTCGGCCGGCAGCTCGCGCACGAACATCAAAGCTGGACCATTCATTCCGGTTTTCCCTGGACCCCGGTTGTGACCGCCGCCTCGTGTGGCCTCCGTCTGAACAACCGGAGGAGCCATCGAGGAAGGAACAGCAGGACGGCTACGATGCCGCCGAGGACCCCGGCCGCGACGGGGGCAACCGGGCAACCCGTCGTACCGCAGCACGGGCAGACCGAGCCGCCGCCGGCCGTGATGAAGCCGAACAGTCCGGCCCACCAGCCCAGGAACTTCGCTATCGGGCCGAAGGCCGCTCGGATGTGCGAAACGGGAGCATGTTCGTGTTTCGTGGTCATGTTCGGGGCACTCCGTTTCGGAGGGCGGCGATTCCCGCAGCCGCAGCCTGTGCGATCTGGTCCTCACTCACCGGAGACTCACCCTTGGCCATGCCCAGATCGGCGAGCTGTACGTGCTGAAACCGCGCGATTCCGGCCTTCTCCAGCGTGTTCTTCGCACAGGCCAGCGGGCAGCCGTCGATCGCCAGGATGCTCTCGGCCGCCTGCGTGGTCAGCAGGATGCCGCTGACGCGCCCGCCGACGCCGGCCAGGCAGTACATCCTTCCGGCCCCGGCGCGCAGCTGCTTCCGGGCCGCGCGATCGGCGATCTCGCCGACATCCGACGACCCGGAACATGCGAAGATGAGCGTGGGCGCCGCCCCGCACGCACAATGAATGTTCCTGTTCATGGGACTCCTTCCTCCGCTCAGTGAGCCGTGTACAGCAGGTAGACGCCGCCGAGCAGGACCAGGACGCCGCAGACCTTCTTGAGGATCACCGCGCCCTTCGACTGCTCGTTCCAGTTCAGGTACTTCTGCACCATCTCCGTGGACGTTCCCGCGGCCACGATCACCGAGCAATGCCCGACGCCATAGACCAGCAGCAGTATCGCCCCGTAAAGCGCACTGGTCGTCGCCACCTTGAACGCAACGCCCAGGATCGGCGCCATGTAGGCAAACGTGCACGGGCCCAGCGCGATCCCGAAGACCAGGCCGAGGATGAAGGCCGCCAGTGCCCCTTTGCGCTTCATGTTGACTTGGCCCGGGCCGGAGAACGGCATGGGAATCACATCCAGAAGCACCAGGCCGACAACGAAGAAGATCAACGCCACGAAGTAGTTGCCGTAGCGGCCCACATCGCCCATCATCCGGCCCGCTGCCGCCGTGATGACGCCGATCAGGGCAATCGTAATCAGGATGCCCACGGCGAACAGCGTGGAGATTCCGAAGGCACGGCGCGTGGTCATCTGTCCCTGCTGGTCGATGAAGCCGACGATCAGCGGGACGCTCGCCAGGTGGCAGGGGCTCAGGATAATGCTGAGGATGCCCCACACAAACGACGCCGCCAGGGCGATCAGCGGCGTGCCCTCGACCGCGTGGGTCAGTGTTTCAAAGAGCTGCTCGATCATAGGCCCTCCACCGTGCCGCGGAGCCTGGATTCGGCCTGGGGCATGGTATGCATCCTCGCATCGGCTCCTTCTTACGGGATCCCGTTCACTCAAACAAACGCACGACCGTCTGAAGGTAAAAGAAATCGCTGCCGGACGCCCGGCCGGTGTTGCGGGCGAAAGGCCCCGGGAGGAAACACGCATATCCGGTTTCGATATCGACGCGCGGGTTCAGCTTGAGAACCAGGCGGACGTCGAGTTCCTGCCCCACGAAGTCGCCGCTGCGTCCCGTGGGATCCTGCCGGCGGGTCATGGGCCACACGTCCCTGTCGCTGGCCAGCCAGTAGGCCCCGTAGTAGGCGTCGCAGGAGAACCACTTCGTCGGACGGATGCTTCCCCGAAGCTTGGGCCCGATGACGTTCTCCAGCGTAAACAGCGAGAGCGTGGACCAGTGACGCGCGGTGACGAAGAGCCTGTCGAATCGCTCCTGGATCGCATCGTCCGGG
This sequence comes from uncultured Planctomycetales bacterium, assembly GCA_964569765.1. Taxonomy (GTDB): domain Bacteria; phylum Planctomycetota; class Phycisphaerae; order UBA1845; family PWPN01; genus CAZMVY01. The sequence continues at coordinate 8,375 of CAZMVY010000083.1, forward strand.
TCGCGGTCGCCGCTTGCGTACATCGTCGAGACGCTGACACGCGGATTCCACGGGTGATCGAACGAGTAGCCCAGCTCGGCGTACGCGGCGAACGCGCGATCCTCTTGTGACCCGTCCCGGCCGAACTGAAAATCGGCGCTGAAGTCGTAGTCGAATCCGCTCCGGCCGATCGGCCCGTACCCATGCAGGCCCACCGTGTGGAGCTCGCGATCCTCCCGCTCATCGACGATCTCGCGCTCGTCCAGGTAGAACCAGAAGGGCTCCAGCGTGATCACCGGCGACCATCGGCGCCAGGCCCCGATGACGCCGGCGAACCACCGCTGCTCATCGGGCCGGTCGAACTGCCGCAACCGAACGTCCACCACCTCCGTGGCGAAGGCGTCGATCTGCCAATCGTTCTTCTGTTGGCCGAGCCGCAGGCGAAACCCGTCAAAGGTGTTCATCGCGTTCTGCCAGCGGTTCCGGTTGACCAGCCGGCGATCGGCGTAATCCAGTGTGAAACGCCCCACCTGAAACCGGAAAGGTCGGTTCGTGCCGAGCGCATCGTCGAAGTACAACTCCGCGAATGCCTGGACGAAATCGGCCTCGTTGACGTCGGTCGGTTTCTCGGGGAACCGGCTGGCGAACTGGCGGGAATCCTGAAACTCGACGCCGAACCGGAGGGGATCCAGGATCCTGCGGATGCCGACGTAAGCGCGCGACCTCAGGAGGAACTGCTCATCGCGGACCAGCTTGCTTCGGCGGTAGTCGTCGTCACGCAGTTCGAATCGCGTCCGGTGCTCCGCGCCGAACTCCAGCCAGTCCATGGACTCCAGGGCCGGAACGCCCACCTGGTCCAAACGGCGCACGTAGTCCGGGGGTTCGGGATCCAGCATCGCGCCCCACGCTTTGGGGCGGACGAAGTAGCTCTTTTCTTCCGCTGCCGGTCGGCTGGCGGGGCGGGAGGTCGTCGCCGTCAGTCCGGCGGTTTCGTCACCCGAAGCGATCACTGCGGTACGGCCGCCGCACAGGGTCGCCGCGGCGAGAATGGCACCGAGTCGGTATGTATCGGCGAGAGCCACCATGACCACGGCCTTGATTCTTCTCATTGCGGTTCGCGCGTATGCCGGGTGCCGGTTCCCGCTGCCTGCGGCCCGCTCGGCGCACCGTGTCGAATCGCAACCAGATCGCGGAACAGCGTCAGCAAGCAGAGGGCCGCCAGCACGGTGAGCCCCAGATCGAGTCCCGTGTAGGCCGGTCGGACCACGAACTGGAGCGACTGGGTCTTCAGCAGGATGAGTCCGCCGCATGCAGCCGTGAAAATGACGGCCACCCACAGCAGCACGGCCCACGCGCGAGACCTGCAAACCGCTCGAACGGGGCTTGATTCCCGGATCGCCAGGATCAAGCCGGTCAAGAGGACAAAGCAACTGATCCAGAAGTGATTGGCATCCAGCGTAAAGCGTCGGACCGTCATGTACTCCAGCAGATCGGGCGTCGCGACGGCAAATGCTCCCATGACAATCGTTCCCGCAAAGACCAGCAGGCCCAGCGCCCTCGCCGTGCCGATCGAGAACGCTCCATGTTGTGCGGCCAGCATCCGGACGAGCAAACCGACCCAGACGGAGACGGTGAGCCCCAGGAGTCCGTACAACACGGGCTTGACCCATTCCTCGCGAAGCCCTCCGATTGCGACACCCAGCCGGGACAGCCCGAGCACGGAGTAGTTGGGCATCCATCGAGGCGCCCCATCCGAAGGGTCAAATGCCGTTGCGAGGATGGGACGGTCGAAGAACGGCGAGTTGACGCGATGGCAATCCGTACACCCGCCGGCGCCCAGGGCCGCCCGTGCCGGGGCCACATCGTGTGAGAACTTGTACACCGAGGCATACGGCGTCGCCTCGTGCGCCTCGCGCGGCAGGTTCCGATACTCCGTCGAGGAGTAGTATGCCCTGTCGTCGCCGACCCACACCAGCCGTCGATTCTGAAGCGGGAACTTCGTCTTTTCGAGATACGCCTTCGTCGCCGTCAGGATCGCGTCGATCTCCTCGGGGCGGTTGATCTCGAAGGCCCCGTCTCCGTTGTCGTCCGTGATGGACGCCAGCTCCGGCGAATGTTCCTTCGGATTCGCCCGATGCTCCTTCCACATCGTGAAGAAGTCCTTCATGAAAAGCTGATTCAGGCCGGGCTTGCCCGTTTCCTCATAACCGACCCACATGCTGTGGACACGGTTCACGGGATAGATCTTTCCCTTGTACACCGCGAGTGTCGGCTGCGACACGTCCGTCGGCTGATCGCGAGCCGTGAACAGCTCCAGCTCGCCGTAATGGTTCCAGTAGTTCATCTGCTGGTCATAGAAGGTCCAGATATGCTTCGGCGGCGGCGTGATGCGCGGAGCATCGTTATACACGTCGCTCGCCTGGACCAGCGCGCTCTTGACCGGCCTCGCCGGGATGTGGCAGGCCTGACAGGACAGCTTTTCCATGTGCAGCGGCGGCAGCCATTCATGGGTCGCCCGCGGGGCGTTGTTCCAGCCGCGCAGGTGGCAGTCCGCACAAGAACGCACCGTGTCGTCCAGATCATTCCGTACCCATCCGGAAGGATCATCTCCTTTGCCGAACTGGTGCTCCTCCCGGCCGCGAATCCTCTCGTCGGCGGCCTTGCTGCCCGCCGCGTGGCAGTCCACGCAGCGCAGGCCGGCCTTCATGTGAACATCCGTTCGCACGGAAAACGACGCCCCGCGTTTCTTCCAGCCCGGCTTCGCGTGACAACCCAGGCACGTTTCGTTCCGCGGCTCCGGCACGTAGTTCACCGCCAGGTTCCCGTCGGCATCGAACTTGCTGGGATCATATGTAACCTCGGGCTTCTCGCCCGCCGCCACTTTGCCCCGGACCTTGCCGAGACCGGCTCCTTCCGTCGCCGCCCAACGAAAGTTCAGGTTTGCGAGTTGCACGTTGCGTGCCTTGGTATCGTAGGTCGGCATGTGACACAAGAGGCAGTCCGCCTCGATCACGCCGGTCTGGTCCCACCTGGCCTGGTAGTAATCCCCGTCCAGCCCGTTGTCGCCCCCGGAAGCCAGGCCGTGCTCGCGCATGAACGTGTCATAGCGGTTTCCGGCGCGGTCGGTTTCCAAGGGGCCGCCGCCGGGATGACAGTTCCCGCACGTGGCGGTGACGAAATCGAACGACGTCATGTCAATCGTGCGGGCGTTCGTGTTATTCTTCGGGGCAAGCTGGCGGTACAGGGGCGACGGCGAACACCAGTTACCGCCGTAGTTGCCGGGGGCGGTCACCCACTGATAACGATCGGCATATTCTCTGGGGGGCGTCTCGCCCTTGCCCTGCGTGAAGTGAAAACCCCGGGTGATCTTCTCGTAGTCATGACAGGCGCCGCATGTCTGTTTCGGGGAATACGGCACCTTGTCGTTGATCCTGTGTACGGGGTCAATGATGTTGCCCTGTTCATCGCGCAACTTGAAAGGAGGGCACACCCCGAATGCTCGCGGCGCGGACGTCGTCTCGGCGGCCGGTCCGGAAACGGGGGTACCCGCCGAAGCCTGCCGGGGCCATACGCTGCCCGCGAAGATCAGCATCACGAGCGCAGGCGACGGTCCGACCGTGTGCGTGCGTTTCATTGGTCTGTCTCCTGCTGGAACGACATGGACGCTCTCATCCTGCTCCGTTTCTTCCGATGAGCGATTGGGGAGCAGAACGTCGGCTACTTTCCGAGATCCACGCCCAACTCCTTCCACTTCGCCAGGATGTCCTCCCGGGAGAAGAAGCCCTCGTGGCGGTACAGCTCCTTGCCGGAGGCGTCGTAGAAGATCTGCGTGGGGATCAGTTTGATCCGGTAGAGCTCGCCGGCGTTGGGGTTCACCCAGACGTCGATGAATTCCACATCCAGCCGGCCGGCGAAGTCCTTTTTGAGCTCCTCCAGGATCGGCGCCATCTTCTTACACGGAATGCACTTCCCCGCGCCCAGGTCCACAAGCCGCGGCACCGCCTTTGTCGCCGCCGAGTCCTGCCGGTGCTGTGCCTCGGCCGGCCGGCTTTCTGCGTTTGTTTGCGCCAGCGGCTCGTCCCCGGGGCGCGGCGTGTCCTTGTTCTTTTGCTTGAAGGCCATCGTCACGCCAATGACAACCAGCAGGGCCGCTACGATACCGATCCTTGCGGTCTTGTTCATGACAACCCAGTCTCCTGCTTCGCCTACCCTACATTCCGGACGCGCCGACAAGAAACGACGACACTTCCGTCTGCACGTATTCCGTAAAACGGCCGTAATCGCCGAGGAGTTCCCAGACGGCCTTGAGATTCTTCCACTCGGTCGGCTGTCCATCCTTCATCCGCACAAGGACCAGCGACTGCGCCGTCAGTTCGTAATCCTTCTCGAAATGTTTGTTCTCCGGCTGATCGATGTTGACGGCCCGCCATTCCACAAGCCCGTTCGCGATCTCGTTGGCGAAGCGGCTCTCAATGGCCTGTCTGGCCCACTCCTCGATCTGTAGGCAGGAGTGGCAACGGACCGTCCGGTGGAAATAGAAGGCGACCACTTCCGGTGACATCGGGACCGGCGACGGATTGGCACCCGGCGGCGAGGCAACCGTCGCTGCGACGGTTGTCGGCTGAGTGCTCGGAGCAGTGGCGAGGCTCGGAATCGCCGACATCACGCACGTGGCGCATGCTCCGCCCGTCGAACGGGCCTTGTCTCGCCAATAGCTCGTCGCGACTGTCCCGCCCAGAACTGCGACGCAGGCGCCAACTATGCCGACGCGCCCCGCCCATCCCATGCGCGGCCAGTAGCTCCACGCGATCAGCAATATGAATATCAGCAGCGCCGACATCCACACGCCGATCGCATATCCATCATCACACAGTTGGCAGGGCTGCATCTGTCACTCAACCAGGCGCACCGCCCAAGCCCGTTCACCGACCACGACACCCGCCAACCGTCACGACATCGCACTGGTGAGCAGCGTGGTGATCTCCGCTTCCGAGAGCACCTTGCCCACGGACTTCACTTCGCCGTTGACGGCCAGGGCCGGGGTCATCATCACGCCCCGCTTCATGATCTCGTTGATCTGCGTCACCTTCTCGATCTCGCAGGCGATGCCCAGTTTGTCCGCCGCGGCCTTCGCGTTCGCCGCCAAAGCAGTGCACTTCGGGCAACCGGTCCCAAGGATTTCGATCTTCATGATTGATCTCCCATCAGCATCCCGCGGCCACGAGGGCCTTGACCTTGTCCACAATCTTCTTCGCGTCGCCGATCATATCCGGGTGCGCCGGCTTCTTCTCGATACCGAGATCCGTCACAACCACGTGCACGTCGACCGCCACGCCCGCCTTCTCCATCACCTTGCGGCAGCAATGATCCTCGCAGCCGTCAATGGCGATACGCCGACCCGCCGCCCGGGTTCGTTCCACTTTGTCGACGATGTCGGCGGCCAACGCTGCGATGCAGAGCAGGTTGCCCACGCCCTGCTGCATCGCCTGCACACCGGCGCGATTCGCCACCTGACCCGAATGCGCCGCCCCCGCGCACGTAAAGATCAGCGTTTCGCCCGGAGTCGAGCCACAGCACGACTGCATATTCGAGCCTCCTTCATCACAGGAACGGTCCCAGAATCAAGCCGGCGGTCGTGGACATCACCACGATCAGGCCGCTGAACGCCAACGTCTTCTTGCCGCCCATCAGCTTCCAGAGAACGATCATGTTGGGCAGGGAGAGAGCAGGCCCCGCCAACAACAGCGCGATGACCGGCCCGCGGGCCATGCCGTGTTCCATCAATGCCTGCGTGATCGGCACCTCCGTCAGCGTGGCGAAGTAGAACAGCGCGCCGACAATCGAGGCAAAGAAGTTCGCCCGCAGGCTGTTGTCGCCGACCAGTTGGCCGATCTCCTTTTCCGGCAGGAGGGCGCCGATAAAGCCGACGATAAACACGCCCCCGAACAGCAGCGGGATCAGGATCTTGGCGAAGTCCCACGTGTTATGCATCCATTGGCCGATCTCCTCGCGGTCAAACCACCGCCAGGCCATGATCACGACCGCCAGGCCGCACAGCCCCGCCAGGTACCAGCGGATGTGGTGGACCTCGATGACCCAGCTCTTGGCCTCCTCGATGTGGTCGATATCGCTCTTATTCAACGTGAGCCGGTCGCCCGCGCGAACGCCGGCCCCGCTCTCCTGGACCTGGATCATGACTTCGTCCCTCATCTCCTGGAGGACGACCCCGCGCACCGTCGTGCCGTCGGTCTTATGCACGATGGCGTTACCGGGATTGAACCAGTCGCTGAAGATGAGAAAGCCCACCATGCAGGCCATGTACAGGCTCGTCTGCCAGAGCCTCCGCCTGGGGGCCGGCGGATCGGGCATGGCCATCGCCGCCTGCATCTTGGCCTGCTCCTCGCGACGGAAGATCGCCGCCATCCCGATGCCGACAAAGAACGCGAAAACGACGGCCCCGATGGCCCGGGCCAATCCGATGTCGAACCCGAGAACCCGCGCCGTCAGGAAGATCGCCAGGATGTTGATGGCCGGCCCGGAGTACAGGAACGCGCTGGCCGGCCCCAGGCCCGCCCCCAGCTTCCAGATCCCGGCGAACATCGGCAACACGCTGCACGAGCAGACCGCCAGGATGGTGCCGGAGACCGCCGCAACGGGGTAGGCGATGGCCTTGTTGGAGTTCGGCCCGAGGTACTTCATGACGGAAGCCTGGGACAGAAAGGTGATGATCCCGCCGGCAATGAACAGGGCGGGCACCACGCAGGCCAGCGTATGGTTGCGGGCGTACCATTGCAGGAGCTTGAACGCCTCCACGATGGCGGCGGTCACCTTTGGATTCGACAGCGGGAGATAATACGCCACGAGGAAAACGAGCACGAACGCCGCGCCGATCTTCCATTCCTTCACGGTAGTCTCCTTGCCTGCCTATGGCATTATGGCCAAACCGCCATGAGTGTTTTCCCAAAAAAGCGGCATTGTGCCTCCTCATCCGCCCAGTGCCGCCGCTTGCGCCTTCAGGTTCTCCTTCAGAACCAGATCGATACACCGCCAGAAGCCCTCGAGGCATTTGACCCGTGGGCGGTAATAGATCATGGAGCCCTCCCGGCGATCCTCCACCAGTCCGGCCTGTTTCAGGACGGCCAGGTGTTTGGAAACCGTGGACTGATCCGCGCCCACCAGCTCGGTCAGCTCGCAAACGCACCTCTCGCGATCCTGAAGCGCCTCGAGGATCAGCAGGCGACTCGGATGGCCCATCGCCTTGGCGACCCTCGCCCGCGCCTCGTAAAAGTACGTCGGTCGTCGCTCCATCGTCATATGGCCATTATACCATGTGCCCATGCCTTGTCAAGCCCGACCCTGTGAACGTCGGCGAAGCGGGTCTGCTCCGCCGGAACGGGCCGATCCGCTTGACACGCGCCGGGAGGATACTACAATTCGTCAGTTACCGAAGTAGCGAATCCGCCAGGAGGTACCGTGCGCGAGTTTCTCGCCATTACGAAAGCCTTGAGCGACAGGACGAGGGTCCGCGCATTGCTGGCCCTTCGCTACGGCGAGCTGTGCCTTTGTCAGATCATCGAGTTGCTGGGCCTGGCCCCCGCTACGGTATCGAAACACGTCGATGCGCTCGTACGGGCCGGCCTGGTTGAGCGCCGCAAAGAGGGCCGGTGGTGCTTTTTCCGTCTGGCGGGCCGCCGCGCGCCCGCCCATGTGCAGCAAATCCTCAGGTGGGTATCGGAGTGCCTGAAAAGCGACGCGGTGATGCGGAATGACGCCCGACGGCTCGTGCATCTCCGCAAGATGAATCTGAAGGACCTGAGCACCTGTTACAAGAGCTGACGGAGGCAAACCATGCGCCACTTCGACATCCAGTGCAGTCTGCCGTATGCAGCCAGGAGTCTCTGCCCCGTGTGCCGCTCCGTGATCGACGCGCGGGTCTACGAAGAACAGGGAAAGGTCTTCATGGGCAAGAGCTGCCCCGATCACGGGCCGTTTCGAGAGCTTCTCAGCAGCGACGCGGAGTTTTTCCTCAGGCTGCGTCGCGCGCACCGCGACTCGGCCGTACCGATTCAGGAGCCTGCCGGTCGGGAAGGATTCGATTGCCCCATGGCCTGCGGCCTGTGCCCGCAACATCTCTCCTCGCCCGTCATGGTCAACATCGACCTGACGAACCGCTGCAATCTGAGGTGCCCGATCTGCTTCGCCAACGCCGCCGTCACGGGCCGCGTGTGTGAACTCCGCTGGGAGCAGATCGCTCGCCTTCTCGAGAGCGTCGCATCGATCCGTCCGCAGCCTCCCTCCTGCGTACAGTTCGCCGGGGGAGAGCCCACCATCCACCCAGACTTCATCGAGGCCGTGCGACGGGCCAAATCCCTGGGCATCGCCTACGTGGAGGTGGCCAGCAACGGCCTGCGCTTCGCCCAGAGCTTCGAGTTCTGCCAGGCGGCCAGCGAGGCGGGGCTGAGTCAGGTCTACCTCCAGTTCGACGGCGTGACCGACGAGGTGTACCGCAAGACCCGGGGACGGCCCCTGTTCGAAATCAAACAGCGGGCCATCGAGAACATCGCCCGGGCGAATATGCGGACCGTTCTGGTTCCGACGCTGGTTCGGGGCCTCAACGACCACCAGGTCGGCGACATCGTCCGATTCGCGATCGACCACCTGGATGCGGTCAGTGCGATCAGTTGGCAACCCGTGGCGATCACAGGGCGGATCGACGAGACCCGGCGGATGGAAATGCGGTATACGACGGCCGATCTGGCCCGGGATATTCAGGAACAGAGCGGCGTGGCGCAGATGCACCGCGACTGGTACCCGTTCTCGGCCGTCCAGCCGTTCATCCGTCTGATGGAGGCGGCTACGAAGCAGCGCTATCCGCACTACAGTTGCCACCCCAATTGCGGCTGTGCGACCTACCTGATCGTGGACCGGCAAACCGGCAAGGCATCGCCGTTGCCGCAGTTCGTGGACGTGCAGAAAACGATGGACGAAATGGATCGGATCGCCGCGAGGATCGAACGGCACCCGTGGACAACCCGGTTTTCCGTAATGCAGGCCATGCGGCTGCTGAGGCGGCATTTCCACGCCGACCTCGCGCCGCCGGGCTGGGGTTTCGAGGAGTTCCTGAAGTTCGTGGAGTCTTTCCTCCAGATAAACGAGGAGCAGGCGGACAAGGCGGCGTATATGGCCGAGTTGCGCCGCCAGCGTTTCAGCACGCTGTTGATGGCCTCGATGCACTTCCAGGACGCGTACAACTTCGAGCTGGACCGGGTACAGCGTTGCGTGGTCCTCTACGCCGCCCCTGACGGCGGCCTGTACCCCTTCTGCACCTGGAACAGCGGGCCCTGCCACCGCCTGCGGGTGGAGGAAGATCTCGCTGCCGAATCCCGCCGGCATGGATTCGAGGATGAACCGGCCGCGGTTGCCCGAAGGGAGCGACCGAAGGAATCCGTTCGCTCGAACGCAGAGACCGTCGTCGCCCGGCACGGATAGCGTGCCGCAGGCAGAGGACCGGGGGGGCAGCCGAACGCAGCCGGATGGAGCCCCGGCCGCGCGAACAGAGGATCGACGGCTTCACAAGACCGAGAACGGGAGTTGACAATGCCATCCGGAATCGCAAGGCAGCTTTCCTTCCTCGATCGCTACCTCACACTCTGGATCTTTCTGGCCATGACCGTGGGGGTGCTGGGCGGCTATTTCGTGCCCCGAACCCGGGACTTCGTCAACGTATTCCAGGTGGGCACGACGAATATCCCGATCGCCATCGGCCTGATCCTGATGATGTA
>CAZMVY010000084.1:0-12348 GCA_964569765.1 uncultured Planctomycetales bacterium
GCGGCACAACCGGCGCGGTTGGCCATGTCCCAGCCGAGGGCCTCGAACATCGGATTGATGAAGTCGATGCGGCAGGTCTCTTCGTTGTAGGCAGATGAGCGGTAGTGCTCCGCGTTGCCCCTGAACTTCTCGATGAGTTGCAGAACAGATTCTGGAATGGCGATCATGCCGGAATCGTAACGCGGACACCGCGGAGCGACAATCCTCGGGGGCACGATCCTGCCGGAAACGCCGGTTCCCTTCGGGGTTGCGGCCGACGACCTCGCCGCGTGGCTTGAGCCATCATTGCGACGGGGGCTACATCGCGCCCTACAGCAGGTTCGCCGCCAGTTCCGCCAGCTCGCTCCGCTCGCCCTTGACCAGCTCGACGTGGGCGGCGATGGGCTCGGGGCGGAACTTGTTGACGACGTAGTTGAAGCCGTTGCTGTTCGAGTCGACGTAGGGGTTGTCGATCTGGTAGGGGTCGCCGGTCATGACCACCTTGGTGTGGTGGCCGACGCGGGTGATGATCGTCTTGACCTCGAGCGGCGTGAGGTTCTGCACCTCGTCCACGACCATGTAGTGGTTTGCGATGCTCCGGCCGCGGATGTAGGCGAGCGGCTGGATCTCGATGAGGTCGCTCCGCCACAAGTCGCGCAGGGCCGTGCGCCCGCCGATGCTCTTGGCCGAGTCGAGCAGGAACTCGAGCGTGTCGCGGATCGGCTGCATCCACGGCAGGAGCTTCATCTCGACCCCGCCGGGGAGGAAGCCGATGTCCCGGCCGACCGCGAACGTCGGCCGCGAGACAAGCAAGCCCCTGTATCGCTTCTTGACGGCCACCTCGTGCAGGCCGGCCGCGATCGCCAGGAGCGTCTTGCCCGTGCCGGCCTTGCCCATGATCGTCGCGAGCTTGATCTCCTCGTTGAGCAGGGCATCGAGGGCGAAGTGCTGCTCCTTGTTGCGCGGCCGAATCCCGCAGACACCGGCGTTCATGTCCTGGATCGGAACCAGCTCGGCGCCCGTCCGGTCCACCCGGGCGAGGGCCGTGTTCTTCGAGCCGTCGTCCGGGCGGACAAGCACGAACTCGTTCGGGTACATCGTCTGCCCGTTTCGGATCGGCACGCGCTGGCCCTGCTTGAGCAACACGACATCGGCGGCGGGGACGGTCAGCTCGACCTCGCCGGTGTACAGGTCGGCCAGACCGATGCGGTCGGACTCGTAGTCCTCCGCATGCAGGCCGAGCGCGTCGGCCCGGATCCGCAGGTTGATGTCCTTGGAGACGATGATCACGGGCGTTTCGGGCTCCGCCTGCTGGATCTTGACGGCCATGCGAAGGATGTTGGTGTCGGCGTAGCCGTTGTCGCGCCGCTCCAGATCCTCCAGCCCGCCGCAATACACCCGCAGTACGCCGCCGTTGGGCAGGGCCGCGCCCTCGGCCAGGCTCCGCTGCCGTCGGAGGGCGTCAAGCTGGCGGGAGACTTCGCGGGCGTTCTGGCCGCGATCGGAGATCTCCTTCTTGAACTGGTCGATCTCCTGAATGACGTCGATCGGGATGATAATGGTATTGTCGGCGAACTGGTTGATCGAGGTCGGATCGTGCAGCAGAACGTTCGTGTCGAGAACGTAGTTCTTTTTCATTTCCGCAATCGTTTATAGACCGCCCGGGCGACGGACGCAAGGCGAAGGAAGCGGCGTGGGGGCAGAACCGGCCGGGCGGCCGGCCAAACGCTGGATGAAGCGACCTCACTCGTACCAGCGCGATCGGGCGTTGGCATCGTTCAGGATTCCCCGGATCTGCCGGATGGCCGTCCGCACACCCTCCATGCGCGGGTGGAGCTTCAGCGCTGCATGGTAGGCATCCAGCGCCCGTTCATAAAGGCCCAGATGGGCGAAGCAGTGGCCCAAGCCCGCCGCCGCGCCGAAATGCCACGGGTTCAGCGCGAGCGCCCGCCGGCAATCGGCCACGCTCCGAAGGTACTTCTCCGAAAGATACCACGCGAACGCCCGTTGGTTATAGGCCTCCGCAAAATCGGGCTGAAGCCGGATCACCCGATCGAGCAGATTCCTCGCCTGGCGAAACGCCTTCTCATTCATCGCTTCGATCCCCCGCGCCAGCAGCGTGTTGGCCTCGCGCTTGCCCGCGCGGAGCCAGATCGACCAGAGCGCGTTCTCGGCAAGGGATACCACCTCAATGTCCGGGTGATGCAGGAGCCGGGCGAGCGCGGGCGTGTCCGACATACCGCCCTGGAGCTGAAGACAGACGATGCTGGCCTTGACGACGCTGATGTCCGGGTTGTTCAACATCGAGACCAGCGTCGCCCGGGGCCATCGCTCCTCCAGGTAACGGACCAACCCTGCGGTATCCCCATCGGCCAGATAGGGCCGCATCCCCTCCACGAACTCCGCACCCGTAGCGAAGGTGGCATCCATACGCAGCTCCCGCAGACATCCTCGTTTCCTGCCCGCCTCCATCAGCCCATCCGATGCCGTCGCCGCAATGACGAGAAGGCACCTCTCGCGCGTGCGCTGACCGACCCGTTCAAGTCTGGTTTTCGCCGAACGGCCTCGGCGACATGCACTCCAGAACCGACACCTCAGAAAGATATGCTACCAATCAAAATAATAGGCCCCCGCCGGGGCCGAGTCAACGATCCAGGATGTCCGGACGCGCGAATTTACGGCAATTCAGGGTATCCCTCCGCCACGCAGAACTGCGCCTGGGACGGCAATACGGCCAGCTCGGCGGGCAAAGCACCGGCGAGGTCGCCGTCCGCCTCGAGGGCGAGGGGAGCGGCGGACTCGATGCGAATCCGGCGGGCGCGGCGATAAATGACGTCGTGGCGCTCCACATGGCGGCGGACGGCCGTGTAACAGGAATGCACCAGCAACCGACCCCGACCGCTGCAGGGGTAAACGCACACATCCAGCAGTCCGTCGTGGTCCCGGGCGTCGCGCAAGATGCGCAGCCCCATCCCGTAATGGGCGATGTTCCCCACAAACGCCAGACCGCGCCCCTGGAACAGCGTTTGCCCATCCGCCATCACGTGAATCGGGGGAAAGCGATACTCCCAGAAGGTGCGCCAGAGCGGCCAGAAATAGTCGCCGCGCGTGATGTGCCCGCGCCGGGTTCGCGCAAGCCTGCCGACGACCTCGGCATCGAAGCCCGCCCCGGCGACAATCAGAAAGCATCGCCCGTTCACGAGACCGATATCGAACGGGCGCACGACACCTTGCGTCAGGCAGTCCCAGAGGCACTCGACGGAGGCGACGATCCCCAGGTGCCGCGCGAGCAGATTCTCGGTGCCGGCCGGGAGGATGAGAAGCGGCAGGGGACGATCAAGCCGCCCGGCTGCCACCTCCCGAACCGTGCCGTCACCCCCGACGGCCACGATCGCCTCGATGTCCTCGCCCACGCCGCGAGAGAGTTCTACGGCATGCCCGGGGCCGGCGGTCTTGAGGATCGTGCTTCGACCGCCAGCCGCCGTGAGTCGTCGCGACAACTCGGCGACGATCCGGCCGAGCTTGGCGCTACCGGCAACGGGGTTGACGATGAAGGCAACGCTCTTGAACACGTAACTCTTTTCTGAAAAGGCAATTAGATGCGCACTTGCCCGCGGGCATTATACTGGGGCGCAGCGGAACGGCCAAGATGGTTTACCCGCTGATCCGACGTGCAGGATGCAGGCGACCGGCAGCGCTTGCAATCCGCATGCCGACGAATAGTATATTGCGCTCGGTGAGGTCGGCGGCGCGAGGGAATTGGCGCGACGGGTAGTGTCGACTCACCCCTGCCGCTTCCAACGTATGGTGCATTGTCGGACGGATTCGGGACGCTCGTGACAGCAGACGATGGCGGATGCGCGCCGCCGTAACGGCCGGGGCGCATCGTCTGGCCGCGAAGGCCGCTCTGGATGGTGGTAACGATGGAACAGGTTGAATCTTGGATCGCATCGGGGCAGCTGGCTCAGGCAGCCGAGGCGCTGGAGAAGGCGCGCTCGACGGGGGAAAGCGACGCGCGCTGGCACTTCCTCCGCGGGATGTTGGCGGAGAAGCGGGGCGACGCGGCCGGAGCCATCGAGGCGTATCAGCGCGCCCTGGAGCTCAACCCCGAAGACGAGAGAACGATGTTCCGGCTGGCGTACAATCTGGACCTCCGCGGCGAGGACGCGGAGGCGATCCGATTGTACAGGGCCTGCGTGGACAAGGTTCCCACGCACGTGAACGCGCTGATGAACCTGGCCGTCCTCTACGAGGATCACGGGGATTTCGATGCGGCGGCGCAGTGCCTGCAGGATGTACTGGCCACCTATCCGAACCACTCCCGGGCGCGGTTGTTCCTCAAGGACGTCCGCAGCTCGATGGAGATGTATTACGACGAGAACCTGGACCGGTCGCGCGAGCGGCACAACGCCCTGCTCGATATTCAGGTAGCCGATTTCGAGCTGAGCGTCCGAAGCCGCAACTGCCTCAAGAAGATGAACATCAACACGCTGGGCGACCTGCTTCGCGTCACCGAGGCGGAGTTGCTGGCGTACAAGAACTTCGGCGAGACCTCGCTGTACGAGATCAAGGCGATGCTGGCGCAGAAGGGCTTGCGCCTGGGCCAGGCGCTGGAGGACCCGAGTTTCGCTCCGCCTCCCCCGCCGCCGCCCAAACGGCCGCTCCCGCAGGCCCCGCCGGAGGTTCTCAACAAGCCCGTTGCCGAACTCGAGCTTTCCGTGCGATCCCGAAAATGCCTCCAGCGGCTGAACATCACGACCCTCGGAGAGCTGGCCATGCGGACCGAGGCCGAGTTGCTGGGCACGAAGAACTTCGGGCAAACCTCCCTGGCCGAGGTCAAAGAGCGGCTCCGACAATACAACCTGTCCCTGCGGCAGGCCGACAGTTGAGGGGGGATGGGATGCTCAGCCCGGGAGGGCGATCGGGCAGGGGAAGCGGTCTGCGGCTCGCGATCATCCCGATGGCTCTTCTCGCGGTATGCGGGTGCGGCCGGTCGGAGTCTCCCGCGCCGCGGCCGGCGGCGCCTTCCGCGCCTTCCCAAATACCGCCGGCAACCGACGTGCGGATTCGCGTACGTCTTGCCGCCGAGGTCGATCGGCTCGAACTCGCGGTTGACGGCCCCTGCGAATGGCGCGACATCGGGGGAGCGGTGCTCGTTTCGGAACCGAGCCGGCTCGAACCGCAGCTTCTTTCGCGCGTCACCGAAGCAGACGGCCTGCGGTTTCTCGATCGCACCTGGCCGCTTGACGCCGTCGAACTGGTCCCGGCACTGGACGGCACGCTGCGGCTGAAGCTTCCCGGGATGAACAGCTTCGGCGCATATCCGGGCATCCTTCGCTGCCATCTCACGGCGTCGGGCCGCATCGAGGTTATCAACGAGCTGGACATCGAAGATTACCTCCGCAGCGTCGTGGCCGGCGAGATGCCGGGCTGGTTCGAGCCGGAAGCGCTGGCCGCGCAGGCGATTGCCGCGCGAACATACGCCCTGTACCTGATGCGCAGCCCGGCGGCGGCCGGCCGCACATGGGATGTCAAAGCGGGCGAGGGCAGTCAGGTGTATACGGGGCTCGCGCGGCAGCAGACCTCGCCGGCGGCCGCCGAGGCCGTGGACCTGACGCGCGGGATCGTCTGCGTCTGGGATTCGCCGGAAGGCCCGAAGCTCTTCTGCGCGTACTACAGCGCCGTCTGCGGCGGCTGCACGCAACCCGCCCGCAACCTCGGCCCCGACGGAGATGTGCCGCCGCTGAGCGGCAACGTCCCCTGCGATTTCTGCGCGGAAGCGAAGTACTACCGCTGGGGGCCGGAAATCCTCAGCCGGACGCTCATCATGAAGAACCTGCGGGAGCGCTACGAGCGGTTCGGCGGCATGGGTCGGATCGAAGCGATCGAGTTGCTCGATCCGACGCCGGATGGGCGTCCCGCGCGGATTCGCGTGGTGGACCGAAACGGTCGCAGCGGTACGTTGCGGGCGGAGGACTTTCGCCTGGCGGTCGACCCGAGCGGACGCATCCTCCGGAGCACGCACTTCAGCGTCCTCTTCGACGGCGACGATGTGGTCTTTTACGACGGCCGCGGCTGGGGCCACGGTGTGGGGATGTGCCAGTGGGGCGCCCAGGGCCTGGCCCGCCGGGGCAAGACGGCCCTGGAGATCCTGGCGTACTACTACCCGGGTTCGCGAGTCGAGCAGGCATACCGGTAGCTGCCGCGCCCAGGCCGGAACACGCCGTATCCTGCTACTGCGCATGAGCCGTGGCACACGGCCACTTCGCCCCGTTTGGACACTGTCTCTCGTGCATCCCTGAGACCCCCAGCGGGCGCCACGGGCGGCTTCCTCGCCTCTGCGGGGCCGATGGAAACGGGTCGCAGGTCCACAGCGCCGGCGATCCGAAAACTGGCGCGACGGGAAAACCTCGACCGCATCCGTCGAGGCCCGCCAGCCTCAGGCACACAGCCGGCCGCGTGTTTCGGCATTGTCCCGTCGCAAACGAACGGTACACTGATTGCCGCCGGCAAACCGTGAAACCGATGGCGACACGTATCCGCATCCTGCACGTGATCCCGAGCCTCGACGTAGGGGGCATGGAGAACGGCGTGGTCAACCTGATCAACGCCCTTCCCGCGGAGCGTTTCAAACATCACGTGGCCTGTCTGCTCCACAGCGGCCCTCTGGCCGCGCGGCTTCACGGCCGGGCGGGTGTCACGGAGCTCCACGCGGGGCGGCACGACCCCGGGGCCACGCTTCGGCTCGCGCGGACGATCCTGCGCTACCGGCCTCACCTGGTGCATGCACGCAACTGGAGCTGCTGGCCGGACGCGGCGGCGGCGTGCGCGATGACTGGCCTCGGGCGCCTGATCTGGGGCATCCACGGCTGGACGACCGATCGGAGAATGCCCTGGACCAGGGCGTTGGCGTGCCGTCAGCTCGCCCGATCGACCCGGCAGCTCTATGCCGTGTGCCGTGACGCAGCGCAGCGATTCGCCGACGAGGCCGGATTGCCGATCCGCCGCTTCGAGGTGCTCTACAACGGCGTGGATGCCGTGCGATTCGCGCCAGGCATGGACCGCGCGGCCGCACGGGCGGCGCTCGGGCTTCCTGCCGAAGCG
The DNA here is from genome assembly GCA_964569765.1 of uncultured Planctomycetales bacterium. GTDB lineage: Bacteria > Planctomycetota > Phycisphaerae > UBA1845 > PWPN01 > CAZMVY01. The sequence continues at coordinate 7,084 of CAZMVY010000084.1, forward strand.
TGCGTGATCGGCACGGTAGGGCGGCTCGACCCGATCAAGAATTACGAGATGCTTATCGAAGCCGTGGCCCGCCTCTGCCGCACGAGCAACAGAGGAGGGTTCTGCGAACCCGATCCGCGGCCTTTTGGCATGAGGGCGGCCGGGGCCGGGCACGGAGAAACCGGGGACAGGCGTGAGCAAGTGGCAGGCAGCGAAGAAGGCGGAGGCAGAGACTCCTCGTACCGGCGCGGCGGGCAAGCCGGCGTTGCGGGAGGCACGGTTGCGACCGAACTGGTGTTCGTGGGCGAGGGGCCGGAGGAGGCGAAGCTCCGCGACCTCGCGGGGCGGCGGGGCGTCGCAGACCACGTCCGGTTTCTCGGGCAGCGGGACGATGTGCCGCGGGTGCTCAGCGCGTTCGACGTGTTTGCGCTGACGAGCCGGCGAGAGGGCATGTCGAACGCAATCCTCGAGGCGATGGCCTGCGGCCTGCCCGTACTCGCCACGCGAACGGGCGGCAACGCGGAACTGATCGTGGACGGCGAGACGGGCCTGCTGATAGAATCCGGTCGTGTGGAGTCTCTTGTACGCGCACTGCGGATGCTCACGAGTCGGGCCGACCTCCGGGAGGCGATGGGTACGGCCGGCCGGCGGCGCATCGAGTCGCTGTTCACCATCGGGCGCATGGCCGAGGCGTACGCGGAAATGTATGAACGCATCGCCAGGAGCAGAAGGTGAGAGGATGAGAAAGTGACAAAGCGGGAAAGGGGAAGCCTGGCACCGCGCCGGCTTCCGCTTTTTCATTTTCTCACTTTTTCGCTTTGCTATGTGCGGCATCGCGGGGATCATCACGCGGGACGGGCTGCGCCCGGAGGAACTCGCCGCCGGCGAGCGGATGAACGCGGCGCAGCATCACCGCGGTCCGGACGACCGGGGCGTCCGGGCCGACGAGTACGCGATGCTCGCGCACACGCGGCTCTCCATCATCGACCTCTCGCCCGCGGGCCATCAGCCGATGGCCAACGAAGACGGGACCGTCTGGGTCACGTTCAACGGCGAGATCTACAACTTCCTCGATCTCGTCCCGAAACTCCGGAACAAGGGGCACACGTTCCGCAGCCACTGCGACACGGAAGTGATCGTGCACGGATACGAACAGGACGGGCCCGACGCCGTGCAGGACTTCCGCGGGATGTTCGCCTATGCGATCTGGGACGCCCCGCGGCGACAGGCCACGCTCGTCCGCGACCGCCTCGGGAAGAAACCGCTCTACTACTACCACGACGACCGGCGGCTGATCTTCGCGTCGGAGATCAAGGCGATCCTGGCCGTTCCGGGCGTGCCGCGCGAGATCCGGCCCGACGCCCTGCAGGACTACCTCACCTACCTGTATGTGCCGGCGCCCAAGACGATGTTCCGGCACATCCACAAACTGCCGCAGGGCCATCTGCTCCTCTGGCGCGACGGGCAGGTGCAGGTGCGGCGATACTGGGACCTGACCTTCCCGCCCTTCGATCCCAAATCGGTCGAGCAGCTCGGCGAGGAATTCCTCGAGCAGTTGCGCGAGGCGACGCGGCTCCGGCTGATCGCCGACGTACCCCTCGGCGCGTTCCTCAGCGGCGGAATCGACTCGAGTGCCGTTGTCGCCACGATGGCCGGACTGAGCGACACGCCGGTCATCACGAACTCGATCGGCTTCGACGAGGAGGAATTCAACGAACTCCGCTACGCAGACCGCGTCGCGGAGCGGTTTCGGACGGAACACCATCGGTACGTCGTCCGCCCCGAGGCCGTGGATATCGTGGAGAAGCTTGCGTGGCACTATGACGAGCCCTTCGCCGACTACTCGGCCATCCCGACGTACTACGTCTCAAAGATGGCGCGGCAGAACGTGACGGTTGCGCTCTCCGGCGACGGCGGCGACGAGAACATGGCCGGCTACCGGCGCTACCGGTTTGACCAGCGGGAACGCGACATCCGCCGGCACATCCCCGCGGTGCTTCGCAAGTACCTCTTCGGCACGCTGGCGGCGATCTACCCGAAGGCCGACTGGCTGCCGCGGATCCTCCGCGCGAAATCGACGTTCACGAACCTCAGCGTGGACGACGAGCGCGGACACTACCTGAGCGTCGCCGTCTTCGATCCCGCCGCGTCACGGCGGCTGCTCTGCGACGATCTCCTTGCGGCCATCCCCGGCTACGACCCGTTCACCGTGCTGCAGGAACATTTTCGCCGGACCGACGCCCCCGACCCGCTCAGCCGCAGCCTCTACGTGGACATCAAGACCTACCTGTGCGACGACATCCTCGTGAAGGTGGACCGCGCGAGCATGGCCGTCGCGCTGGAGGTCCGCGCGCCGATCCTCGATCATAAGTTCGTCGAGTTCATGGCGCGGATCCCCCCGCAGCTCAAGCTCTGCCGGGGGGAAGGCAAATACCTGTTCAAGAAAATGATGCGCCCGATCCTCGGCGACGACATCGTCGACCGGCGCAAGATGGGCTTCTCCGTACCGCTGGGGGAGTGGTTCCGGGGGCCGCTGCGGCCGATGGTGGAGGACCTGCTTTTCGCGCCGGATGCGTGCGTGCGGCAGTGGCTGCACATGCCGGCCGTCGAGCGGGCCTGGCGACGACACCAGAGCGGCATGCGGTGGATGGAGCCGATCATCTGGTCGCTGCTGATGCTCGAACACTGGGGGCGGAAGTTCATGCGGTCGGGCGGCGCGAGCGGCTGAGACGCGGACGCCGCGCCACCCACAAATCCGCGCGTATCACGCAACAGCCTCTGCGACAATGGGTTGCGCACTGCCACGGGCCGCACGGACGCCGTCCCGGGCATTCACCGGGCGCCGGGCGAACCGATAGCCTGTCGGTCCGCGCGTACTATGATTGCACGGATTGTGGCACGGCGGCGCGCCGGCGCAGGCGCGCGAGTACACGAGAACACGGCGAAGGGTGGCCTTCAATCCGAGAGGAGTACGCCATGTGCCAGACATGCGGCTGTTCGCCCTGCAAGAAGTGCGGTCGTGAGGTCAAGGACAAGGTCTGCTCCGGCTGCAAGCAACCCCCGGAGAAGTGCACCTGCCGGCCAATCAAGAAGAAGTAGCGCGGCGGCCGGCAGAGGGCCCTGAGCATTCGGTTCCGAAAGCGGGCGCGATGGCGGAATCGCCGGGTCTCTTCGGGCGGCGACGTCGTTATCGCTGCTCGAGGGGCACATAGTCCCGCTGTGTCGGACCGACGTAGATCTGGCGCGGCCGGGCGATGCGGGCGTCGCCCGATTGCCGCAGTTCTTTCCAGTGCGCGATCCAGCCCGGCAGCCGCCCGATGGCAAACATGACGGGGAACATGTCGCTCGGAATGCCGATGGCGCGCATGATGATCCCGCTGTAGAAGTCCACGTTCGGGTAGAGCTTCCGATCGATGAAGTAGGAGTCGCTCAGGGCCGCGTCTTCGAGTCCGCGGGCAATGTCCAACAGCGGATCGGACCGCTTGAGCACGCGGAAGACGTCATCGCAGGACTTCTTCAGGATCGCCGCCCGCGGGTCGTAGTGCTTGTAAACGCGGTGGCCGAAGCCCATCAGGCGGAAGCCGCTGTCCTTCTTCTTCGCCAGCTCCACGCACTCCTTCACAGTGAGCTTGCCGGCCTGAATCTCCTCGAGCATCGTGATGACGGCCTGATTCGCGCCCCCGTGCAGCGGACCCCAGAGCGCGCACACGCCCGCCGCGATGGATGCAAAGAGGTTGGCGCGGCTGGAGCCGACCATCCGCACCGTAGAGGTGCTGCAATTCTGCTCGTGGTCGGCGTGCAGCAGAAAGATGAGGTTTATGGCCCGCTCGATCTCCGGACTCACTTCGTAGGGCTTGTGGGGAACGCTGAACATCATATAGAGGAGGTTGTTCACGTACCGCCGCCGCGGGTCCGGGTAAATGAACGGCTGACCGATCGACATCTTGTAGGAGAAGGCGGCGATCGTGCGAACCTTGCTGATCAGGTGCGTCGCCGCCTCGTTGAGCTGCTCGTCGGTCTCGCATGAAAGGATATCAGGGTGATAACACGACAGGGCGTTAATCATGGCCGAGAGCATGGCCATCGGCGGCGCGCCCGCCGGGAAGCCCTCGAAATGGTACTTGAGGCTTTCGTGGAGCAGGGCGCTGTCCGTCAACCCCTGGGAAAAGCGCTGCATCTGGTCCTGTTTGGGCAGCTCGCCCCAGATCAGCAGATACGCCACCTCGATGAACCGCGAGTGTTCCGCCAGTTGCTCGATCGGGATGCCGCGGTAGCGGAGGATGCCCTTTTCTCCGTCGATGAACGTGATGGCGCTCCGGCACGCCCCCGTATTGCCGAAGCCGTCATCGAGGGTGATGGCGCCGGTCTCCGCGCGAAGCTTACCGATATCGATCCCGACCTCACCTTCGGTGCCGACCACGACCGGACACTTCGCCTCCCGGTCGCCGACTCGAATCGTTGCGGTTTCTGACATTCCAATGGCTCCCCGCCCCCGCAAGGGCGAACAGATCCCGTGTTCCCGACAGACGATGGAATGTAGTCATCGGGGTGCGGCCGGACAAGTTGCCGCCGGTCGCCGAATGCGCTTTGCCCGCGAGAACGGGGGCCAAGCCCTCGCCGCGGGTGGGGACGACCCCCCTTCCGCACAAGGTGCCGAGCACATCCGCCGCCAAGCGGTTGCTTCCAGGCCCGTTTCGCATATAGTTAGACGTAAGGACCAATTCAGATTATGGGCCGTCATGATCGAAGCGATCAGGCAGTATTATGAGACGTTGTTCTCCGAGGCATACGACCGGAGCACGATTCTCATTGAACTGGCGCTGATCGGAACGATCGTATACACCATCCTGCGGTTCCTGCACGGCACGCGAGGGGCTCGCCTTCTCCGGGGGCTCGTCGTGCTGCTCATCATCGGGTTCCTGGGGGTCCGGGTGCTGGCCGCGCGGTTTGAGTGGGACCGCATCTCCGTGCTGTACCAGTCCTTCGCGTGGACCGTGTTTCTGACGGTGCTGGTGATCTTCCAGCCGGAACTGCGCCGCGGGCTGATGCGTCTCGGCGAGACGTGGTGGATGCGGGCGCTGACCAAGGATATCGACCACACGATCACCGTCATCGCGAACGCCGCCGCGCTGATGAGCAAGAGCAAGATCGGAGCGATCATCGCCATCGAGCGGGAGGTGCCCCTGCGAAGCCTCGCGGAGAACGGTGTGCGGCTGGATGCCAGGCTTTCCGTCGCCCTGCTGCGCACGCTCTTCTGGCCCACCTCGAGGCGGCACGCCAGGGGCG
>CAZMVY010000084.1:12358-18042 GCA_964569765.1 uncultured Planctomycetales bacterium
CTGGATCGCCGTCTGGGCAGCCGACACCGGGCGGCCGTCGGTCTGAGCCTGGAGTCCGACGCAATCGTGGTGGTCGTCAGCGAGGGAACAGGAACCATATCGATTGCAGAACATGGCCGACTGACCCGCGGGATCGCCCCGGAGGCGCTCGCCGACGTGTTGCGGGAACGCATTCTGGGCAAGAAAGACACCGCCCGGGCGCCGGAGCCGCAACCGTCCGCGGCTGCGGATCGCCAGACGCAGCAAACGGCGCCCGAACCAGGGGCGGATGCTGCCCCGGCAGGCAACACCCCGCCCGCGCCAGCCGGGGTCTCCAGGGCGGAGGCGCCGCCATGATGACGCAGCTCAAGCTTCTGCTGATGACGGTCGTTCTAACGGCGATCATCTGGGTCTATGCCGATCAGTCCAGCCAGGGCAATGCCAGTAGCCTCGTGACGATCCGGTTGGTTCCGTCGAATCCGAACGACCTCCTGCCGGTCATCGAGTCCCCTGCGGCGCGTGGGGCGGGAGAGGCCGGAACGGCACGGGTTCGCGTCGACTTCAGCGGTCCCAAGGGCGCGATTCGGCGGCTCACGAACGACGAACGGGTCGGCACGATCGAGTTTCCGATACGTCTTCCTGAAGACTGGACCACGGGGCGGCGAACCCTCAATCTGGCGGACGCGCTGAACCGGGCACCACAGGTTCGTGAGCGCGGGCTGTACGCCCTCTCGACCTCGCCCGGTGCGCTCGACATCGTGATGGACCGATGGGCCACGGCTACGTTCACGGTCCAGGCGGACGTGGGCGCGATGGCCGCGAACCTCGCGGGGCCGGTCGTGGTACAGCCAAAAACCGTTACGGGACGGATGCGCGAAAGCCACCTGGCGCGGCTCGGCACAAGTGACCCGGTGGTCGTCGTGCCCGTACAGGAGTGGCTGCGCGACGCGCAGGGGAAAATCGGTCCCATCGTGATTCCGCTTCCGAGGACGATCCGCGACATGCCGGTCGAGTTTCAGCCGAGCGAGGTGGTCATCACGGCCACGCTCACGCAAAAGACGGTCTCGCGCCGGCTGTCGCCAATCGCGCTGAGCGTACTGCTCAACCCGGACATGATGGGCCAGTACAGGATTCTCTGGGGCGACGATGCGGATCGCACGCAGGCGATTACGGTGCGGGTGCCGCCTGACCGGGCGGAGAGCCTCAGCCCGCAGGATGTGCATGCGTTTGTCATCATCGGCCGGGAGGATGTCGCGCCCAAGACGGCGGGGACCGCCTCTGCGAACGGCGCGGGCGAGGGGTGGGTGACACGGACGGTGCAGTTCGTGTTTCCGCCCGGCTACGAGGACGTCCGGATCGAGGGCCCCAGCCCGAGCGTGAGGCTGAAGGTGGTCGAGGTCTCATCGCCGACGCCTGCCCCGGCAGGATCGGAGACGGCCCCGCGATAGGACGGCCCGAGACGCGGACGGGGCCGGCCCGTTGTTCAGCGAGCAGGGCGGCAGAGCGGCGGTGCGGACGACATGGACGCGGAGACCATGAACGAACCCACGGAACTTGCGGCGTATGCGGAGACCCTTGGCCGGCAGGCGCGCCAGGCGTCGCTGGTACTCGCGCGGTCGGGCGGACGGCAGCGAACCGATGCGCTCCTGCGAATGGCCGGCCGGATCCGCGCCGCCACGCCTCATCTCCTGGCCGCCAACCGGAAGGACCTCGACGCTGCGGCGGAGAACAAGCTCACCGCCGCGATGATCGATCGGTTGCGGCTGGATGAAGGGCGAGTCAACCGGATCGCCGCCGCCGTCGAGGAAGTCGCGGCCCAGCCGGACCCCGTGGGAGAGGTCCTCAGCGGATACGTACGGCCGAACGGTCTGCGGATCGAGAAGGTCCGCGTGCCGATCGGCGTGGTGGCGATCATCTACGAGGCCCGCCCGAACGTGACGAGCGACGCGGCGGCCCTGTGCCTCAAGAGCGGCAACGCGTGCATCCTCCGCGGCGGAAAGGAATCGTTCCACACCAACCTGGCTATCGGCGACGCGATCGCCGAGGCGCTGACCGCCTCCGGGCTGGATCCAAGCACCGTGCAGATCGTGCGGACGACCGACCGCGCCCTCGTGCCGGCGCTGTTGAAGCTCAACCAGTACATCGACGTGGTCATCCCGCGCGGCGGGGAATCGCTGATCCACGCCGTCGTCAGGGAATCGACCATCCCGGTCATCAAGCATTACACGGGCAACTGCCACGTATACGTGCATGAACAGGCGGACTACGCGATGGCCGAGGCCATCGTGCTCAACGCCAAGTGCCAGCGCCCCGGCGTATGCAACGCGGCCGAGACGATTCTCTTCGATGCGCGGGTGGCCCGGAGCTTCCTGCCGAAGATCGGACGGAAGTTGCTCGAGGCCGGCTGCGAAATCCGCGGCTGTGAACGGACGTGCGAACTCCTGCCAGAGGCGCGGCTGGCGACGGAGGACGACTGGTACACCGAGTACCTGGACCTGATCGTGGCGATGCGCGTGGTGGACGGCCTCGAGGCGGCGATTGACCACATCAACACATACGGCTCGCATCACACGGACGCGATCGTCACGAACCACATCCAGGCCGCCGAGACGTTTGTAAAGGCCGTGGACTCCGCCAGCGTGATGGTCAACGCCTCGACGCGTTTCAGCGACGGCGGCGAATACGGCCTGGGCGCGGAGATCGGCATCAGCACAGACAAGCTCCACGCCCGCGGTCCGATGGGCGCCGCAGACCTGTGCACCTACAAGTACGTCGTCACGGGCAGCGGGCACGTCCGGACATGAGAGCATAAAGCCCGCCGCCCGCGTACGCACAGGCCCCCTTGCCCGCCTGCGATCCGTATGCGCTGTTGGCGCGGGCGCCGGGCAATGAGAACGGCACGAGCAGGGTCCGGAACAGACGTCACAACTCAAGGGTCGGCCCGCGGGGCCGGAATCGACCGGAAGCACGGACAGACGCCGGTACTACCTGACGTCCGATCCCGCCCGAAGGCTCAGCACCATCCGCAGAAGCTCCGCCAGACTTGCCGCGCGCATCTTCCGCATGATGTGGGCGCGGTGATCCTCCACGGTCCGCTGCGCGATCCCGAGTTGCACGGCAATCTGCTTGTTCGGCGCCCCCTCCACCACGAGATCCAGAACCTCGCGTTCCCGTTTGGTCAGCCGTGCCAGTCGAGTCTCGATGTCCGCCTGCTCCGCGCTGCGCCGGCGCAATTCCTCGTCGACCGCAAGCGCGGCGCGCACAGCGGCCAGCAGTCGTCCCCCCTCGAAAGGTTTTTCAATGACGTCGACCGCGCCTGCTTTGAGGACCTGCGCGGCGGTCGGCACGTCGGCATAGCCGGTAATAACAACGGCGGGAAGGCCGATCCGCCGGCGCCGGAGCTCCCCCAAGACATCGACGCCGGACATATCCGGCAGGCGCAGGTCTAGGACGAGACATCCGGGGTGGCCGACTCTACAAGCATCCAGAAAAGCCCGGGCCGTGCCGAACACCTCGGTGCGAAGCCCTGCCGACTCCAGAACGGCTATCACGACGCCTCGGACCATCGGCTCGTCCTCGACGACGTAAACGGTGGGGACGGATTGCGAAGACGCCGATGCGGCACCCTCAGCGGTTTCGTCGCGGCGTGCGCGTGCCGACATACGCCAATCCCTTTCCGACTCCGGGCTGGGCGTGAAAGCCGCCCGGCTCGTCTGACACCCGCATGACCGGACGAAAAGACCGAAGGCCGTCTCGCCCGGCCCGCATCATCCCAAAGGATCCGCCGGTCGCCGGCTCCGGCACGAGCGTCGCCAAGTGCTGTTGGAATTGACGCCCGGGCCGACAGACGACTCACGCCGCCAGGAGCGGGCGAACCAAACTCTTATCGGCCTTTTTTCGCTACAGGGCGATCAGGTTTTTCCTGAGGCGCAGCGGTCCAGCTACAGTGATGAGGGCTGCGGTCCGCTACCGCACTTCCGGGGTGTCGAAGCTGCGGGCGCGCGCCAGAACGGTGACGGCAATGCAGACGGGACGACGGTTGCGTATGATCCGCAAGTCCACGCGTGCGCCGACCGGCTTGGCCCGTACGAGCTGAACCAATTGCGACCCGCTCTGAATGGAATTGCCGGCGACGTGTGTGATGATATCTCCGGGCCGAATCCCGGCCCGCTCCGCCGCCTCGTCAGCCAGCACACGCTCCACCACAGCCCCCGTCGATGGGATTGCCGCATCCCCTGGAAGCGTCGCTCCTTCCGCACGGACCAGTATGCCAAGATAGCCGTGCTCGATGCGGCAACCGTTTGCGAGGTGATCTATCACCCGTCGGATGCCTTCCGAAATCGGGATAGCGTAACCGAGACGTATGTCAGCGGCGCCGTCCGTAATCGCGGCGGTGCAGATTCCGATGACCCGGCCATCGGCATCGACGAGCGGTCCGCCACTGCACCCCGGGGCCAGCGAGACGGCCGCTTCCAGCAGACCAGCGTAGAAGTGCTCCTGCCGCGGGTCGAGGGCACCCTGAAGCGAACGGTCATGCGCTCGAAGCCGCCCGACGAAAATGCGGGCCGGCTCGAAAGGTCGACTATCGGCCGGATATCCTACGGCCGCAATCGGCGCCCCGGGCTTCACGGCGGCGGCATCTCTCAGGTTCGCATGCCCCGGCAGCGGATGGTTCACGGCGAGAACGGCCAAGTCGCTCCACGCGTCCCGACCAATGACGGTAGCGGATGTCCAACCTGCGCCCTCCACAAACACCTCCGCGCGGTCAGCCGCTCCGATGACGTGGGCATTCGTAAGCACGCGGCCGTGCGCGTCGATCACCGTGCCCGTACCCTGCAAGAAGGCACCGGGGTAACCGGACGAACGGGGCGAGGGTGCGCGAACCGCGACGGTGAATCGGCGGGCGGCCTCGGCCGCCGTCCGAAGCTGCACGCGCAGGACCTCGTCGTCTCGGCCGCCCACGAGCGCACAGTCGGGCGGACGGGTGGACGACGGGCGATTGCCCACAAGCAGGAGTTCACCGCGGCAGCGTCGCCCCGTTTCCTCCCATCGCTGCTGCGCTGCCTCCATTCCGGGATGCGCAGGCGCCGCGCACCCGGAAGCCAGCCAGGGCAACCAGAGGATTGTCGCGAATATCCCGAGGCGCAGCATGTCGAGCCCCGATACGGAAGCTGCACGAAGAACGACCGTGCCGGTTCCAGCGAAGCGCGATCACGGTCTCTTCCGGAGGCGTACGATATAACCCGCGCTGAATCAAACGAATTCGATCGGCCCACAGGCGGCCGGATCGAAGTCCGCATGCGAAGGGGTCGATTATCGGAGCGATTTCATATCGGGACGTCGGTGCGGTTTACGGCGATCGGGGCAGGCTTTTCTTCGGAGCAGCATCTCGCCCCCCTGTCGCGGCAGGCCGAACGCCCGCCGGGTGGCCCCTGCACGGGACATGACGGACCAGCCGAAAACGGCAAGCTAATGCCGTTTTCGGTTGGAGCGTTTCGCGCGCTCAGCCCCGCAGGGGCGACGGTATGTAGCCCAGGGCGCAAGCCCTGGGTCTCGGACGCGCGCCGATGCGAAGCCCCGCAGGGGCGACAGCACGTAGCCCGGGACGCGAGTCCTCCTGCCGTTTTCGGTTCGAGCGTTTCGCGCGCTCAGCCCCGCAGGGGCAACAGCACGTAGCCCAGGACGCGACTCCTCGTGCCGTTTTC
>CAZMVY010000085.1:0-17929 GCA_964569765.1 uncultured Planctomycetales bacterium
TGCTTAAGGATGTGCCCAAACTCAAGCAGATGCTTCTGTACCATGTCGTCCCAGGCAAGAATATGGCCGCCGAGGTGGTCAAGATGAGCAAGGCCAAGACCGCCGAAGGGCAGAGCGTTCGTATCAGCACGTCGGACGGCGTGAAGGTGGACGGAGCGAACGTGGTCAAGACCGACGTGCCGGCGTCCAACGGCGTGATCCACGTTATCGACGCGGTCATGCTTCCGAGGTGACTGCTCGGGTCGGCGGGGCCGATCGTCTCGTCGCCGGGAGCGACTTGCGGGTGACTCGTGGGGAGTCATACTGATGGCTGTGTCGGCGGCACCGGGACACCGGCAGCCGCCGACGCGGCTTGACGGCGGAGTCAGGGCGACAGGAGAGTTGTCCATGAAACCCGGTACGGTTTATCTGAGCGCAATGATTCTTCTCGCGGCCTCCGGCGGCGCCCAGGTCGCGTCCGCCCCTCTGCCGATCTTCGACGACGGCACGGCCGTGGACCCTGAGCACGCGCTGGTCATCTCGGACATCGGCCTCTCGCAGGTCGTTTACCACGAGGTGAGAGAGCCGGTGCAGCCGCTGTGGATCGCGTTTGATGCGGTGGCGGGACAGGAGCTGTATTTCAATCCGGGGGTGCCGGCCATCGATCGCTTGAAGGACTATCGTCCTACGTTCGCGCTCGTCGGTCCGGGGTTGCCCGCGGCAACCTTGCCGTTCGACATCCCCGCCGGCGACGGAACCGAGGTCTATCCAACGGCGGATATCACCGATCCCGAGTTCTTCCATGAGCCGTTCAGCGGAACCGACTCCTGGATCTTCTTCAAGAAGACGGTGACGCTGCCGCAGTCCGGGCGATACTACCTGGTCGGTTACGTTCCCTCGGGCCGGCCGGGCAAGTTCTGGATCGCGATCGGCAGGCGGGAGGAGTTCGGGCCCGGTGCCATTGCCACGCTCCCGCAGGACATCGCGAAGGTCCGTGCGTTTCATGAGTCGAGTGCCACTACCGCCCCTTGCTTCCTGATTCCGCTGGGGATTGTGGGAACGCTGTTCGGCGTCCGTTTCATCTCGCGACGAAGAGCGGTATCGCGTTTCTCATCGCGTTTGACATGAGCAGCGGTGGCAAGTTCGCTTGCTTCTGTGACCGAAACGAGGAGACAGCATGATGTTCCGTAAGCTTCTACTGGTTCCCGTGCCCGTTGTTACGCTGGTCATCGGATGCGGTGCGTTTTATCGCCCGCCGGGTGTGGTCGAGTCCGTTGATCTGACGCGGTACACGGGCAAGTGGTACGAGATTGCCCGTTATCCCACGTTTTTCCAGGCCGCCTGTGTGAGCTCCACAGCGGAGTACACCGCCCGCACCGACGGCACGATCGGGGTCTTGAACACGTGTCTGGCCGCCGACGGCAGCCTCGTCAGCACGATCGAAGGATCAGCCCGCGTTGTGGATCCGACAACCAACGCTAAGCTGGTCATTACCTTTCCGGGCGTCCCGTTTCCCGGCGATTACTGGATCATCGACCTCGGCTCAGACTACGAGTACGCGGTCGTGAGCGATCCGCTGCGCCTGACGCTGTTCATTCTCAGCCGTACGCCCGCGCTGGACCAGGCCACGCTGGACGGCATCTTGAGCCGGTTGGTGGGCCGGGGCTACGATCCGGCCAGACTGGTTTATGACAGGCCGGTCGCAGTTCCGTGATCGTGACCCGCACTTGTGTCGAGCGTCGGTCGGTATCGGCAGGGCCAAACCGTACGTTGCCTGCCGGCGTTTTGGGCGTCGTGCAAGGCTGTGCCGTGCGAGCCCTGACGGCCGTCGATCGGCTCCCGACCGGTTGTATGGATCCGGCCCGGCGAGAGGCTCGCGATAGCGGGGGCCTGGGCCCCGTGTCTGGTTGCGGTCGGGGGGCGCGTTGGAATCCTGGGGCACATGCCAGCCTGCATCGCACGAGTGCGGTCCCGCCGACGACTCTGCGACGCGTAGCGACACCTCGTGTACAATACCGGCACTGGCGGTTTCCATACGATCCTCAGCTCCGGAGCCCATGCATGACCAGCAAGGAGCGAATGCTGTGCGCGTTGGACCGCGGTAAGCCCGATCGGCTGCCCGTGTCCGTGCATCAGTGGCAGGGATACCACCTCGAGAAGTACATGGGCGGCATGAGCGACCTGGAGGCGTTCGAGGCCTGCGGGATGGATGCGCAGATCCAGTACTTCCAGGACATGGGGCAGTTCTGGCTCGTCGATGCCGACTTCGCGAAGTTCTGCACCTCGCACTGGGTGGATGAGGCCCGCACGATCAGCGACGATCCGGACAACCGCATCGTCTACCACACGATCCGCACGCCGGACGGTTCGCTCACGTACAAGACGTGCGGCGACCGCAAGACGACCTGGATCACCGAGCATCTGATCAAACGCGACGAGGACATCGAGCAGATCCGCAAGCACATGCCCGTGCCGGCCCTGGATCCGAAACCGGTGGCTGCGCTGTACGACCGGATCGGCGACCGCGGCATTCTCCGCGGGTTCGTCTGGGGCGATCAAGCCGGCTGCTGGCAGCACGCGTGCTGCCTCATGGACGTGCAGGAACTGGTGCTGCGGTGCTTCGACAAACCGGACTGGGTCCACGAACTGCTCGGCATTCTGCTCGAAAAGAAGCTGCGGTTCATCGAGTCGATGAAGGGGGCGAAGTTCGACCTGATCGAGACGGGCGGCGGCGCGGGCTCGTCCACGGTGATCTCGCCGGAGCTGCACCGGGAGTTCTGCCTGCCGTACGATCGGAAGATGCACGATGCCCTGCACGATCTCGGCTTCCGCATCACCTACCACACGTGCGGCGGGACGCTGGGCATCGAGGAACACATCGTCGCGAACGGCACGGACGCCTCGGAGACGCTCGCCCCGCTGAGCATCGGCGGCAATCAGGAGCCGTGGGACTTCAAGCGAAAGGTCGGCAGTCGCCTTGCCCTGATCGGCGGGCTCGACCAGTTCAACGTTCTTACCGATGGCACGGAGGAGCAGATTCGCGCGAAGGTGTTCGAGCTGTTCGAGAAGGTCGGATATGACGGCGGCTACATCTGCTCGCTGTCCGATCATTTTTTCGACACGCCGCCGGAGAAGCTCAAGGCGTTTGCCGCGGCGGCGCGCGAATGCGTATACTGAACCGGCGCCGGCAAGAGCGAATAGCGGAACGGGCGCTTCGGAAACGGCCATGACCTTCGAGACGAATTCCTGGAGGCGCCGGGTATACACCCTGTGGGCCCCGTTCTATGACGGCCCGATCCGAATCTTCGATCCTCAGCGCCGCCGATCGATCGAGAAGCTCGCGATTCGGCCGGGCGAGCGCGTGCTGATCGTGGGGGCGGGTACTGGCCTGGACCTCGACTTCATCCCGGCGGGGGCGGAGATCACCGCCATCGACCTGACGCCCGCGATGATCCGGCACCTCCGCCGCCGGGCGGAGCGGCGCGGTCGTCACGTCGACATCCGGGTGATGGATGGCCACGTCCTGGAGTTTCCGGACGGCTCGTTCGACGCCGTCATTCTTCACCTGATCCTGGCCGTCATCCCCGAGCCGGATCGCTGCGCGAGAGAGGCCGCCCGCGTGTTGCGCCCGGGCGGCAGGGCGGTGGTCTTCGACAAGTTTCTTCCTGATCACCGTCGGGTGCCGTTGCTCTTTCGTGTCGCCAACCGGCCGGCAAGCGGTCTGGGCACGGAGTTCACCCGCCGGCTCGGCCCGATCCTTCGGGGATCGGGCCTGCGAGTCGTTCACGACGAGCCCGCCGGCCTCGGCGGCCTTTTCCGGATCGTGCTCGCATGCAAAGACTGACGTCGGCCGTTGGACACGACAGCCGATTCCGCCTAAAAAGGTAGACTGGTCAGGAGGCGATTTATGTCCGTCGAGATCGACATTGTGTACGAAGGCGACCTCCGCTGCACCGCAACGCACGGTCCGTCGAAGCAGACCCTTACCACCGACGCTCCGCTGGACAACGGCGGCAGGGGCGAGGCCTTCTCCCCGACGGACCTTGTGGCAGCCGGCGTGGGTACGTGCGTCGTCACGATCATGGGCCTCGTGGCACAGAAAAGCGGCCTCGACATCACCGGAACGCGGATCCATGTGGCAAAGGAAATGGTCGCTCAGCCGCACCGGCGGATCGGCACGCTGAGGATTACGGTCACGCTGCCGCCGGGCGCCGAACTCTCCGAGGCCGCGCGGGCGAAGCTGGAGCGTGCCGCCGCGCTCTGTCCCGCCAAGCAGAGTCTTCATCCCGATGTGAACGTGGTGATCAACTTCGTATATCCCGAGTGACCGGGCGGCCGGCGGGGCAAATGCTCTGCCCTTGTTCAATGTGGAGACGCATTCATGTTCGCCAGAAACGTGCTTCGACTCGCCTGGCTGTTGGTATTGGGCGCAGGCTGTGCAGGCACGCCGCCGCGCGCCGGCAAGCTTAAGCTCTTCGTCATGACCGACCTGGAAGGGGTCAGCGGCGTATACCAGTTCGCCCAGACCCGCGAGGAAGGACCGTTGAACGACAAGGCGAAAGAGTACTTCATGGGGGACCTGGCGGCCGTCATCCACGGGCTTCGCGATGCAGGGGCCACGGAGATCCTGGTGCGCGACGGCCATGGTTCGGGCGCCCTCGTGCCGGAGTTGATGCCGCCGGGGGCGACGTACATCACCGGCAAGCCGGTGCCCGGACTCATGTGGGGCCTTGATGAGTCGTTCGCCGGCGTCGTGTTCGTGGGCTACCATGCGATGATGGGCACGCCGGACGGCGTGCTCTGCCACACGCAGTCGTCAAAGAACGAGAGCCGCTACTGGTATAACGGCGTTGAGTCGGGCGAGTTGGCCCAGTGCGCAGCGATGGCCGGCCACTTCAACGTACCGCCCATTCTGGTGACCGGCGACGAGGCGGCGTGCCGGGAGGCGACGAGGTTCTTCGGGCCGGGTTGCGTCACAGTGGCGGTGAAGAAGGGCATCAGCCGCGAGGCCGCCGTGCTGTATCCGTTCGCGGAGACCCGCAAGGCGCTGTACGAGGGGGCGAAGCGCTCGATCGCCGCAATCCCGAAGTGCAAACCGTACCGGCTCTCGCCGCCGATCCAGGCCAGGAAGCAGTATCTCGTCTTCGACACGCCCGATGGCAAGGGGCGGCTCGTGACCAGAGAGGGCACGGTCACAGATGTGATGAAGCTGCTGAGCTTCTGAGCGCACAGGCAACGAATGGCGAACGAAGTCCGAATGACGCGGCCTGAATGTTGAAGCAAGGGGGCGTCCGCGCTGATTCGTCGTTGGCGCAATCACCGGGGGATTGGCGGGCAGGCGTTGCGCATCCGGGGGCGGGTACGGAGGCATGATGCCATGAACACAATCAGTGTGTACGGCAGGGCGAACGGCCAGAGGAATATGACAGCAAGCCCGGAGAGCGCGCTTGGAAGGGGCCGACGTCGCCCGGCCAGAAGCAGGATCAGAACCGCAAAGCCGGCAAGCAGATAACCCAGCGAACAGAACGCCAATCGCACCATCCGTGCATCCCGACGGGCGGCGGCAGCATTATCCTCGGCCCCGGCGCAGGCCCTGCGACACTCGGAGCCCGCGCCGCCCGTCGGTTCCGCCACGGCCGTGCTGCCAGCGGCTCGCGGCGGATACGCCCGGAAACCTGTCTTCTACTCGTACATCGGTCTCGACATTCATTATTCTATCGAGCTGCTCGCCCGGACCCACCGCGGAACTTCGCCGGTACCCGTTCGAATACAAGCCGGAATCGCCCGAGATCCAACCGCACCGAGCGAGACCCGAACCGTCGTCACATCCGTAACCCATTGTCAGTGCGAACGTTGCATCGCAGCAACCCGGAAATGCCTGCGATTGACGGACGTCAAGGCGACCTGATGGCGGCGGAACGATAATCCATCCGGCAATCTGACGCGAAGGGAGACCTCATGAGCGAATACATCGACAACCGGACCCGGCGGATCGGAACCCTCAAGGAGATCGTCAAGCGGCTTCACGAAGGCGTCGCCCCCGAGACGGTTAAGGCGCAACTCGCGGCGATCGTCCAGGAAACCGACGCCACGGAGATCGCGGCGATGGAGCAGCAGCTCATCCGCGAGGGCACACGGGTCGAGGAGATCCAGTCGATGTGCGACCTCCACCACGCGGTCGTCCGCGACATCACAAAGGACGACGCGGCCATCGACGTTCCGCCGGGCCATCCGGTGGACACCTTCCGCCGCGAGAACGAGGCCCTGCGAAAGGCCGTCGGCGCCCTGCGGTCAGTTCTGGGGGAGCTGGCGATGGTGCCAGGGGATGCGCCGGCCGAGGACTTCGCGGCACGACTGCGGGCAGTACTAAACGATCTGACGGACATCGAGAAGCACTACCAGCGCAAGGAGCACCTGCTGTTCTCCTGCCTCGAGCGGCACGGCATCAGCGGACCGGGCAAGGTCATGTGGGCGAGGGACGACGAGGTTCGCGCATCGCTCAGGGCCCTCGGCCAGGCGGTCGCGGCGGCCGCTGCGGCATCTGCGGCGCGCGACCTCCGCGCAGCGGTCGAATCGGTAGCGCAGGCGGCGGCGCTGGCCGTCGAGGGCATGATTGACAAGGAAGAGCATATCCTCCTGCCGATGTCGCTGCGGACGCTCCGCGAGGAGGAGTGGGGCGAGATCTGGCAGCAATCGTCACGATACGGCTGGTGCCTCGTCGAACCGCGTGAAGGGTACGCGCCGCCGCAAGCCGCCGGCACCTCCGAGGGCGCCGAGGCCGCAAAGATCAGCCGAAGCGGAGAGGTCGCGTTGCCGACCGGCACGCTCACCATCGAACAGTTGCTCGGCATCTTCTCGACGCTCCCGGTGGACCTGACGTTCGTCGATGCGGACGACTGCGTGCGGTTCTTCTCGGAAGGGCCGGACCGCGTTTTTCCGCGGAGCAAAGCGATCATCGGGCGAAAGGTGCAGAACTGCCACCCGCCCAAGAGCGTGCACATGGTCGAGCGGATCCTCTCGGACTTGCGCTCCGGCCGGCAGAGCGTGGCGGAGTTCTGGATCCAGATGCACGGGAAGTTCGTGCACATCCGCTACTTTGCCGTCCGCGACGCCAAGGGCGAATATCTGGGGACGCTCGAGGTGACGCAGGAGTTGACGCACGTGCGTTCGTTGCAGGGCGAGCGCCGCTTGCTGCAATATGATTCCCCCAGGACAATGCCGGCCCGATGAGGGCTCGCAGCAGATGGTAAGGGTGCGGAACACGGCGGGGATCCTGGCGGGCGCGGCGCTCGGCGTGGCGGCCGGGGTCGGCGGCTACACGTTTCTCTACGCGCGCGGAGCGTCGTATCTGACGAACGACCCTTTGGCGTGCGCGAACTGCCACGTGATGCAGGAACAGCTCGACGGGTGGGTGAAGTCCAGCCACCACGGCGTGGCCGTGTGTAACGACTGCCATACGCCGCACGACCTCGTCGGAAAGTACGTTACCAAGGTGTCGAACGGTTATCATCACTCGCTGGCCTTCACGATGGGCGATTTCCACGAGCCGATCCGGATCAAGGAGCGCAATCGCGAAGTGACGGAGGCGGCCTGCCGTCGCTGCCACGCCGACATCGTGCAGGCGATCGACGCATCCCACGCTCCGGGACGCGCCTTGTCGTGCATCCGGTGTCACGGTTCCGTGGGGCACCTGCATTGAGGATCGCGGTGCGGGGCCGGAGTGCCGACGGGATACAGAGGAGGAACGCGTTATGAGACAGAACGACGGCGGCACGACGTCGGGAACGGGCCCCGGCGGGCGAGCGAGGATCCTCGCGCTGATCGCGGCCATCGCCGTCGTCGCCGCGGGGGTGACGTTCGCCGTCACGGCCCTGCTCGTCAACATCTTCGAGCACAAGCAGGAGGCTCGCAATCCCTTCTTCCGCGTGGTCGAACTGACCGACGAGACGGAGGATCCGGCCGTCTGGGGCAGGAACTTCCCGATGCAGTACGACGGGTATCGTCGTACGACCGACATGGTCCGCACGCGTTACGGCGGCAGCGAGGCGATGCCGCGGACGCCGACGCAGGCTGACCCGCGGTCGATCGTGGCGCAGTCGAAGCTGGAAGAGGACCCTCGTCTGAAGACGATGTGGGCGGGCTACGCATTCTCGAAGGATTTCCGCGAGGAGCGCGGCCACGCGTACATGCTTGAGGACCAGACGTACACCCAGCGGCAGCAGGCCGCACCGCAGCCGGGCACGTGTCTGCACTGCCACGCCTCGATCTACGTCCCGTACAGGAAGCTCGGCGAGGGCGACCTGATCAAGGGCTTCGAGGCGATGAACAAGATGCCGTTCGGCGAGGCCCGCAAGCTCGTGACGCACCCGGTGGCGTGCATCGACTGCCACGACCCGGCGACGATGCAGCTTCGCGTGACGCGGCCGGGCTTCCTTGAGGGCATTCGCGCGCTTAAAGCGCATCAGGGCGTGAAGGACTACGACGTCAATACGATGGCCACACGACAGGAGATGCGGACGTACGTCTGCGCCCAGTGCCACGTGGAATACTACTTCAAGGGGCCGGAGAAGCGCTTGACGTATCCGTGGGCCAAGGGGATCAACGCGGACGAGATTCTGACGTACTACGATGAGATCGGCTTCAAGGACTGGGTCCACGCGGAGACCGGGGCGCCCGTGCTCAAGGCGCAGCATCCCGAGTTCGAGATGTGGAGCCAGGGGATTCACGCGCGGTCCGGCGTGGCGTGCGCGGACTGCCACATGCCGTACAAGCGGGTGGGGGCGATGAAGATCAGCGACCACCACGTCCGCAGCCCGCTGCTGAACGTCAACAACGCGTGCCAGACGTGCCACAGGTTCCCCGAAGCCGAACTCAAGGCCCGCGTCGAGACGATCCAGGAACGGACGTTCCAGCTTCGCAACCTGGCGATGGATGCACTGATGGACCTGATCGCCGACATCAAGGCCGCGAAGGCTGCCGAAGCAAAGGACGAGCAGCTTGCCGCCGCCCGCGGATTCCAGCGCAAGGCACAGTTCCTGCTGGACTTCGTGGAGGCGGAAAACTCGACGGGCTTCCACGCCGGCCAAGAGGCGGCACGAATTCTGGGCGAATCGATCGATTACGCGCGGAAGGGCCAGGCCTCGCTTCGGGGTCACGTAGCCTCATCGCAGCCGCGCACAGGCGGGTAGTCATCCGGGAGGTTTTGCCCGCCTCGTGGGCTGCGGCCGTGCCCCGCTCATGCCGGATGGAATCCGCCGCGAGAGAGGCTTAACATAGGGAAGGCATGGGTATCTCGACGATTTCAAAGCCGGACGTGTCGGTGGAACAGAAGCTCGAACGGATGAAGGAGACCCTTCGCTCGCTCAGGCGGGTCATCGTGGCGTTCTCGGCGGGGGTGGACTCCACGTTCGTGCTGAAGGTCGCGATCGACACGCTCGGACCGGGCAACGTCCTGGCGGCTACCGCCGACAGCGACAGCCTCTCGCGGGCGGAGTTTGAGGAGGCCCGCGCGCTGGCGGAGAAGTTCGGCGCGCCGCACCGGGTTATCGCCACGCAGGAGATGGACGACCCGAATTACCGCGCCAACCCGGAGAACCGCTGCTACTTCTGCAAGACCGAGCTGTACACGAAGCTCCGGCCGATCCTGGCGGCGGAGGGCTATACGGCGATCGTCAACGGCATCAACGCGGACGACCTCGGCGACTGGCGGCCGGGAATCCAGGCAGCCAGGGAAAACAACGTGCGTTCGCCGTGTGCCGAGGCGGGTTTGACGAAGCGGGACATTCGCGTCCTGTCGCAGCAGATGGGGCTGCCGACATACGACAAACCGGCGAGCCCGTGCCTGTCCAGCCGCATCCAGTATGGCGAGGAGATTACGCCGGAAAAGCTCAAGATGGTCGAGCAGGGCGAGGCGTTCCTGCGCAGCCTGGGCCTTCCCGAGTGTCGCGTACGCCATCACAACAACCTGGCCCGGATCGAGATTCCCGCCGATCAGATCGCAACGTTCATGCAGCCGGAGATGCGCGCAAAGATCGATGCGGAGTTCCGGCGGATCGGCTACACGTACGTGGCGATGGACCTGCGCGGCTTCCGCAGCGGGAGCATGAACGAGGTCATCGCATTCAGGCAGAAGCAGCCGGCCATCTGAGGCTGCCCGGCGGCCGCGGCCTGCCCGCGCCGTCCCCGGCGGCAGCCCTGGAGCCGATTCCATTCCTTCGCCGCCGTGCGGCCGCAGGACGTTATCACCTCGGAGGGGAGCGCGACGGCCCCACCGGCCCGGGACACCGCAAGCCGAACGTCGTGTGCTGCGTCCCCGGCACGGGGCTGACGCGCCGCGGCCGATGGTTTACGATATCCGTCATCATGAGCACGCAAACTCCAGGCATTCGAGAGTGGCGACCGGAGAGCCGGTGCGAGCCTGTGGTCCGCATCGGTGTCGTACTGTCCGAGGACGCCATGTCGGCGATCGACATGCGCGTGCCCGATGCGGCGTACGAACTCGCTGCTGCGGGCGGAGCACCGCGCGAGGTTCGGGCGGCACGCATATCCGCTCGTCTCGAGGGCAAGGCCGTCAGCTTGGCCGTCAACGGCGGACCGGCACAAACCGCCGCCGGCTGGACGCTGACCCCGCAACCCCCGCGCCCGCCGGCCCGCGGCGACGGGCTGTGGGTCAAAGGGGTTGTCGCCGGACGCGGCTTCCACTGGCAGAAGCACGTGGATCAGACGCTCGCCGGGCGCATCGAACTGCTGCCCGGCGACCGCGGAATCATCCTCGTCAATGAGATTTCCCTGGAGGCGTACCTTGCCTGCGTCATCACCTCGGAGATGAGCAGCCAGTGCCCCATCGAGTTCCTCCGGGCCCAGTGCATCACGGCGCGCTCATGGCTGCTGGCGTTCACCGAACCCAAGCACGACGCCGAGCCGTTCGACCGCTGCAATGACGACTGCTGCCAGCGCTACCAGGGCACCGGCGACCTGAGCGACACGGCCCTCGACGCCGTCGAATCCACGCGCGGGCTTGTGCTCGTCGCGGCGGACGGTCGCGTCGTGGACGCCAACTACTCCAAGAGCTGCGGCGGCGTTGTCGAGTTGCCCGAGCACGTCTGGGGGGTGCACAAGCCCGGGCTGGGGCCGCAGGTGGACGCCCCGGCGCATTCGGCCGCCCATCGATTCCTGCCCGTGACCGAAGCGAATCTCAACGAGTACCTCGAGGGCGACTGGCTGCGCGAAACGGATGTCTATTGCAGCCCGCGCGTGGTGCCGGAGGAGTCGCTCGGCCGCTACCTGGGCCGTGTGGATGAGACGGGCCGCTACTTCCGCTGGAGTGTCCGCTATACGCACGACGAACTGGCGGACATGCTTCGCCGGAAGCTGCCGGATGCCGCGACGATCGCCCGACTGTCGAATCTGCGGGTTACCCGGCGCGGCATCTCCGGCCGGGCTACGGAGATCGTCCTTGACGTCGAAGACGCCGGCGGACGCATGCGGCAGCTCCCCATCGCCGATCAGTACCGCATCCGGCAGATTCTCCACAAGAGCTTCCTGTTCAGCAGTGCGTTTGCCGTCCAAATCGAGCGGGATGCCACGGGTCGGTGTCGGGCAGTGACGCTTCGCGGCGCCGGTTGGGGACACGGTGCCGGGCTGTGCCAGATCGGCGCCCTCGGCATGGCCCTCTGCGGTAACGATCACGCGCGGATCGTAAAGCACTACTTCCCGGAAGCGGAGCTGAAGCGCCTGTATGCGTAGCGCCTCTTCGAGTTTGAGAGTTTCCTTCGTTTCCTTCCCGCAGCACGGCCTTCGGCCGCAGCCCGACATAAGGGTCGGGCGTCTCGCCCGCCTTCGGGATGTTTGCCGGTCGCCAGGATTCCGGTGAATAGCCGTGTAGAAGTGACTGAGCCGTCGCGGCGCTGCACGCCGCACGCCGCGCGCGGCGACGATCAATGTGCCGGCCGGCTGGTGGAGCTCTCATCTGCCCCGGGAACGACCTCTTTCGGGTCGCCCCGCAGCTCACTGACCAGCTCTTCGGTGGCAATTACTTCGACCCGCCGGTTCATTGTGTGGGCGGCTTCGCTGTACGCCCGTTCGACGCGGGGCTCGTAGTCGCGGCAACTCTGGGCCCGCAGCGTCTCCTTCGCCACCCCCATCGAGATCAGCCGTGCCACCACGGCGTTGGCCCGTTCGTACGCCAGGTCCCGGTTGCTGCCCCGGAGGCGGTATTCCTCGTCGCGCGACGTGTGGCCCTTGACGACGAAGACGTTCGTGTGTCCGCGCATCGCGCTGAGGATCTGGTTCAGCGTCGGCACGGCCGTCGCAGGGATCTCGGCGGAGTCGCGCTCGAACGGGATCGCGCCGCCCATCGTGCTCTGCGTTCCCGTGCGGATCGTGGTGACGCGGTCGTCGAGACCGACGGCTCCCTCGAGGGGCCGCCGCGCCTCTCCTTTGCTGCCCGCGCCGCCTTTGCCTCGCTGGTTCTTCAGGGAGTTGAGGAGAATCTGCATATCCACCGGGTCCTTGGAGTTCACCGGGGGCAGGTACTTGAATGCGGTCCGGATCGCCGCCGCCAGCTCGGTCATATTCGGATCCAGCTCCTCAGCTTTCTTGTTATTGCCCGCGGCAAGGATCACGAAGAAGCTGAGCATCAGCGTCACCAGGTCGGCGAAGCTGATGATCCAGAGGGGAGCGCTTTCCCCCTTTTCCTCCTCGGGCGGTGGTGGCGGCTTGTTTGCCATCGCGTGAACTCACCTGTCGGTGTGCCTCAACCCCCGTCTGCCTTGACCATCGCGGCGCGTTCTTTCTCGGACACGAACGACGTCAGTTTCATCTGGACGATCCGCGGATTGTCCCCCGCCTGGATGCTCAAAATCCCCGTGATGATCAACTCCTTGTGAAACTTTTCCTCGGCCGAGCGGATCGCCAGCTTGTCCGCGATCGGCCCGCAGATCACGTTGCAGATCAGGCATCCGTAAAGCGTCCCGAGCAGGGCCACCGCCAGCGCCTTGCCGATCGCCGCACTGTCGCCCCCCATGTTGCGGAACATCGCCACCTGCCCGATCAGCGTGGCCGTCAGCCCGAAGCCCGGACCGTACTTCCCCATCAGCTCGAAGAACTTCTTGCCGTTCTTGTGCCGCTCGCTCAGAGCTGCGATCTCATAGTTGAGCGTCTGCTCGATCGTCGCCGGGTCACTGCCGTCCACCGCCAACTGCAGCGCCCGCTTCAGGAAGGGATCGTTCTGCTGCTTGGCCACCTGTTCGAGCGCCAGCACGCCGTCGCGCCGCGCCAGCTCCGCGAACCCGACCAGCTCCTTGATAAGCTGATCCGCCCGCACTTCCTTGGCGAATAGCCATTTCTTGAGGTACCCGAACACCGCCAGGCAGGAACGCAGCGGCATCGAGAGAAGCACGGCGGCGAACGAGCCGCCCAGCACCAGCACGAAGCCCTCGGTCGAGAAGAAGGCGGACAGGTGCCCGTGCGTCCCCTCGTACATGGCCCAGGTGATGGCACCGACGGCGAAGAGGATCCCAATGACGGTTGCGATGTCCATCGTGGCTTCCTTCGTCGGGCCCGCGTGTAAGGCCGAGCTCGCCGCTTCTGGGGGCCGCGTCTCCGTGACGTCCCCAACCGGCAGGAACAATCCTGCCGCCGACGTCTGTACGCTTCATCCCTGGTACCCCGAGTGAACCCCGTGGCCGTCCGTGTCTGCCGTTTCTATCGACCCGACTGCCCCCGAACTTTGTTGTTTCGGGCCGGATGCCGCAAACGGGGCCGTGCGCGTCTGATAACAACCGCAACCCTTGCCGTCCGCGAGAGTAAGAGTGAAATTGACAGGGCTTCGCCGGGCGGCTACAAGCTTGTTTCACCCCAGGCTCGCAAGGGGGCGGCGGAGTCCAAGAAATGTTTGGCTGGGTGGCAACCCTGGGCAAGGTAAGCATCGACCAGCTTGTCGCCTTCGGTGACTTCTGGCAGTTTGTCGGACGGACCCTGGGCTGGATCCCCACCGGAGTGACGCGCTGGCGCAACCTGCGCCTGCTGATGCCTCAGTTCTACGAGATCGGCAGCCGCAGCGTGCCGGTCATCATGATTACGGGAACCTTCGTCGGACTCGTGCTGGCGGTGCAGGCGTTCGATCAGCTCGCCAACGTCGGGTTGCAGGACCGCATGGGCGTGCTGGTGAACCTCTCGGTCATCCGCGAGCTGGGGCCGGTGCTGGCCGGCGTGATGCTGGCGGGTCGGGTCGGAGGGGCGCTCACCGCCGAGTTGGGAACCATGAACGTCACGGAGCAGATCGACGCCCTGCGGGCCATGGGGGCCGACCCTGTCCGTTATCTGGTCGTGCCGCGGTTTCTGGCGTGCCTGCTTCTCACCCCGGTTCTGACGTTTTATTGCGATCTGATGGGTGCCTTCGGGGGCTGGCTGGTGACGACGCAGGTCTTCGGCGTCCCATCGGAACCCTACGTCTACTACTCGGCCGAGGCGATCCAGAAATGGGACCTGTTCTACGGCTTCGTCAAGAGTCTGGCCTTCGGAGGGGCCATCGGCTGGATCGCCTGCTACAAAGGCTTCACGTGCCGCTACGGCGCCGAAGGCGTCGCGCGGGCATGCACGGAAGGCTTCGTGATCGGCTTCATTGTGATCCTGGTGCTGGACTTCTTCCTCGGGCTGGGCCTCAAGGGCATTTACGAGGCCCTGTGGGGTTTCAAGTCCGTCCTGTGAGAATCGGAAATCGAATGGGCCGCGCGGCGGCCGTACGGCGATCATGGCCCCCGGTCCAAGAGGCAGTCGTGAACGAACCGGCGCGACAACCTGAGGCAACGAGCCCGAAGACGATATCGGCGGGCGAGCAGCCCATTATCGAGTTGCGCAACGTCACGAAACGCTTTGGGCGTCTGCTCGTCCTGGAGCGGGCGTCGCTGCAGCTCTACCGGGGCCAGACCACCGTGGTCATCGGCGAATCCGGTGCCGGCAAGAGCGTGCTGCTCAAGCACATCGTCGGGCTGCTCCGTCCCGATGCGGGCGAGGTGTACGTGGACGGGCGCCGGGTTGACCGGCTGCGGCCGAAGGAGTGGGTCGTGGTCCGCCGGCGATTCGGGTTTCTCTTCCAGGGGGCGGCCCTCTTCGACTCCATGACCGCCGTCGAAAACGTCGCCTTTCCCATTCTCGAACACCGCGACGTTACCGAGGCCCAGGCGAGGCAGATTGCCCTCGAGAAGCTCCGGATGGTCGGCCTCGAGGAGTTCGCCGACCGCAAGCCTGCCCAGCTCTCCGGCGGCCAGCGCAAGCGCGTCGGCCTGGCCCGGGCGATCGCCCTTGATCCGGAGGTCATCCTTTACGACGAGCCGACCACCGGCCTGGACCCGATCCGGGCCGACATCATCAACGAGCTGATCCTCAAGCTCCGGCGGGAGCTCGGCGTGACCGGCGTCGTCGTCACCCATGACATGGCCAGCGCCTACAAGATCGCGGACCGCATCGTGATGCTGTATCGGGGAACGTTCATCGCGGACGGCACGCCGGCCGAAATCCGCCGGTCGGCCGACGCTCGCGTGCGGCGGTGCATGGAGGGCCGGGCGGACGAGGAAGACCTGGCAAGCCTTCGCGCGGAGATCACCAAATGACGGAACGACGACAGCAAATGCTCGTGGGCCTGTTCGTGCTGTGCGGGCTCATCGCACTGGGCATCATGACCATCCTGTTCGGCGAGGCGCCGCAATGGCTCGGCGGCAAACAGTACCAGGTGCGGATTTCCTTCAACGAACTCAGCGATGTGCAGCAGGGGACCGCCGTCACGATGCGCGGGATCCAGATCGGCCGCGTGCAATCCATCGAGTTGAAGAACCGCGAACACCCCGAGCAGGGTACGTACGTCGTCGCCCAGATCGACCGCGAGTATGTCATTCCGGACGGCGCCTCGGCCCGCGTCCTCCCGGCGGCCATCGGTTTCGGCCGATCCGACATCATCATCGAGGTACCGAAGGTTGCAAGCGAAGGTTTTTTGCCGACCGACGGGAAGGCCATACTGCCCGGTTCCATGGGCAGCCCGCTCGACTCCATCATCCCGGAGCGGATCGTTGCCACGCTCGAGACGACGGCCGGACACATCGGCGAGCTGGCCAAAGAGCTTACGCCGGTGGCCACGGATCTCCACCAGATCCTGAGGATCCGGACGATCGAGGAACTTGACGAGGCCCAGGCCCAGGGCAAGCCGTCGATGCCGAACCTGTACAGCGCTGTGCAGCGGCTGTACCTGGTCCTGACGCATCTGGACAACGTGATCGGCGACCCGGCGGTCCGCAGCAACGTCAAGGTGGCCATCGAGAACTTCAAGGACGTCAGCGTCGAGGCGAAGGCGGCGGCCAAAGACATTCGCGCGTTGGCCGAACGGGGCGGCGTGGTCGAGACAAAACTGGAAAACACGCTCGACACCGCCAGGGAGCGGATCGACGAGCTCGCCCGAAAGCTCATGCGCAATTCCGACCAGATCGCGGTAACGCTGGAGCACCTGAGCAAGGCCTCCGCCGATCTGTCGGAGGGGCGGGGCAGCCTCGGCCTTCTGCTGCGCGACCCGAAACTCTACGACGAACTCGTCTTCACGGTCCGCAGGCTCAAGGAGGCCATCGGGGAGATTCAGGCGCTCGTGGACAAGCTCCAGCAGAAGGGCCTGTGGTACAAGGGCTGATCCGAATGAAGCGGATTCTGGTCGTCTTCGGCACGCGGCCGGAGGTCATCAAGCTTGCCCCCGTCGTGCACGTCCTCCGACGGTACCCGGACCGGGCCGCTGTGACGCTCTGCTCAACGGGCCAGCATCGCGAGATGCTCGACGACGCCCTCGATGCGGTCGAACTCCGCCCCGATATCGACCTGAATGTGATGCGGGCCGCGCAGCACCCGACGGACCTGCTCGGCCGTCTTCTGCTGGCCCTCCGCCCCGTCCTGGATGACGCGAAGCCCGAGATTGTCGTCGTGCAGGGCGACACCGCAACCGTCGCGGCCGCCGCGTTCGCCGGCTACATCTACGGAGCCAAGGTCGCTCACGTCGAGGCCGGCCTGCGCACCCGCGACAAGCGGATGCCCTTCCCCGAGGAGATCAACCGGCGCATCACCGGCGTCCTCGCCGATTACCACTTCGCTCCCACGCGCCGCGCACAAGAGGCGCTGCTGGCCGAGGGCGTGCCGGCGGAAAGCATCTTTCTCACAGGCAACACCGTAGTCGACGCGCTCCGATGGATGCGGGAGCGAACCGCAAAGCAGCCGCCGCCCGCGAATCTCGCGGCGGACGGCTCGCGTCTCGTGCTCGTGACGGCGCATCGGCGCGAGAGCTTCGGACAACCCTTCCGCGAACTCTGCGAGGCTCTCCGCGACATCGCCGAGCGTTTCGACGACATTCAGATCGTATACCCCGTCCATCTGAATCCCAACGTGCAGAAGCCGGTGCGGGAAATCCTCGGTGCGTGCGATCGGATCCGGCTGATCGCCCCGCTCGGGTACGCCGCGTTCGTGTCCCTGCTCACGCGGGCGTACCTCGTGCTGACCGATTCCGGGGGCATTCAGGAAGAGGCCCCCACGCTGGGCAAACCCGTGCTCGTGTTGCGCGACAAGACCGAGCGCCCGGAGGGCCTCGCCACGGGCGTGGTTCGCCTCGTCGGGACGAGCCGCGAGCGGATCGTTGGCCAGGCCGCACGGCTGCTCTCCGATCCGGCCGCCTACGCCGCAATGGCCCGCGAGGTAAACGTCTACGGCGACGGCCGGGCCGCCGAACGTATTACGCAGGTGCTGCTGGGCGGTCCGCTCTCGATCCGCGCGTTTTCGCGCCCATGGGCCCGTCGGGTCTTCGCCCGGCGCGGCACGCGCGTCGCCGCCGTGGTTTTGAGCCTGCTGCTGGGCTGGATCGTGCGCACGCATCACGTCGAGACGCGCAGCCTGTGGGCCGACGAGGGGTGGACGATGCTGCTGAGCC
>CAZMVY010000086.1:0-2995 GCA_964569765.1 uncultured Planctomycetales bacterium
TGCCCGGAGTGCGGCTCGAAGTTCACGCTGGATCAGCTCGTGGCGGCGCAGCCGGAGCGGGACAAGGCTGTGCTGCGGGGTGAGTGACGCGTCCGTACGGCTTGCTTGAGACCGGAACCGGGGTGATCATGGGCGCGGTGCCTGGTGATTCAGGGGCTGGCCTTGCTTGACCTGAGGTGGCCATGGCTCAACATCGACTCGTTTACCGCGTGCATGCGATCCGACGTATGTTTGAGCAGGGCATATCAGAATCCGATGTCGAACGTGTGATGGCGTCGGCCGACGTCATCAAGGAATACCCGGAGGATAAGCCCTACCCGAGCCGTCTCGTTCTCGGATTCGTCGGCGGGCGGCCATTGCATGTTGTAGCGGCGGACAATACCGCGGGCGCGGAGACGATTATAATAACGGTGTACGAACCGGACCCGCGGCGATGGGACGAATCCTTTCGTCGGAGGACTGCTCGATGAAATGCGTTGTCTGCAAACACGGTGAGACGAAGCCGGGCCGCGTCAGCGTTACGTTGGAGCGCGGCGAATTGACGCTCGTCTTGAAGGCTGTTCCGGCGGAGGTGTGCGAGAATTGCGGGGAACAGTACGTGGATGCCGCCACGACCGACAAGCTCCTACGCGAGGCGGAAGAGGCCGTGCGCGCCGGCGTGCGTGTAGAGGTCCGCACGTTCGCGGCAGCGTGATGGGCTGTTGGTGTCGCCAGCACAGGGACCGATGCATGGGTAAGGAGCGGAGGCGCCCGCGAGAAACGAGCCGGATGCGAAGAGGCTCATTGAGGACCTGCTTGCCGATCAGGTGAGGAGACATCGGGGGCGTCGGTGGTTCTCTCGCGCTGCGCGGCTGCGAAGGTCGCGAAGCCGGACCAGACCTTCACAAATCTCAACTTAGGATAGCGCTTCGACCAACGGCGTTGCATCCGCGAGCCGCTCCAGACAGCGAGGAGCATCGCGCGGCCTGTCTGGATATCTGTATACCGCTCGTGAGCCCATCGCACAAAGGGGTGGCCCCAGATCGTGCCATCGCGCAGGTTATCATTTGTGGGCGGCGGCGCGGGCGCGAGGGCGAGAACGTCTTCGTCTGTCCACCACGCCCGCGTTACGTTCCAGCCGACCGCTGGGCTTTCGATGATGACGGTGCCCCGCCCGCGTGCGAAGCAGTCTCGTCTTTTGCGTCCAGAGAGGAATCTGCCGTGAAACCGCATTCGCAGCCACACGTACAATTCGCCCCAGACGAGACAGACCCCCGACAGGATCCCCAAGGGCAGAAAGACCAATAAGAGAACAAGCAGGAAGACAGGCGCGGCAAGCAGGCCCGTCCCCGCCCCCATGGCCCCCCTCCGCCCCATCGCCATCTATTCAGTCAATGCGACCTCCTCACGGGGGCGGCGAATCGCGATCACGCGATTATCGCATACGGCCTGATGAGAAGCCATGGCGGCCGACGGGGCCCGTCCCGGCCGTAGGGAACGCGCGTCGCTTGAGTTGCGTTGTCTTGAATCGGTCACGGAGTCGTGACGCGGATGCGATACACGTACGCGTCGCTCGTCCAATCGAGTTGGCGCCGGGCGGGCTTGGTGGCCGACTGTGTCGTCAGCACGCGGCCGCCTCGGCCGAACGGGGAGCAGTGGACGACGATCTCGTGCGTGACGCGGTCCTCGCGGGCGTGGAAGTTGCTCAGTTGCAGCGTCTCCGGGTCGCCCGGTACGCGCTCGTCGATGGGGCAAAGCGTCTCCCTGATCAGCAGCATCGACTTGCGGTCGACCTCGCCGATCAGCAGCGGATGGCGCGGGAGGTTACCCTTCGGATTCGTGTCGCAGATGTTGCCGATCCAGTAGATGCGGCCGTTGCTGTGCCGCAGAAGCTGGCTGCACGAACTCGGCGAGAAGAACGGTTGCCCGTCCGTGTATGTCCAGGGCTTCGGCTCTGACCACGTTTGGCCGTGATCGGTCGAGACGGCGTACCAGCGGTAGCCGGGCAGGCTCGGTTTCCTGTCGTTGCTGCCGCGGAGCACCATGAGGATTCGGCCGTCGGGCATCTCGGCGATCGTCGGCTCGAGCATGCCGCGGGTCGAGCGGGCCGGGTCGGCCTTCACGAGCGATGAAAGCCGCCAGTCGAGCGGGCCGCCCTTGTTCCAACGGCCGATGAGCACCGCCGAGTCGTGATAGGTGTATCCGCCGCCGGGGTTGTAGTACTCGCCGTCCGGGCCGACCGGGCAGATCTGCACCGGCTGGAGGATCTCGCCCGTACGGATGCGGATCGGCATGCAGGTGGTGTCACCGATCATGATGCCGTTCTTGCCAAGCCAGACGCCGGGCAGCGGATGCTCCGCGCAGTATTCGGGGCCGGCTTGTATTACCGGCGCCTCGCGATAGAAGCTGCGCCCGCCGTCCCTGCTGAGGGCATAGCGGAGCGTCCAGTGCTTCATGCCCTCCAGCGGGCTGTCGTTCGGCAATGTGCCCTGAAGGATCATCGTGATCAGCATGCCCGTGCCGGGATCGACGAACCCGGGGCAGAGGTATCGGCGGAATGTGCCCTTTTCGAGCTTCTTGAAGGTTGAGATGGCCGTCGGCGGCGACCAGGTCTTGCCGTTGTTGTCGGAGAAGCGTTGCCACGTCACGTCGTGGACATCGCTGCGGGTCTGCTCGCCGGAACGGCTGATCATGTCCGTTCCGTTTGTTCGGCAGTAGAACGCGTACGCGGTGACCCGCACGTTGGGGCGCGGGCTTTCGAGGAAGACGTCTTTGCCCGCGAGGGTCAGGCGTCCGGGTGCATCAGCGGCGCAGCCGGCGACCATGGCGCCGAACGCGGCCGACACGAGCAGGCAATAAGAGAGAGACCGCTTCATCTGAGCGCGGCGATGGGTCATGATGCAACGAGCCTATCCGCGGGCGATGGGGCCTCGCAAGAGCCCCCCGCGTAGGCGCTGCGTCACGGTCAGGTGCGGTCGGGCTTGTTGGGCGGATTCGCTTCCAGGGCGAACTTGCT
>CAZMVY010000086.1:3095-17836 GCA_964569765.1 uncultured Planctomycetales bacterium
ACGCGGAGATGGATCTCGGTGGCGCCGGCCCGCCGCAGGGCGCCGATCTTGCCGCGGGTGGTCGTGCCGCGGACTACCGAGTCCTCCACCACGACGAGCCGTTTGCCGCGGACGGATTCCTTGATCACGTTGAGCTTCATCCGGACGGCCAGATCGCGGAGCGACTGCTCGGGCATGATGAACGACCGGCCGGCGTAGTGGCTGGTGACGAAGCCGCGGGTGTACGGGATGCCGCTGGTGTGCGCGTAGCCGAGCGCGGCGCAGCGGGCGCAGTTGGGCACCGGGACGACGGCGTCGGCGGCCACGGGGGCCTCCCGCGCAAGCTGCTCGCCCATCGCGCGGCGAACCTTGTGCACGTTCTCGCCGAAGACGTCGCTGGCCGGATCCGCGAAGTAAACCTGCTCGAAGATACAGTACGCCGGCTGCCCCGCGCCGGGGGCGGTGAACCGCTCGCTATGCGCACCGCGCGCGTCGATTGTGACGATCTCACCGGGGGCAATGTCCCGCTCGAACACCGCGTCGATGATGTCGAACGCGCAGGTCTCGCTCGCGACGACGTACGCCCCCTCGGCCGTCCGCCCGAGGGACAGCGGGCGCAGGCCGAACGGGTCGCGCACCGCCACGATGCGATCGGGAAAGAGAAACAACAGGCAATACGCACCTTGCAGGTGGCTCAGCACGTGCGGCAGGCGCACGTCGGCGGGCATGTGGCCATGCTTGGCCAAAACGTGCAGGATGACCTCGGTATCGCTGGTGGTACTGAAGATCTGGCCCTTCTCCTCGTATTGCCGGCGAAGCAGGGCGGCGTTGATCAGGTTGCCGTTGTGGGCGACGGCCACCTGGCCGAGGCCGCACGTCACGAGCAGCGGCTGGCAGTTCGCGTCGGAGCACGAGCCGGTCGTCGAGTAGCGGACATGGCCGATCGCCACCGGGTTGGCCAGTTCATCAAGCGTCCGCGGGCTGAAAACGTCCGTCACAAGGCCGCGCCGGGCGTGCCGCAGGATCGTGGCACCGTTCGTGCTACAGATTCCGGCGGCCTCCTGTCCGCGGTGCTGCTGGGCGTACAGGCCGAGGTACGTCAGACGTACGGCCGCCGGGTGCCCGTAAATGCCGAACAGACCGCAATGATGGCGAACGGATTGCGAATACACGCGGGACGGACCCTTTGGGCCTTGCCAAGCCAGGTCGCAAGAGAGTACGCTACCCCCTTCGGCGCGACAAGTCAAGATGGCTTCGACGGCAGGCCCGGGCGGATTCCTTCACGGGAGCTGGGCGATGGGCACGGATTCTCGCGGCGGCGTCGTAGTGGTCGGCAGCATCAACATGGATCTCGTCGTCAAGACCGATCGCATCCCGCGCCCCGGCGAGACCGTGCTGGGGGGCGAGTTCGCGACCATCCCGGGCGGCAAGGGCGCGAACCAGGCGGTCGCCGTGGCCCGGCTCGGCGAGGCGTCGACCATGATCGGACGGGTGGGCGACGATCTCTTCGGCCGGCAACTGCTCGCGGGTCTGGCCGAGGCGAACGTAACGGCGGATCATGTCTCCGTGACCAGTGGCGTCTCCAGCGGGGTAGCGCTGATCGTTGTGGATAACCAGGGCGAGAACGCCATCTGCGTCGCGCCGGGCGCCAACCAGCGGCTGATGCCCGAAGACATCGACGCGAACGAGGATGCACTCGCCGCCGCCAAGGTCTGCCTGATGCAACTGGAGATCCCCGTCGCGACGGTCCTTCGCACGATTGCACTGTGCCGCCGCCACGGCGTGATGACGATTCTCGATGTGGCGCCGGCCCGTCCGGGCCTGCCGGATGAGATCTTTCAGGCGGACATCCTCAGCCCCAACGCCAGCGAGGCGGAGATGCTTACCGGGGAACCCACCGGCGCCCACGCGCGGGAGGCCAAGGCCGTCGCGGCGGCGCTCGCGGCGGCCGGCGCGCGCTGCGTTGTGCTCAAGCTCGGAGCGGCGGGCGCGCTGGCCTTCGACGGAGACCGGTTCTATCACGCCCCCGGGCACAAGGTGGCCGTAGTGGACACGACGGCGGCCGGCGACGCCTTCACGGGCGCGCTGGCGGTGGCGTGCGCCCGAGGCGAGCCGTTGGCGCAGGCAATCCGGTACGCAAACGCCGCCGGCGCGCTGGCCTGCACGCGACTCGGCGCGCAGCGTTCGATGCCCAGCGCGGCGGAGGTGAACAACCTGCTCGGTCCGTAACCCGGCGGTGGAACGTCTGATAACCGCAGACCTCGGATGGGTGCGGCAATCGCACGTCGTGTATCCTTCGTGCCGCCTTTATCTGCTGGAGAAGTCGCGCGGATCTTGCCACAGTTGCCCTCTGTGCGGGCCGATGCTACATGCGGATCGTTCTCGCCGTGCACGAGGGGTCACCGGAGGCCGACCGAGGGCACACATGGACACGCCGATTCGCAAAGATGTGCTGACGACCGGCCAGGTCGCCCGCCTCTGCAACGTCGCTCCGCGTACCGTCTCGAAATGGTTCGACACGGGGCAGCTCCGGGGATATCGCATCCCCGGTAGCAAGGACCGGCGTATCCCGCTTCAGTCGCTGATCCGGTTCATGAAGGCCCACGGGATGCCGCTCAACGGGATCGAATCCGGACAGACGCGGATCCTCATCGTCGACAGCGAGCGGGACCTGACGGACCTGCTGAGCCGGACCCTCCGGGAGGAAGGCGCCTACGAGGTGTACACCGCGGAGGGCGCGTTCGAGGCGGGGGTGCTGATGGAGCGTGTCCGCCCGCATGTCCTGCTGGTCGACGTGTCGCTGCCGGACGTGGACGCACACGCCCTCGCCCGCGTGGTGACGGCCAGCCCGGAACTGCGGGACGTCCGCCTCATCGCGATGAGCGCATCGGCAAGCGAGGGCGAGGTGCAGGCCCTCCGCCAGCAGGGCTTCGACCAGGTCCTGCGAAAGCCCTTTGAAATCCGCCAGGTGATGCGAACCATCGAACAGGCGATGGCCGTTCCCGCGTGAGGCTCACGACAGCTCGGCCGCACATTCGCGCGGCTCGTATTCCAGTTCGCACAAGTGGTGTATGAACGCTTCGATCTGTTCGTCCGGCACAACACACCGATGCACGGTCAAGCCCACATCGGCAGCCAGCGAGGCCAACGCGCTCGGCGGGCAATTCGGACCCGTCGCCACCACGAGGTGATCGCCCCAGAGCCGCAGGGGCCAGATCCGATACTTGATCACCAGCGCCGGCGTGACGCGCAGCAATGCCGTGGAATCGGTTCCGAGCTCATCCAGGTTCGCCTCACGCACCTCGAGGGCGAGCTGTCGCGCCCAGGCCTCCCAGACCTGCTCCGGCGTAGCCAGCCCCCACCGCATCGCGATCAGTCCGAACTTCTGGCCGGTTCGCGCCTGCTGCGCCAGAATGTCCTCGATGTCCTTGTCGTCGAGAACGCCCATGTCACGCAGGATGCAGCCAATTCGTGGCACGTCCACTATATCGGTCCTTCCTTTCCGGTAATTGCCCGTGTCGGGGATCGGCGGCGAAGCGAGCGGTGATATACCGTCGCCGTCCCAACATACGATTCGCCGGGCCGGTCAGGCAAATGCAAACCCGTCACGCCGCAACAGCCAGGAGACAGGCCCCGAGGATGCGGCGACGTTCCCCGGGCGCGTTTCCTCCGTTCTTCAATTCCCTTGCGCCGTCGTGATCCGTAGCCCGGCAACGCGGCGTTACCGGTCGTTCGTGTTTCGCCATGGGTGGACGTACCGCTCGAGTGGAATCTCGCCGTTCGCCACCTTGATGATCTCCCCCGGGCAGCCAAGGATCTCGCGGTTCATGTCAAAGAAGCGATCGACGCTCGCCCAGTCGCCCAGGACGATCGCGTGAACGCCGAAGGCGTGCTTCCGGCCCGGATTCACGATCAGCGCGAGCATCCCGTTGGCGCCGTAGGCCTCCGCGTCCAGCGGTTCGTTGCCGATACCAATAAGCAGATTCGGCCAGCGGCGCCGAAGGTTGGCGAGCATGGTGCGCTTGATCGTCTTGTACTTGATCATGTCGCGGAGGCGTGGTGCCGTGACTACCGGGCCGGGCGGAAACTCGTTCCGCCGGAGCCACGCTCGCGTCTTCTCCAGATAGATCCGCGGACGGCCGGTCACATACGCGATATGAAAATCCCTGGAGAGCTCCGTCAGGGTCTCGCGCGAACCGGGAATCGGGCGCGACTCGACGTCCTCCGCCTTGAGGATGAGGTCCTCGTACTCCGTCCGGCAGATCGTATTGTCGATATCCACGGCGATGATGGGGCGCTCTGCCGACCAGGCGAAGATCGTACCGGTCGTCTGCTGCTCGCGCCCGTCAATGACGGCGCGGGCCTCGAAGGCCGTGATCCCCGGCCGCGGCAGCCGGAATTCCGCGACGGCTCGCCCGCCGTCGTCTGTGTCGGCGCGGCGGACCTCGTGGCCGTCCACCCGGAACGAGATGGTGACGTGCTCGATCTCGCTGCGCAGACCGAACACCTGGGGACGCTCGGCATGCGCGACAAACATGACCGGATTGCCATCCAGCACTACTGCGTCATCCACGCTCAGCATGGGCGGCGCGCAGCCCGCCGCGGCCAGCAGCGCCGCCCCGCCGATCGCCCAGCCTAACAGGCCGATTCCTTGCCGGCTCATCGTTGGATATCCTTATGGCATCGCGGGGGCTTCACACGTTCCGCCGGGGCGGTATGCTATCACGGTCGATGCCCGGTATGAAGACCCATTGCACGGCCCTGGTACTGATCCCTCCCCTGGAGGTATGGGAACCGATTCAGACCATCCGGCGCCGATACGATCGGCAGTTCAAACGGTGGATGCCCCACGTAACGCTCCTGTACCCGTTCCGCCCGATGGACGGCTTCGAGGACATCCGCCCTGCCCTGGAAGAGCGCTGCGCGCGGGTCTCGCCCTTCGAGGTCACCCTGGCAACGCTGAGCTACTTCGAGCACACCCGCGACAAGTTCACCATGTGGCTGGCGCCGGAGCCGGCCGAGCCGGTCATTGCGTTGCAGTCCGCGCTGCTGGAGTGCGCGCCGGACTGCAACGATGTGAACCTCCACGCGGGCGGCTTCCGGCCGCACCTGAGTCTCGGGCAGGCCCGCTCGGCAGCGGAACTGGAGGACCGCATGAATCGCATCCGGTCCGCCTGGCAGACCATACGGTTCCTCGCGACGGAGATCGCGCTGATCCGCCGCGGGCCGGGCCGGGTTGATCCGTTCGAGGTGGAACGGCTGATTCCGTTCGGAGATCGCCTGCCCGGCGGCGGCGCGCGCGACCGGTAACGAAAGCGGGTTCCGGCAGCGATCCTCGATAGAATGGCTCCCGGGTGTTTCGTGCGGCTGAGCAGGCGGCATTCGCCTGCATTTCAGGATGAGGGACTTACGATGCGATCATGCCCACGAGTAAGTGCGTGGCTGTTGGCGATCGGGTTCGTGTCGCTGGGCCCGACATGGGTGCAGGCGGCGGACCCGCCGACGAGTCGTTTCGCACCGAGGCCCGACAGTACGCTCCTGCCGGTGCCGCCCGAGCTGCAGCGCGAGATCCCGCCGCCTCGCCCGCGCGAGGAAGTGCGGGCGGTGCTCGGGAAGGCCGAGGCCGTGCGGAACCCGCGCGACCTGCATATCGCGCTCGTCGCCGGCCCGAAGGACCATGGCCCCGGCGAGCACGACTATCCGGCCTGGCAGCGGGCGTGGGAGAAGCTGCTGTCGAAGGCCCCGAAGACGCGGGTCACGATGGCATGGGAGAAACCGGCGCCGAGCGACTTCAAGACGGCGGATGTGCTCGTGCTCTTCAAGCATTTCGCCTGGCCGCGCGAGTTGAACGAACCAGTGGAGGCGTTTCTCGCGCGGGGCGGCGGGATCGTCCTGCTGCATTTTGCCGTGGATGCCGGTGACAACGGCGCGTCCGTCGGCAAGTGCATCGGGCCCTACTGGGGCCCGGGCGCGCGATTCCGGCACGGCTGGCTGGACCTCGAGTTCAAGGAGGGCGAGGCCCCCTTCCTGCACGGCCTGGCCGGGCGGAAGCTGCGCTTTCACGACGAGACCTACTGGCGCCTCACCGGCGACGGCTCGCAGAACGAGGTCCTCGCGACCGGGTTGGAGGCGGAGGGCAACGAAAAGGTGCGGATCCCGCTCCTGTGGAACCGGCAGGTCGGCAAGGGCCGCGTCCACGTCAACATCCTCGGGCATTACAACTGGACGTTTAACGACCCCTTGTTCCGCATCCTCGTTCTCCGCGGAATCGCGTGGGCGGCGGGCGAGCCGGTCGATCGGTTCTGTGAACTGGCCACGGTCGATGTTTCGTGGACGAAGTGAAACAGGAGTGACGCATCATGAAAGAGGATGGATCCTTCAGGCAGCTCGGCCATGGAATATCGCGTCGGGAATTCCTTGCCGGGTCGGCACTGGCGGCGACAAGTGTGGCGGGACTGGCTGCCGAGCCCGCGCCGCGACCCGCGGAACCGTCGGACGGGCGACGGATCCGGATCGGCGTCGTGGGCGGAGGCTTCGGCTCGTGCTTCCCGTGGCACGAGCACCCCGACGCGATTGTGACGGCGGTCAGCGACCTGCGGCAGGACCGGCGCGACCACCTGATGAAGACATTCAAGTGCCC
This sequence comes from uncultured Planctomycetales bacterium, assembly GCA_964569765.1. GTDB lineage: Bacteria > Planctomycetota > Phycisphaerae > UBA1845 > PWPN01 > CAZMVY01. The sequence goes on from CAZMVY010000086.1 coordinate 9,715, forward strand.
GACGGCGTACGAGTCGCTTGAGAAGCTGATCCTCGCGAAGGACATCGACGCGGTGTCCGTCTTCACGCCGGCGCCCGACCATGCCCGCCACGTCGAGATGGTGCTGAAGGCGGGCAAGCACGCGATCTGTGCCGTTCCCCTCGCGATGAACATCGAGGAATGCGAGCGTGTGCTGGAAACCGTAAAGCGGACGGGCCTGACCTACATGATGGCGGAGACCAGCTTCTACCGGCAGGAAACGATCACGGCCCGGCAGTGGTACAAGGCCGGCAAGTTCGGCGAGATCATCCATGTCGAGGGGGAGTATTTCCACGACCACACCGGCCTCAACATGGGGTACTGGCACGACCCCAAGGGCCCGACGTGGCGGTACGGCTTTCCTCCATTGCACTATCCGACGCACTCGACGGCGTTCCTGACCGGCGTGACCGGAGAGCGGATCATCGAGGTGGCGTGCATGGCCTGGGGCAATGACGACGAGGTGCTCGAGAAGAATACGTACAAGAACCCGTTCTGGAACGGCACGGCGCTTTGCCGGACGGACAAGGGACATTTCGCGAAGATGTCCGTGTTCTGGAGCGTCCAGTGCGGCTTCGCCGAGCGCGCGAACTGGTTCGGCACGAAGATGAGCTACTTCATGCCGCACCCCAATGGCGCAGGGGGCGTCGTCACGACGGCGAACGGCCGTCCTGTGCCGCAGCCGACCGTCGAGCACTGGAAGACGGACATGCTGCCGGCGCCCCTGCGGCACGACAGCGGGCACGGCGGCGCCTGGACGTTCATCGTGCACGAGTTTATCGACTCACTGGTGAAGCGGCGCCGGCCGGCGATCGACATCTACGAGGCCTTGGCCGAGACCGTGCCCGGGATCGTGGCTCATCGGTCGGCGCTCAAGGGCGGCGAACTGATGAAGGTTCCGCAGTACAAGACATAAGGAGGCCCCTTCGATGTTCATGACGATGGGAGCATGCGTGGTGACAGTTCTCACGGTCGCCGGGCCGCAACGCTACGAGCCAACGTGGGAGTCGATCGACAGCCGGCCCACCCCCGCGTGGTTCAGCGAGGCGAAGTTCGGCATCTTCATTCACTGGGGCGTCTACGCCGTGCCCTCCTGGGCGCCGAAGGGTCAGTACTCCGAGTGGTACTGGCATGCGATGCAGGACCATGACAAGCCAACCTGGCCCTTCCATGTCAGGACATACGGCGCGGGGTTCCGGTACCAGGACTTCGCAAACGCCTTCCGGGCGGAACTCTTCGACCCTGATCTGTGGGCGGACCTGTTTGCGCGGTCCGGGGCCCGCTATGTCGTCCTGACCTCCAAGCACCACGACGGCTTCTGCCTCTGGCCCAGCCGGGAGAGCTGGAACTGGAACAGCGTGGATGTGGGACCGCATCGCGACCTGGCCGGCGAGATCACGCAGGCGGTCCGCGCCCGCGGCCTGCGCATGGGCTTCTACTACTCGCTCTACGAGTGGTTCAACCCGCTCTACCAGGCCGACGTGAAGCGCTACGTCGACCAGCACATGTTCCCGCAGTTCAAGGACCTCGTTACGCGATATCAGCCGTCGCTGATCTTCGCCGACGGCGAGTGGGACCATCCCAGCGAGGTCTGGCGCAGCCCCGAGCTGCTCGCGTGGCTGTTCAACGAACCGGCCTGTCGCGAAGACGTGGTCGTCAACGACCGCTGGGGCAAGGCCACGCGGAGCGTCCACGGCGGCTACTACACGACCGAGTACGGCCAGTACGCCCAGAAAGAGATGTCCGCCGCTCATCCCTGGGAGGAGAACCGCGGCATCGGCGCGTCGTTCGGCTACAACCGCAATGAGGACGTGGACGACTACCACACGGCCAAGGCCCTGATCCACCTCCTGATCGACACGGTGAGCCGGGGCGGCAACCTGCTGCTCGACGTGGGGCCGACGGCTGACGGCCGGATACCCGTGATCATGCAGCAGCGGCTCGTGGAGATCGGCGAGTGGCTCACGATCAACGGCGAGGCGATCTACGCGACCGCGCCGTGGCGCAAGACGGCGGAGGGCGATCTTGTGCGGTACACCGCCAGGGGCAGGACCGTCTACGCGATCTGCCTGAAGTGGCCCGGCCGCGAACTGCTCCTGAGCGAGCCGAAGCTCGCCCGGGACGCGGTGGTGACGCTGGTCGGCGTGAAGAAGCCCCTTGCCTGGCGCCAGGCGGACGACGGGCTGCGGATCGAGGTTCCGCCGCTCACCGCGGACGAGGTACCGTGCCGGCACGCATACGTATTCCGGCTGGACGACGTAGAAAAATAGGCGCAGGCTCGCGCCCCGCGAATCCTGCACCGCAACTGGCGGCGATCGCATCAGCGCGGGTTGGCGGTTCGCCCTGTCGGCCGGGCGGCCCTTACCGCAAAAATAAAGAGGAGGCCGCGATCTCGCACGGCCTCCCCGTTTCCGACCTGAGTTACAGTTTAATACCGATCGCGCCGGCCGCCACCGCCGCCGCCACCACGACCGCCGCCGTACCCGCCACGGCCGCCACCGCCGCTGCGATTCTCGCGCGGCTTGGCCTCATTGACCGTGAGGGGCCGGCCATCGTGTTCCTGGCCGTTCAGCGCGGCAATCGCCGCCTGGGCTTCTGAATCGGAAGCCATCTCCACGAAACCAAAACCCTTGCTTCGCCCGGTCATGCGATCGCTGATCACCTCAGCGCTCTCGACCGTGCCGTGCTGCGAGAACAACTGCTCCAGGTCCGAGCTGCTCACGCTGTAGGGTAGGTTTCCAACATACAACTTTTTGCCCATCGAATCATCTCCTGTACGAGGGCGTCTTGACCCGCTCTAACTTTCCGGGTCGTCTTTGAAAGGGGCCTCCGTTCGGCCCAGATGGTAGGAAGTGCGACCAAGAACGCGGTCCGAACTGCTTGACAAGCATACGTACCCGACTCGTTCGACAAACCAACCGAACGCATTATAGACGGAGCCGCCGGAAATGTACAGCCCGCCGCGAACGATGATCCGGCCGCCACGAAACACCAACGCAGGGGCTTACGGCTGATCATCGGCAGGACCTGCGACAGCAGGTCTCGCCGCTACCAGCCTTGCGTCGCCCCGTCTTGCCATGTGACTATTGCGACCGCGTACCGCTGGAGGCCAATGTCGCCCGGGCGGCGCGAATCGCCGTCATCCTGCCGCCGACACTAACCATAAGCTCCCTATGGATAGCGTGGCTGAAAACCGGGGCCACAAGATATTGATTTCTGCCTAATCACATCGGGGATGACCCGCCGGCCGTTGAACGACCCCGGCAAATCGCGCCCTCAGGCGCGCCGCCGCCGCCACGAGGCGGCTGAGCTTTTCGTACGCCTCGTCGATGGTCGGCGGCTCTCCCGCGTCCGGCGCGAAGCCGCAGTCGGGGTTCAGCGCAATTCGTCGCGGATCGATCACCCCGGCCCCCGCCAGGGCAATGGCCTCGATCTCCTCGACGGATTGCAGCTTCTCGCCCCGTACGTCTACGACGCCCATCCCGACGCCCAGATGATCCGGAAGCAGGGCGAGGTCCGACACGTCGCCCGTACCGCTATACGCGAACTCCAGGTTGACGCGATCTGCCCGGAGGTCGCGCAGCCGCGGCAGGATCGGCTTGTAATCGCCCGTCACGTCGCTGCGGCGTCTGTAGACGCTGTGACAGCAGTGCAGATGGACCTCGGCCGGGAGGCCCTCGACAACACGGTTGATGGCCGCCACCGCCTCGGGGAACTGCCGGTCCACATCCCATGCCCGCCGCAACCGCTCGTCGTGCGTGCCCGATCCCGACATGAGCGCCCGGTCACAGAAGTACGTCAGCGCCGGGTCATCGAGCTGAACGATGTCGATCCCGGCCGCCACGAGCGCCTGCGCCTCGCGCGCGAGGATTTCGGCGAGGTGCTCCATGAAATGCATAAACGTCGGGTACGCGTCGCGGCTGTAGTCTTCGTGCCAGTACCGGACGGCGATCAGGAACGGGCTCGGCAGAGCGAACTTCGTGCAGCGGTCGGTGTTCGCAACGAGAAAGCGCGCATCCCCGGCGAAGACGGGTTCGCTCGCCGTGATCCGGCGCACGACCACGTCGGCGTACTTGGTCTCGCCCTGATGCTCGTAACGGCGGATCTTCTCGAAGCCGCCGATGCGGGCGAGAAACTCGCCGATGTACTGCGTGCGGCGCCACTCGCCGTCGCCAACGACATCCATGCCGACCTGCTCCTGCATACGGATCGCGAAGATGACCATCTCGTCCATCACCTTCGCGAAGCGGTCGGGCGGCATCTCGCGGCGGCGGGCCAGAAGCTCGCGCACGACCTTCGGCCGCGGCAACGAACCGATCCCATGCGTATAGAAGAGCGGGAGGCTCCCGGTGTGAATCGTTTTCATCCGCCGTCTCCCCAAAGGTCCGCCCCGTCGCAACTCGCCGGCGACGTCGCGGCCAGACGCCGCCTCGTCAGCGCCACCGCGCGGGGCGAAAGATCACAGCCGATCCAGCGCCGTCCCAGCCGCTTGGCCGCCACCAGGGTCGTGCCGCTTCCGCAGAAGAAGTCTGCCACCAGGTCGCCGGGGGCGCTCGCCGCGCGGATGATCGTCTCCAGAAGGGCCAGCGGCTTCTGGCCGGGATAGCCCGTCCGCTCCAGGGAAACCGTGGAGAGGAACGGGATCTCCCACACGTCGGTCAGGGCGGGGCCGTCCGGATGGAAGTAGAGGCGCCCGCGTTTCGTCTGCTTGTACGGCCGGCCCTTCTTGTCGTAGTTGAGTCCGTCCGTGCGGAACGCGCCGCCGCGCAGCACATGGAACGTGTGCCGGCCGATCTGCTTCGCGTACGCGAGGATCGTGTCGTGTTTGCGTCCGAACCACCGCGCGCTTACCCCGCCGGTGCGGTAGCTCCAGACGATCTCATTGAGGAAGTTGTCATAGCCGAAGATCTCGTCGAGGAGGACTTTGACGTAGTGGACGGCGTGCCAGTCGAGATGAACGTAGATCGACCCGGTGGGCTTGAGCAAACGGCGCATCTCGCGGAAGCGTGGTTCGAGGAACGTCACGTAGTCCCGGATGCCGCCCGGCCAGCGGTCGTCGAAGCGGTGCCCGTCGCGGCCTCGCTCCTGCACCTTGCCGGTCTTGAAGGGCGGGTCGGCGTAGATAAGGTCGATGCTCGCGTCGCTCAGCCGGCGCATGCAGTCGAGGTTGTCGCCGACGCAGATCTCATCACGTGCAATGCGTACACCCATATCGGAAGGCGCGCGAACGGGTTGGTTACGAGCGGTCGTTGGTTCGCTCTTCCGCCGTCAGCCGCCGAAGCATCTTCCACACGTCGAACCAGCCGCCGATCGCGATGATCACACCCAGGCCGAAGTACAGGAAGACCGCGGCGAACATGACGCATTTCCAGAATTCGGCAGCACTCATGGTCTGTCCTCCGGTTGCGCGGCGGCCGACACCGTCGAAAGCGGCCCGTCGTCGGGGACCGGCACCGAGACATATTCCCCCGGCGGCCCGCCCCGCAGGCGTTGGTAGATCAGACTGCCCGCGATCATCCCGACGATGCCGAGCGGATAGCTGATCAGGCCGACGACCGGTTCCGAGAGGCTTCCGCTCAGTTTGGCGACCGCGGCGACCGACGAGCCCAGCGCCAAATTGAGGATGTGCAGCGTCAGCGTGACAGCTCCGGGCGCTGCGCCCGCGATCAGGGCCCCGAAGGCGCCGCCGACGTTCGCCCGCTTCCAATACAGGCCGAACGCGAGCAGCGTCGCCGCGCCGGCGAAGTACATCGTGCCCGTCACCGCCAGGAACGTCCAGATGTCCGTCTTGGTCTTGTACCACAGGCCGAACGTCACGAGGTAGACGCCGAGGCAGAGGATGAAGAACCGCGTGATCCACAGCCGGGTACGGTCGCCCAGATGGATGCCGACGGACCTCAACAACGGCGCGAGGAGATCCTCGGCCAGCACGCCGCTCCAGGAGAGCAGATAGGCGCTGTGCGTGGACATCAGGGCGGCCAGCATGCCGGCTACCAGCAGCCCGATCACTCCCGAAGGAATGATTCTCTCCATGTACCGCGGCATTGCCTGCAGCGCGCGCGCGCTCGGCTTGTCCGACTCCCAGCCGCGAAGGATCGGCGGCGGCTGATCGGGGGCGGTCCCTGCGCCGGCCTCGCGCATCGCGGCGGGAGAGGCGCTTTGCGACCCGTGGTAGTTGGCAAGCGTGGCCGGCGTTCCCCTGGCCGCGTCCCAGTTGTCGAGATCGACGCCCTGGTTCACGAAGTACGCGAGCGCGGCCACTCCCCAGAGCATGGGAATGATCGCGCGGCCGAAGTAATTGATGGCGGACAGCGACCACATCAGCTTGACCGTCCGCGGCGAATCGGCCGCCGCAGTCCGGAACGCAGACGTCTGCCAGCACGAGGACGCCGTCCAGTGAAGGATCTGCCAGGCAACATAGATGCCGCCGAGGCCGATGGCAATCTCGCCGGCGGACACGCTTCGCGTGGCCGTGGTGAACGGGTTCATGCCGGCCACAGGGCGGAACTCGCGGACGGCGCGGGCGATACCGGCGACGCCGCCCGTCTCGGGGTTCGTCAGGACGAGCCATGTGGTAATGCCCATGCCGAGCGTGAGCACGACGAACTGGATGTAGTCGGTGACGACGACGGAGACCATGCCGCCCAGGAGCGTATACCCGAGGACGAGAATGACCAGGGCGGTCATGACCAGCTCGAGCGACGGGACCGAGACACTCCAGCCCGCCGTCGGCGAGCTGAGCACCATGTCCGGGATCCCGGTGACGATGCGGACGAACTCGGCCTCTACGCGGAGGAAGACACCGTAGTTCAGAATGCCGGCGCAGGCGAGGATCAGACCGCCGAGCAGGCGCACGCCGCGGCTGTAGCGTTTCTCATAGTACTCCGCAAACGTGGTCACGCCGGAGGCGCGAAAGCCGGCCACGAGAAAGCCGGTGAGGCCCACGAACATCGTGGTACACAGCGCGATAATGCCGATCGTGAACGCTGAAAAGCCATTGAGGAAGCCGCTCTGGGCGAAATACATGACGGTGACGAGGCCCATCTCCGTGGCCGTCAGCGTGGCCGTCGCGAGGAAGACCGAGAGCGTTCGTCCGGCGACGAGGAACTCGGCCTGGCCGCGAATGTACTTGCGCAGGAGGAAGCCGGGTATGGTGCCGATGATGATGTACGCGACGACGATGAGCCAGTCGTACCCGGTGAACGCGGCCAGCATAACGGACCTCCGAGGGGCCCCGAGCGAGGCCGGGGCTTTACCGCCACGGCCTGGCTTCGAGTACGAAGCCAGACCGTGCCACCCGACGAGCGGGATATCGGCTGGCATTGTGCAGAGGCGGCGAGGCATTGTCCAGCCGCCATGTGGCGTGCGGCCTCTGGAGTGCGGCCTCTCCGAGGCCGCGCGGTCTCAGAGAGACCGCACTCCACATGCAGAGAGGCCGCACTCCAGAAGGGATCGTCGCCACGGAGAAAACACGAATTGGCATTTGCACGCAAACGCGCGTTTAATCCTCGGAGCATGGGCAACACCAAGAACACCCCTGTGGGCGCGGCCGGCGGCGGGTCGCCGGTTCGGACTCGCGACGAGGAGCGGGCGGCGAGCCTATGGCTCGTCGTGTGCGTCGCGGCGACCGCGGCGATCGCGCTGGCCTCGAACGGCGCCTACCACGACGATGACCTGAAGCACTACCTCTTCGCCCGATGGATTCGTTACGACCCGCAGTACGTTACCCATGCGTGGGGCCGGCCGGGCTTCACGCTCCTGTACGCGCTGCCCGCACAACTCGGCTGGTGGGCCTGCCGGCTCGTCTCCGTCGCGTTGTCGGGCGCGGCGGAGTGGGCGCCGTTTCGGTCCGCGCGGGCGCTGGGCCTGCGGCGGCCGGCGTGGGCCGGGCCGCTGGTCTGCGCGCAGCCGTTGTTCCTGCACCTTTCGACGACGACGCTGACCGAGACGGCGGCGGCTGCGTACCTGGCGCTGGCGACGTGGGCGCTGCTCGCCGGGCGGCCGCGACTCTCGGCCGCCGGGTTTTCGCTGACGATGATCACGCGGCACGCGGCCGTGGTCCTGCTGCCGGTGTGGGCATGGGCCATCTGGGCCGCGGCGGGGC
>CAZMVY010000087.1:0-6083 GCA_964569765.1 uncultured Planctomycetales bacterium
CTCGACATCTACGCCAGGGCCACCTACGCCCAGACGGTCAACGTGATCGGCTGCATCACGACGAGCAAGACGGCCGCGAGCCTCGCCACGACCGGGCAGGTGCTCAAGCTTTACCGGCGGCATTTCGGCGTCGTGCCGGTGGCCGTGAGCAGCAAGGCCGCGCCGCTCGACGTAGTTGCGGCCTGGAGCGCGGACCGCAAGATGCTGACGGTCGCGATCGTCAACCCGCTCCGGGCGACGCTCGACGTGGCGGTGGATTTCAAGGGTGCGTCGCTCACAGGCGAGGGCAGGCTCTGGCGGATTACCGGCGAGCACGACATGGCCTACAATGAGCCCGGCAAGGCCCCGCAGGTGCAAATCGAGGAGAAGCCGATCGAAGGCGTCAAGGATCGCCTACCGTCGCCGCCGCTGAGCATATCCTTGTATGCCTTGCCGGTCGCCGGCCCGCCCGCGGCGACCACGCGATGAGACAGACGCCCGCCGTTCGACCTCACGACCGCGCGGCGGACCGCCGGATGATCTGAAACAGCGGGGAGGACGCCGGGCGGCCGGGCCCCACTACGTCTTCGCCGGTTGTTTGGCGGACGCGGGCTCGGCCGGGGTGGTCAGGTCGATCTCGACGGCGATGACGCCCGCCTCCATCTTGTGGCGAATCGGCAGGCCGCTGCGATGGAAGATCCGCATCATTCCCTGGTTTTCGGCGAGGACCGAGGCGGTGCACTGGCGGATGCCGCGTTCGCGGGCGATCTTCACGATGTACTGGAAGAGGAAGGTGCCCAGGCCCCGGCGCTGCCACTCGTCGCGGACGGCGAAGGCCAGCTCGGCCGTCTGTTCCGCCGGCTCCATCATGTAGCGGGCCACGCCGACGATTTCCTCGATGTCGTCGTGCTGCACCACCGCCACCAGCGCCATCTCCGTCTCGTAATCCACGTTGCAGAACACCTGGAGCGAGTTGTGGGGCATCGACTTGAGGGTCGCGTGATACCGCAGGTACACCGTTCGCTCGCTGAAGTCGTAGAACATGTCCTTGATCAGCGGCTCGTCCGTGGGCTTGATCGGCCGGACGAACACCGTCGTGCCGTCCTTCAGCGTGGTGGTCGTCTCGAGCTCCGCCGGATACAGGGTCGCCGGCGACGGCATGATCTGGTTCGCATAGACGAGACGGCGGCGCTTGGCCTGGTGCAGCAGCTCCGACCGGAAGTCCGGGTGGGCGATGTTGATGAGGGCCATCGCCCGCTCGCGGATCGTCCGGCCGTGCAGGTAGGCCGCCCCGTATTCCGTCACGACGTAATGGGTGTCGCCGCGGGTGGTAATCACGCCGGCGCCTTCCTGCAGTGACGCCACGATCCGGGAGACGACTTCGTTGCCCCGGCGGGCGGTCGAAGGCATGGCGATGATCGGGATGCCGTGTTTGGCCAGGGCGGCGCCGCGCATGAAGTCCGCGTGCCCGCCGATGCCGCTGAAGAACATCGCGCCGAGGGAGTCGGCGCACACCTGGCCGGTGAGATCCACCTCCAGCGCCGAGTTGATCGCGATCATGTGGTCGTGCTTGGCGATGAGGAACGGATCGTTCGTGTACTCCGACGGGTGCATCTCGACGATCGAGTTGTTGTCGATGAATTCATACAGCTCGCGGCTGCCGGCGGCGAAGCTGCCGACGATCTTGCCGGTATCGAACACCTTTTTGCGTCCGGTAATCACGCCGCGTTCGGCCAGCTCGCGGACGCCGTCGGAGAACATCTCCGTGTGGATGCCGAGGTCGTTCTTGTCCGTCAGGCAGGAGAGGACGGCGTCGGGGATCCGCCCGATGCCGAGTTGCAGGGTCGAGCCGTCGCGCACGAGCCGCGCGACGTGGTCGGCGATCCGGCGGGTCACGTCGTCGAGCTCCTCGTGCGGCCACTCCAGCAGGGGCTCCGTCTGGTCCACGAGGTAGTGGATCCGGTCGACGTGGATGAAGGCGTCGCCCAGTGTGCGCGGCATTTCGGCGTTTACCTGGGCGATCACGATCTTGGCGGATTCCGTTGCCGCCTTCGTGATGTCCACCGACACGCCGTAGCTGCAGTACCCGTGCTCGTCCGGCGGCGAGACGCAGATCAGCGCTACGTCGATGGGCACGCGGCGGCTGCGGAAGAGCGCCGGCACCTGCGAGAGGAAGACGGGCGTGTAGTCCGCGCGGCAGTCGCCGACGGCATCCCGCAGGCTGTTGCCGATGAAGAACGCATTCGCTCGGAAGCGGTCCGCGTAGCGCGGCTCCGCGTACGCCGCGACGCCCAGCGTCAGCACGTGGATGATTTCCGTATCGGCGAGGTCCTCCCCGAAGTGGGTCAGCGCCCGCACGAGCTCCTGCGGCTCGCCGCACGCCGACCCGATGAACACACGGTCACCCCGCCGGATGTGCGAGATGGCGTCCTTCGCCGTCGTCAGCTTGCTCGCGTATCGTTCCTGCCACCGGGTTGCCTTCGTCACCATGGATTGCACCTTATTCTGCGGCGGTTGCCGGCCTGCTCAGGATGATTCGCGCGTCGGCCGCCGCGGCCCCTTCGCCGTGGGCAAACACCATCAACGGGTTGATATCGAGTTCCTGGATCTCCGGCCAGTCCGTCACGAGCTGCGAAAGCCGCAGCAGGCAGTCGGCCACGGCGGCGAGATCGGACGGCCGCTCCCCGCGGACGCCCTCGAGCAGCCGGTAGCTGCGGATACTGTGGATCATTTCGCTGGCCACGTTGGGCCGCAGCGGGGCCAGCCGGAAGGAGACGTCCCGCAGGGCCTCCGTGTAGATGCCGCCGAGGCCGAACATGATCAGCGGGCCGAACTTCTCATCGCGTGTGACGCCGAGGATGACTTCCTTGGCCTTCGGGAGCATCTTCTGAACGAGCACGCCCCAGATCTCGGTGTTGGCCCCGACCCGGGACTTCACATTGGTCATGATCTCGTGAAAGCCCTTCCGGACGGCCTCCTCGCTGTCCAGGTTGATCCGCACGCCGCCGACATCCGTCTTGTGCAGTACGGTGGGCGCCGCGATTTTGAGAACCACCGGATAGCCCATCTCCGCCGCCGCCTTGACCGCCTCCTCCGCCGTCGGGGCAAGGTGGAAGGGCGCCGTCGGAAACCCGTAGGCCCGCAGGACCTCGAGGGCGCGGACCTCGATGAGCTGGTGCCGACCCGCCTTGCGTTCCCCGTCAAAGACGTTCTGCACGGTCTGCCGGTCCACCTCGAACGTTCTGACTTCCGGCAGGGGCGAGCGCGCCCACTCGGCAAAGCGGCATCGGGCCGCCATGGCCCGCATGGCGTCCTCCGGGAAGGTATAGTGCGGGACGTTGTGCGCACGAAGGATGTTGACCCCCGGCGTCACGTCAACCATGCCGATGAAGCAGGCACAGAGCGGCTTGCGGGAAAAGCCCGCCGCCTCGACGATCACCTCGGCGATTTCGACCACGTCCGTGACGTTCTGCGGCGTCACGATGACCACGACGGCATCTACGTTCTCGTCCGCGCAGACCGCATCCAGCGCCGCCTGGTACCGATCGTGCTTCGCGTCCCCGATCACGTCCACCGGGTTCTTCACGCTCGCCGTCGCCGGCAACTGGTTCCGTAGCGACTTTTCGGTGTAGTCGCGCAGCCGTGGAATCTGCAGCCCGTACCGCACGCACGCGTCGGTCGCCATGATTCCCGGGCCGCCGGCGTTCGTGACGATGCCGATCCGCCGTCCCTGCGGCATCGGCTGGTTCGGGAACGCCAGGGCGTAGTGGAAGAGGTCCGCGATTGTTTCGACGCGCAACACGCCGCTCTGGTTGAAGATCGCTTCGTACACCTCGTCCGATCCGGCGAGCGAGCCCGTGTGGCTCGCGGCTGCCGCAGCGCCCTGGGGGGTGCGGCCTGTCTTGATCGCGAGGATCGGCTTGGCGTTCGGCCCGTGCGTGATCTCCTGCGCGACCTTCATGAACGATGGGCCGTCGGAAAGGTCCTCCACGTACATCAGGATTACGTGTGTGAGCGGGTCCTTGCCGAGCGCCGCCAGAAAGTCCACCTCGCTGACGTCGGCCTTGTTGCCGAAGCTGATGAACTTCGAGAACCCGATGCCCGCCCCTTTGGCATAATCAAGCACGGCACAGCCCATGGCGCCGCTCTGCGTCAGAAACCCGATGTTCCCCGGGATCGGCATGCCGCGGGCAAACGAGGCATTCATCGAAATCGCCGGGTCCGTGTTGCTGATGCCCAGGCAGTTCGGCCCCACCACGTTGATGTTGTTCGCGCGGGCGATTTGAACCAGCTTCTTCTCCAGTTCGACCCCGGCGCCGCCGACCTCCTTGAAGCCGGCCGAGATGACGATCACGTTCCGGATGCGGCACTCGGCGCATTCTTCGAGCAGGCCGATCACGAACTGACTCGGGACCACAATGACGGCCATGTCCACCGGCTCGCCGATCGACTTGAGCGACGGACAACACTTGACGCCGAGGATGCTCTTCGCCTTGTGGTTTACGGGGTAAAGTACGCCCGCATACTCGCCGACAAGAAGATTCCGAAACAGCGTGTGGCCGACGGCCGCCGTGTTTCGCGACGCCCCGACGACGGCGATCGACTGGGGCAGGAACAACCCGTCCAGGTTACGCGGGCCCGGAGGAGCGGATACGTTTTTGTCAATGGATGCATGGGCTGCTGTCATGCCAGGTTATCTCTGCGCGTTGCCGTGGGAAGCCCGGTGATGCTCCGTTGCTTGTCCCGTCGCTTCGAGTCTGCCGGACGGGGCTTAGCCCCGCCGCGCGGCCCCAAGCACAGGTCTGCCGACCTTCCGGGCCGGCACATGAACCGGGATTGCGTACCCTAGCAAGTGCCCAGGGCGGAGTCAACAATCGGCTCGCGGTGGGCTCGATGCACATCGGGCGTTCGCGCGGCGTCGGCGCGGCCGCGCGCGTCTTCCGTCGCCGACCGCTCCGCGTTGACAATGGGCGGCGGGCGACTGGTCAGACCCGATGGTTCCGGCTACGCTGGAGTACCGTAGCAGGGAGGAGCACGGCGTGCATATTCCTGATGGATTCCTGGACGCGAAGACGGCGGTGGCGACCGGCGCGCTCGCGGTGGCGGGGTTGGGATTCGCGCTGCGCCAGGCTCGCCGGCACCTGCCGGCGCGGCGCGTACCGTTACTCGGGCTGTCCGCGGCGTTTGTCTTCGCTGCGCAGATGCTGAACTTTCCCGTAGCGGGCGGTACGTCCGGGCATCTGATTGGCGCTGTGCTCACCGCGGCACTGCTCGGTCCCAGCGCTGCTGTGATCGTTATCTCCGCCGTGTTGATCGTCCAATGTCTGATGTTTGCCGACGGCGGCCTCTCGGCGCTGGGCGCCAACATCTTCAACATGGCACTCGTCGGCGGGGTCGGCGGCTGGGCGGTCTATTACCTGGTCAGCCGGGCGTTCAAGGGGCTGTTCGGGCGGGTGCTTGCGGCGGCGTTTGCCAGTTGGTGCAGTACGGTCATGGCGTCCGTGGCCTGCGCGGGGGAACTGGCAGCTTCGGGCGTGGTCCGCTGGTCCGTCGTCCTGCCGACGATGGCGGGGGTCCACATGCTCATCGGTCTCGGCGAGGGCCTCATCACCGCCCTGGTGCTGACGGGCCTGAGCCGCACGCGTCCGGAGCTGATCCTGGAGTCGGCCCAGGCGGCGGGGGCGCGGCCCTACGGGTTGGTGGCGGTGTACGGCGTGCTCGTTGCGCTGGGGCTGGCGCTGTTTGTCTCGCCGTTCGCATCGCAATCGCCCGACGGGCTCGATAAGACGGCGGAAGAGCTGGGATTTGAGGGCAAGGCCAGGGTGACGGTTCCCGCACCCATGCCGGAGTACACGATCCAGCGATTCTCCGGGGCCAGGGTGGGCACTTCCATCGCGGGGGCCGTGGGTACGATCGCGGTGTTCGGCTTATGCTGGGGTCTGGCCCGGGCCCTCGTACCGAAGGGGCAGCCCAAAGATGTGGCCGCCCCGGCCCCGCGGCAGTAAGCTTGTCGCATGCAACCCGACTTCCTGGATCGCCACAGTCGATCCGACAGTGTCATTCATCGTCTGCCGGCCGCGGGCAAGCTGGCGGCGGCCCTGACG
>CAZMVY010000087.1:6093-12620 GCA_964569765.1 uncultured Planctomycetales bacterium
AGGTACCTGCCGCTGATGGCGGTTCCGGCCGGTTTGCTGCTGCTGGCCGCCGGCCTGAGTCGGATTCCGCCGTCGTTTCTTCTGCGGCGGCTGCTGATGCTTGAACCGCTGGTGCTGGGTGTGGCTCTTCTGGCGGTGTTCCAGCCCGGCGGCTGGCGGCTCATGCTGCTGCTGGTCGTGCGATGCACGCTGTGCCTGCTGACCATGCTTCTCCTGTCGAATACGACCCCGTTCGCCGATCTGCTTCGCGTACTCAAGGCGCTGCGGGTACCGGGGCTGCTGATCACGACGCTGATGCTGATGTATCGTTATCTGTTCGTTCTGGCGGACGAAGCGCAGCGGATGAGGCGTGCGCGGATGAGCCGCACGTTCGTTCCGAAGCGCGGCCGGCAGTGGAAGGCATTGGCCACGGTCGTCAGCCAGCTTTTCGTGCGGGCCAGCGAGCGGGCGGAGCGGGTTTACTCGGCGATGTGCGCCCGGGGGTGGCAATGACACCGGCGATCGAGGTCCGCGACCTCGTGTTCCGCTACCCCGATGGGACCGACGCTCTGCGGGGCGTCACCTTCTCCGTGGCACCGGGCGAGAGCGTCGGGCTGATCGGGCCCAACGGGGCCGGCAAGAGCACGCTGCTGCTTCACCTGAACGGGCTTCTGCCCGAACACCTCACCGGGGAAAGCGCGGTCAGCGTGTCGGGCGAGAGGCTGACGGCGGATAACGTGCATGCGATCCGGCGCACGGTCGGGCTGTTGTTTCAGGATCCCAACGATCAGTTGTTCTGCCCGACGGTGTTCGAGGATGTGGCATTTGGTCCCCGGCAGTTCGGGCTGAGCGAGGAGGAAGTAGGCCGCCGGGTTCGCGAGGCGCTGGCGCGCGTGGGTCTGCAGGGCTTCGAGAACCGCCCTCCCCATCACCTCAGCGGCGGCGAGAAACGGCGAGTGTGCCTTGCGGGTGTGCTGGCGTGCGAGCCGGGGATTCTGGTGTTGGATGAGCCGAGCAGCGACCTCGATCCGTGCAGCCGCCGCGAGCTGAAGGAGCTGTTGAGGCAGATCCCCATCACGAAGATCATCGCGACGCACGACCTGGAGCTTGTCGTCGAGCTGTGTTCCCGCGTGCTCGTGCTGGATGCGGGGACGATCGTCGCGGAGGGGCCGACCGTGTCGCTTCTGTCCGATGAGGAGCTGATGCTTCGGCACAGGCTGGAGCGGCCGCATATCCTTCGTCACCTGCATCCGCATTAGCCGCAGCGGACGACGGCGGTCAATGAAGCCCGGCGCCGGTGCCGGACATCGACAGCTCGGCCGTGAGCACGCCTTTCTGCCGGTGCATCGCGTCGGCAAGCTCCCGGACGAGGCTGGCGCGGCCGCGGACCAGGATCACCTCTGCGCAGAGGTCGTGACTCAGGTGCACGTGCGTGGTGACCAGCACGTGCGTGTGATGATGGTGCTGCAGGTCGATCAGCTTCTCGGGCAGTTTCCGGCGATGGTGGTCGTACACCAGCGTGATCGTGCCCAGGACTTCCCGGTCTCGGGCCCACTGGCTCTGCACCAGCCGCTCGCGGATCATGTCCCGGATGAACTCGGAGCGGTTCCGGTAGCCGCTGCTCCGGACGAGCTTCTCCAACTGTTCGTAGAGCGGTTTCTCGATCGCCAGGCTGGTTCGGACCAGATGGGACATGGCGTACCCTCGAAAACAGCAACACGGCTCCTGCGAGGCGGCATCCTTCGCATCGAGGGTACGGAGCGACGTGCGGGCCTGTCAACCGTTCTCGGGCGCGAGCGGGCGACTCCCGCTGCGTGCGGCGCGCCGGCAGCGGTCGAGCGGCGGGGGCGGGGTATCTCGCGACGTTCAGGGACTCGCGTACGTGATTCCGTTGTCGGCCCGGATATGCGTAATGAGGCCGGTATCTCCCGCGTGCGTCAGCCAGAATCGTCGGGGCAGGGGGAACTTCGATTCGTCGATATTCGCAGAAGCCGGCTGCCGCGGGAACTTCGGGGATTGGACGTCCGGGCCGACGCTCCATACGGCGTATCTCACGGGGCTTCTGGGCTCTCCCGTGAAGTTGTGGTAGAAGCGCCCCGCGTCGCGGCGGCTGTTGGGGAAGTCATCCGGCACCCAGATCTGCGCCCGGGGTTTCCACGGCTTGTCCGGCGCGTCGAAGAAGGTGCCGTTCTGATAAATCGGCCCCGGAGCGACGTACTTGTAGGTGTTTGCCGGATCGAATTCGTCCTGCATCGCGGCCTGAGGAATCGCGCTGGCGCTGCGGGCGAGGAACCGGTCGCGGGCCAGCTCGATGGGGAGCTGGTAGTTCACATTCGTGTTGCAGGCGAATCGCGTCGGGGGGAGCCGGTCGCGGGCGTTCATCGCATAGGCGTCGAGGGCGAGCGTGATCTGTCGGAGGTCGGAATGCACGCGGACGATCCGCGCCTGCATCCGCGCTCTGCCCAGCGACGGAAGAAGGATGCTCACGAGCAGGGCAATGATCGCCGCCACGACGAGCAGCTCGATCAGGCTGAACCCGCGCCCGGCTCGAGCCGGTCGCCCTCGCGCCGGGGCGGGTTCATTCTTGCGGCAAACACCGGACGTCCACATTGCCGGTAGCCTTCCTGGCGCCCGAGGCGCCGGGAAACCCGAACTTACGGACACTTCGCCGGACGGTTGGGGCCGTTGAAACAGCCCTGAAACTCGCCGAAGTCGGCCATGTCCACATCGCCGTCGAAGTCGAAATCCACGTCGTCGCAGTCGCTCTGCTTCGCCGGCTGATTCGGTCCGTTGAAACAGGCCTGGAACACGTTGAAGTCCGCCAGGTCCACATCTCCATCGCAGTCGGTATCGCCGGGCGCCGTTGGAATGAGGAAACGGCTTCCGTCGTAACCCATCACCCAGAGCCGATACCCGCTCTTCCAGCCGTCGCTGGTGATCTTGTCCTCCTGATCGAAGATTCCCACGATGGTGAAGCTGCCGGCCGGCGCCGGGTAGAGGCTGAACCCCCGCGAGCGTCCGAGCAGGACGGGCAGGGTGCGCCCCGTTCCGTCCTGAATGGTCATCTGGCCGTTCGGCCCCCAGTCTGCGGTGCCCGTGAAGCTTACGTCGGCGATCTGCACCAGCGTGCCCTGATAAAGCTCGGCGCCGCTTGTCCGGGTCGGGTCGAAGCGGAACGCATCGCCGGCGTCCTTCACGTCCGACAGGCTGATCTGCGTCGGGGCGGGCAGACCCGCGTTCGCCTGGATCAGGACGATGTCAAAGTTCTGGTTCGGATCCTTGTTATGCTGCTCGTTGATGTTCGTCTTGCCGGCGTTGAACAGGCCCGGCGCGCGGGCGCGGACCTCGACGAGATCGCCGGGCCGGAAGCGGTGCCCCGACGCCGCGTCATAGCTCAGCCTCGCCATCTCGGCAACCCACTCCGCGTTGGTGTAGTTGCCTGAGGGGTTGCCGCTGATATTCCCGATGTTCTGTCGCATCCACATCGCGGTGCCGCCCCACTCGCCCGGATCAGCCGTCTGGAAAAACACCTGCCACTGCCCGCCCATGAATCCCGGCGCTCCGGCCGTGCCTTTGAGCATATCCTGCGGACGGTTCAGGAGGACGCCCCGCATCCGGATCGGGTCCGTCAAGGGAAACGTGCCGTAGCCGTTCGCGTCAATTACCTCGTACGCCGCAATCGAGGTGTACGGCATGTTTGCCCAATCGGGTTCCTGGGCCCCGACTGCCCCCGCCAAAGCCGCCACAGATACTGCAACACCCAGGCTCGTCCGTCGCATCGTACATTCTCCTTTCCGAAACAGTGGTTCCCGAGGATCCTCCGGCCGTATTACGATTGTCACATTCGTAATACCAACGGGCATCGTACGCGTTCGGGCGGGGCGCGTCAACCCCTTTCCGGCCGGACGCGTTGCTCGGGGTCCGTGACAGCATCGGCGGGAACGGAGAACGCGCGGGTGCCATGCCCAAGCTCGCCTTCAGGCGGGCGCGGGCATGATGAACCCGGGTTGGGCCGCGCTCTACATGCCCGCGCCCCGGTAAACCGGGGACTTGGGCATGGCACCCAACGCCGCGGGAATTGTCACGCACCCCGTTGCTCGCGCCGGGAAACTGCCGAAAACCGCCGGTGGATCGACCGCCTGGATCGCTTGCGCCGTTTCCGGGCAGAGAGACTTCCCATGCCCGGTGCGGCAGAGGCGCAGGCGCAACCGGGCGGCGGTGCGCGGAACGCGTGACGGCCGGATCGAAAACGATGCTATGAGCGGAGGTGACGAACCACGATGTCGCGCATCCGCTCGCGCGGAGCGGGCTGCCCGGTCCAGCGCTCAAACTGGGCTGCCGCCTGGTTGACGAACATCGTCACGCCGTCCACCGTGCGGCAGCCGGCCGCACGGGCCTCGCGGAGCAGACGCGTCTCGAGGGGGTTGTAGACCGTATCGAACACGGTCATGTCCTCGCGGAGGCGATCCGCCGGCAGCGGCGTCTCATCCGTGTTCGGGTGCATGCCGATGCTGGTGGCGTTCACGACGATCTTCGTGTCCGACCGGACGCGTTCGTCGTTCGGCGCGGCCGTCGCGCCGAACTCGTCGGCGAGCTGCTTCGCGCGCTCGGCCGTGCGGTTGTAGATCGTCACGCGGCAGCCGCAGTCGCACAGGCCGGCGACGATCGCCCGGGCGACGCCGCCCGCGCCGAGCACGGCCGCCTCGATGCCGCGCAGGTCCCCGCGCGAGCAGCCGAGCGTATCGGTCAGGGCGTCGAGGGCCGCGGCGTAGTCGGTGTTGTGCGCTTCGATGCGGCCGGCCCGGAATGTCAGCGTGTTCACGGCGCCGATACGTTCGGCGAGCGGCTCGATCTCGCCCCCGTGCCGGCGGGCGAAGCGAAGGGCGTTGGCCTTGTGCGGGATCGTGATGCTCACGCCGCGCAGGTGGAACCACGGGCGGGCGAGCGCCTCGCGGAGAAAGTCCTCAAAGTGCTCGTACGTCGGCTCGATGAGCAACGGCACGTAAACCGCGTTGACGCCGGCGCGAGCGAACGCCGCGTTGTGGATCGCCGGGCTCATCGAGTGGCCGACGGGGTTACCGATCACGCCGTAGACGGCCGTATCCGGGCGGATCGCATCCCAGCGGTAGAGGTTCTTCATCTCGTCGATCGTGATTTGCCCCGGCGCGGACTCCTTGCCCGCTTCGAGGGAGGCGAACGTGGCGAACGCGCCGAATTTCCTCGCCAGGATGCGCGTGATCAGTCCCGCCTCGCCCATCGCGATGGCGATCACCGGTTTCGGGTTGTCGCGCATCAGGTCGAACAGCTCGAAACATTCGGAGATGTGTCGGGCCCAGAAGACCACCTTGGCCACGTCGCATTCCGCGATTTCGTTCATCCGCGCGACGATGCGGCAGAGCGCCGCCGGACGCTGCGCGAAATCGTGTGCGGAGAGAATGAGCCTCGCTCCGCCGGGCGTTCCGCGTGACAGGCGCGAGACGGTTCGCACGATGCGATCGCGGCTTTCCACTCCCGCCTCCCACACGGCCAGTTCCGCATCCACGAGCTCGGCATACGGTGCGGCCGCGAACAGCCTGGCCAGTCGCTCGGGGTCATGAATCCCCCAGGCCGCGCCTCCCTCCTCGCGGCCGCGCGGGGTCATAAGAAGACGGATATCCTCTCCGGCCGTCTGTCGAAGCGCCGCCAAGTCGGCCTCGGCGAGGTTCGCCATGCAGTCCAGACGGAGTTCGACCATATCCGCACCGGCGGCCCTGGCACGCAACAGGTCGGCCTTCGCCTGCTCAAACGTACCGGCGGTGATCGGGACGATAAGGAGCGTCATGGCGCGTGTAGTATACGTCCGGCGCCGGGATGCGGCGACCCGTCCGACCGCACTGCGGCAAGGCGCTCGTCAGCGGCGGTTTCGTCCTTGACGGATCCGGGCGCAGAGGGTACCCGGGGGCAATGGCGAGCGATCGGAGGACTCGGCGACGGATTGCGAAGCGGGTATGCGCCCTCCTCGTTTCCGTGCTTCTCCTCAGCGGCCTTACGGGCTGGATGCTGTTTCAGCATATCCCGGCCTGGTACACGCCGGTCCAGGTATCCGCCGCCGACCTTCAGGGCGTCAAGGATGATCTGGTCGCCTGCAACAACGCCTTCGACGACAAGATGCAGGCTGGTGGCGTCTTCGAGTTCCGCATCACGCAGGATCGTTTGAACGCCTGGCTCAGCGCCCGCGAACAGATGTGGCCCGAAATCCGCAAGTGGGTTCCGCCGATGATGGAAGATCCGTTCATCGGGTTCGAGCCGGACCGCGTCGTGCTGGCCGGCACGGTGACGCTTGGCAAAGTCCGCACGGTGCTGAGCGTGCGGGTGCGGCTCGACGCGGACGACAAGGGACTGCTCCTTCGCCTTACGGATGTGCGGGCCGGCTCATTGCCCGTGCCGGCCGTGCTTGTCCGGGAGCCTCTTCGACAGTTCGATGCCCACGCCCGAAACAGCAGGGAGGCCGCCCCGAAGTTCCCCCGGGCCGAGGATCTCCTGGCCGGGGTGCACGTGCCGGCGGAGTT
>CAZMVY010000087.1:12630-17690 GCA_964569765.1 uncultured Planctomycetales bacterium
GCTGCGGCGTCCGGGTGGAGCAGGGAGCGATTCCGTTCCGCGGCGAGCCGCTTCCGCGGCATCTCCGCGGCAGCGGATGAGCCGCCAGCCATCGGGGGTCTCGCCGCCGCGGACGAGGCGAAATCGGCCTCGCAAGACACGCCCAGCCACCTCGATGAGCCATTCCATTTCGTCGGCGGCCAACACGGTATAGGTTCCCGAATCCACGATATGGACCTCGCCCCGGTCGCCGGAAATCGGACCCTCATAGTCCAGGTAGGCCTTGCGATGGTCGGCGAGCCGCTTGGCGGGGATGCCCTGGGTATCCAAGGGGGCGGTGGCGGCTGGCGCTTCGGGTTCTGCCGAGGCTGCCACAAGCTCCGGCGGCACGCCGAGTTGCCATGTAGCCAGGGCCTCCGTCTGCTCCAGCATCAAGTCCCAGTGACGGAAAGCCGATAAGTCATGTTGTTGGACTACGTAACGGCGCGGTCCGTCGGGTACCATTTGCGCATTCCTGCCCGCAGGTGACTTGAACTCACCGGGGGCGGGCGATACGATTCTATCGCGCATGGAGGTCCACGCCGAGGCCAAGGAGGCTGAACATGGCAATCAATCAATTCCGGCTTGTCGCAGCGGTCCTCTGCGTTGCAGGGTTCCTGGCCGGCTGCACGCCAAACGTTGCCCAGGAACGCAAGGCGGGTATCGCTCTGTACGAGCAGCAGCGGCACATCGAGGCGATGGCCACGTTTCGGCACTGCATCGAGCAGCGACCGAACGATGCGGAATCCAACTACTACATGGGCCTGTGCTACCGCAGCATCGCCGAAAAGAAGCTCCGCGAGGGTGACGTCGCCGGGGCCAACCGCGAGCTGGACAACGCCCTGATCTATTACGGCCAAGCCATCCGCGAGTGGCCGAACTACGATGCCGCCATCCGCGCGCAGAACGAGGCGCTGGAGTTGCGGGGAAAGGCCGACGTGGCGCTGGCTCGTGCGCAGCAGATCTCCATTCAGAACCGCCCCGACCCGAGATTCCACATCTTCCTGGGCAAGCAGTATGCCAAGCGCGGCGATTTCGACAACGCGGCGCGGGCCTACCACATAGCGATCAAGCTGGATCCGGAGAATGCCGCCGCCTACGCCGAACTGGGGCGGCTGTATCTGCAGGCCGGTGATGTCCGGCTCGCCGGGACGCACCTGCGCAAGGCGTACCAGCTCAACGCGGCGGAGCCGGGCGTTGCCGCAGACCTGGAGCGGGTGTACGCCATCCGCGATTCGGAACTGGCCGCCGACACCGGCCAGTAGCGGGCTCTCGAAACGTCGGCACGGGCAGATCAGATACGAGGGCGCCTCGCTCCGCCGAGCGGGCGCCTTCGCGTTTTTTGTCGCGGGCTCGCCGCGACGCACTTGCCCGGCCTCGGCGGGTTCGGCTAGGATCGCGCCATGCCTTCCGGAAAACACAAGTATGCCTTTGCGATCGGCGTGGATATCGGCGGGCGGAGCGCGAAGATTGCGCTCGTCCGCGATGACGGAACCATCGTGCAGCGTGACCAGCGGCCCCTCGACGGTACGATGAGCCTGCCCGCTGTAGTCGGCCTTCTCGCCGACGGCATCCGGCGGATGATCGAGGCGGCGAAGAAGCACCGGGCCAGGCCCCGGGGCGCCGGCGTGGTGATGCCCGGATATCTGGACGAGACGCTCCAGCGCGTCCAACTCGTCGCGAACATGCCCAACCTGACGGGGACGCCGTTTCCGCGTCGGCTCGCACGGGCCGTTCCCCTGCCGGTGCAGTTCGACGTGGACGCCAACGCCGCTGCGCTCGGGGAGTACCATTTCGGCGCCGGGCGGGGCGTCCGCCGGCTGCTGGTGGCTACGCTCGGCACGGGCATCGGCGGCGGCGTGATCCTCGACGGCAAGGTGCTTCGCGTGCGGAACCACGTCGCCGGCAGCCTGGGCCACGTCATCGTCAACCCGGACGGCCTTCGCTGTCAGTGCGGGGCCCGCGGCTGTCTGGAGATGTACGCCTCCGCGCGCGGGTTCGAGCGCGTTGCGAACGAGACGGCCGACCGGCATCCACACGGCCGGCTGGCGCGGCTGCGCCGTAAACGCGGGCAGCTCAGCGGCCCGGAACTGGCCGAGGCGATCCGGGCCGGTGACGCGTCGGCCCGGGCCGTCGTCGATCGGTGCTGCCGCTGGCTGGCTGCGGGCATCGAAACCTGGTGCGTGATCTACATGCCCGAACGCGTGCTCCTGGGCGGTGGCGTGGCGGCGATCGGCCGGCCGCTGCTGCGGTCCGTCCGCGAGAGCTTCCGCGATATCGCGCAGCCCTACGTTCTGGAGCGGACGACGATCGATCTGGCGGCCCTGGGCAACGATGCGGGGATGATCGGCGCGGCGTCGCTCTGGTTCCGGTAGCACGCGTCTGCCGCACGCCTTGACCGCGCGGCCCGATCCCGTAGAATCTGCCCGCTTTGCGTAGACCCGATTGTCCATGGTGAGTTCATGGCCTTCCAGCGTGCCGACCGTCTCAATGCCCTGCCACCGTACCTTTTCCTTGAAATCGACCGAAAAAAGCGGGCTGCCCTCGCTGCCGGCGTTGATGTGATCGATCTCGGCGTCGGCGACCCGGACAAACCCACCCCCGGCTTCGTCGTCGAGGCCATGCAACGGGCCGTCGCCGATCCCGCCAACCACCGCTACCCCTTCGACACCGGCGTGCCCGAGTTTCGCCGGCAGACGGCCGCGTGGTTTGCGCAGCGATTCGGCGTGGAGCTCGACTGGCAGACGGAGCTGATCACGATCATCGGCAGCAAGGAGGGCCTCGGCCACCTCCCGCTGGCGGTGCTCAACCCCGGCGACTGCGCGCTTGTGCCGCAGCCGGGCTACCCGGTCTATTCGGCGGCGACGCTGTTCGCCGGCGGCATGCCGTTCATCATGGATTTGCGCGAAGAGCGGAACTGGCTGCCCGACCTCGACGCCGTCCCCGCCGACATTCGCCGGAAGGCGCGGCTGATGTACCTGAACTATCCGAACAATCCGACGGCCGCCGTCGCCCCTCGCGAGTTTTTCGAGAAGGCCGTCGCCTTCGCCAGGGAAAACGACATCCTCATCGCCCAGGACGCCGCGTACAGCGAGCTTTACTACGGCCGCCGACCGATGAGCATCCTGCAGATCCCCGGTGCGAAGGATGTCGCGATCGAGTTCCACTCGCTCTCCAAGACGTTCAACATGACCGGCTGGCGGCTCGGCTTCGCCGTGGGTAATGCCGACGCGCTGGCCGCCCTGGCCAAGGTGAAGTCGAACCTGGACTCCGGCCAGTTCAACGCGATCCAATGGGCCGGCGTGGAGGCGTATCGGGGGATCGACCGGATCGAGATCCGCGCGATGCAGGATCTCTACGCCGAGCGGCGCGACATTCTGGTGGCGGGGCTCCAGAAGATCGGCTGTCGTGTTCGCAGGCCCGAGGCGACGTTCTACGTCTGGGGCGCCTGCCCGAAGGGGTACGACTCGATGACCTTCGCGGCCAGAGTGCTGGAAGAGGCGGCGGTCGTCCTGATCCCCGGCGTCGGCTTCGGCAAGGCCGGCGAAGGTTACTTCCGTGCCGCGCTGACGACCGATGCCGACCGGATTCGCGAGGCGGTCGCGCGCCTGGCGAAACTGACGTTCTGAACTCCGGCGTCGCCGGTCGATCGGCGGCCGCGTTCGGCGTGGGCGTCGTGAGGAGCTGCAAGCCATGACCTCCCGGCAACGCATCCTGGCCGCACTCGAACGACGGCAACCGGACCGGTTGCCCATGTGCGAGACCGCCTTCTGGCCCGAGACGCTTCAGCGATGGCGGCGCGAGGGCTTCCCGGCCGACGCCGACCCGGTGGACTACTTCGGTCTCGATCGGATCGCCTGCATCAACGACCTGTTCGATCCCTCGTTCGGCCTTCCGGAGCGCACGCTCGAACAGACCGCCGACTACCGCGTCTACACCGACCGCTACGGCAAGACCGTCAAGGAGTGGCTCCATTCCTACGAGCCTCCGACCACGCTGGCCCCCGCGCTGAGCACGTGGGACGAGTGGCAGCAGGTCAAGCCGACACTCGCGCCCGGCCCTGCCCGGTTCAACAACCCCGCTGCGGAGGCGGACTACCGCTCCGCCGTCGCGGCCGGTCTCTTCACCGCCGTCACGCCCGCCGAGCCCATGTGGTTCGTGATTCATCTGACGATGGGCTTCGAGCAGGGGCTTATGGCGATGGCGCTGGAGGGCGATCTCGTCGCGGACATGGTCGCGACGTATTCCGACTACGTGCTATCGATGCTGGAGCTGACGCTCGCCCGCGGCTATCGCTTCGACGCCCTCTGGTTCTGGAGCGACCTGTGCTATCGCGGCGGGATGCTGTTCTCGCCCGACGACGCCCGCCGCTACGTGCTGCCGCACTGGAAGCGGTTCGGCGAGTTCGCGCGCGCCCACGGCATGCGGTTTCTCTTCCACTGCGACGGCAACGTCGGCCAACTGATTCCGTTGCTGCTCGAAGCCGGCTGCGACGCCATTCACCCGCTCGAGGTCCGCGCCGGCAACGACGTCCGCGACTATAAGCGCCAGTATGGTCGCCGGCTCTGCCTGATCGGCAATATCGATGCGGACGTCATCGCCACCGGAGATGCCGCGGCGATTGAGCACGAGGTGGCCGCGAAGATTCCCATTGCCGCGGCGGGCGGCGGCTACATCTACCACATCGACCACTCCGTGCCGCCGACGGTCTCGCTCGCCGCCTACCGCCATCTCCTCGATTGCGTCCGCCGCTACGGAGGATGAGTCGGTGACGGCGGGGTGGCACGGTCAAGCGATCCCGGCTTCGCCGGGTCAATCGCTTGGCCGTGGGACGGAGAAGGTGTCTTCCTGGCGCAAACGGCCGAGCTCGCCAATGAAGAGGCCCCGTCTTCCGCCATCCCACGGCCAAACTCGGCTCGCGAAGCTCGCCTCGCTTGACCGTGCCACCCGGCGCAACCGCGCGCGTGCGGCCATGCACCCGTGTGCCACTTTCGGCTTGCTCGCCAGTGTGCGCGGCACGACGGGGCCAGGCCTTCACTCGC
>CAZMVY010000088.1:0-6500 GCA_964569765.1 uncultured Planctomycetales bacterium
TTCATGCGGGGCGCCGGCGTTATCTACACCAAGGCGGCCGACGTCGGCGCGGACCTCGTGGGCAAGATCGAGGCCGGCATCCCCGAAGACGACCCGCGCAACGCTGCCACCATTGCCGACAACGTCGGCGACAACGTGGGCGATTGCGCCGGGATGGCCGCCGACATCTTCGAGAGCTACGAGGTGACCATCGTTGCGGCGATGATCCTCGGTATCGCCAGCTTCGGCCACAAGGGCGTCATCTTCCCGCTGCTGGTGCGTGCCATCGGGGTCATCGCGAGCATCATCAGTACTTACAGCGTCCGCACGGGCGATAAGGGCAGCGTCGCGGCCGCCATGAAGGGCGTGAACCGGGGCTTCGTGCTCGGCTCCACGATCAGCGTGCTGGGCTTTCTGATCCTCGGCTTCTTCTACTTCCGCTTCGACTCGAGCTACCCGAACTGGGACAACATCAAGGACTACGTGACGAACCTGCCCTTCTGGGCCAACCTCGGCATCCAGGGGCTCGACATGCGGCCCGCCTGGACCTGCCTCATCGGCATCGTGCTGGCCGTGGCCCTCAACAAGTGCACCGAGTACTTCACCGGCACCGAGTTCTCGCCGGTCAAGAGCCTCGCAAAGGCCTGCCAGACCGGCCACGCAACGAACATCATCCAGGGCTTCGCCGTCGGTTACGAAAGCACCGTCATGGCCGTCCTCATCATCGCCGGCGCGATCCTCGGCAGCATTCTGATCTACCAGGGCACGAACGCAACGTTCGTCGCCTACGGCGTGGCCATGTGCGGCATCGGCATGCTCACCCTCACCGGCAACACGATCTCGATGGATGTGTTCGGCCCCGTCGCGGACAACGCCAACGGCATCGGCGAGATGGGCTACGACGAGAAGGAAATGGGCCCCGCGAAGTACAAGGAGGCCCGCCAGATCCTCGCCGACCTCGACGCCGTCGGGAACACCACCAAGGCGATCACGAAGGGCATCGCGATCGGATCGGCCGTCATCGCGGCAGTCTCGCTGTTCAACAGCTATATCGTGTCCGTCGGGTCGGGCGGACAGGGCGAAACGGCGGGCATCGGCAAGGAGGTGTACGCCACCGTCGCGTCCATGCTCACGATCTCCAGCCCCACGCTCTTCATCGGCATGCTGATCGGCGGCGCCGTGCCGTTCCTGTTCAGCTCGATGACGATCCGGGCGGTCGGCCGCGCCGCGTTTCTGATCGTCAAGGAATGCCGCATCCAGTTCCGTGATAAGGCGATCTGGGAAGGCACCAAGAAGCCCGACTACGGCCGCGTCGTGGACATCTGCACGACCGCCGCGCAGAAGGAGCTGATCGGACCCGGTCTGCTGGCAATCCTGGTGCCCGTGCTCGTCGGGTTCGGTCTGGGCGTCGTGGCACTGGCCGGGTTCCTGGGCGGGATGATCGTCTCAGGACAGTTGCTGGCGGTCTTCATGGCCAACGCCGGCGGCGCCTGGGACAACGCCAAGAAAACGATCGAGGATGAGCCGCGAACGGAGACTACCGGCAAAGGCTCGGAGAAGCACAAGGCCAGCGTGACCGGCGACACGGTGGGCGATCCGCTGAAGGACACGGCGGGCCCGGCGATCAATCCGCTGATCAAGGTGATGAACATGGTCAGCCTGCTGATCATCGGTCTGATCCTGCCGTACGACGGTTTCGTGATCGCGAAGCTGCGGCAGCACAACGTGGAGGTCGTTCAGAAGGGCTACGACGCCCTCTTCTGGGGTGCGATCCTGGTCGGTCTGGCGGGCCTGTTCTGGGCGATCTGGCAGTCCAAGCGCGAAACGCCCGAGGAGAAACAGTTCGAAGCCGCGGTCGAGGGAAGCGCGCGGGGAAGTTGACGAGGTTCGCTTGGCCAAGGCGGCGAAGAAGACAATCGAAGGCCGGCGGTTTGCCGCGGAGGTCGCGAGGATCGCGCACGACGCACACGCCGAAGACGTGGTGGTGCTCGATTTGCGCGACCTCACGGCCATCGCCGACTTCTTCGTAATCTGCACGGGCACCTCGGACCGTCAGATGCGGGCGATCATCGACCACATCGACGAGTTCGCCGAGGAGCACGGGCAGAAACGATTCGGTCTCGCCGGCTACGAGAACGCCCAGTGGATCCTCGCGGACTACGTGGACGTCGTGGTCCACGTCTTCGACGCAGAACACCGGCTCTTCTACGACCTGGAACTCCTCTGGGGCGACGCCCCGCGCGTGGAGTGGCAGAAGCTCGACAATACCTGATTGACACGATACCCGCAGACGCAAAGATCGCCAGGGAGCCGCCGAAGGCCAAGGGCCTTTCTGGTGATCCGGCATCTTGGCGGTTCGCCTTGGTCCCGATCGGAGGCCGATCATGAAGTCCTTCCGCAAGGAACTCTGGTTCACTACGAAGCAACGCCGCGAGTACATCAACATCACCGATCAGGTCGAGGACGCTCTCCGCGAAAGCGGCATCCGCGAGGGACTGTGCCTCGTCAACGCGATGCACATCACGGCCAGCGTCTATATCAACGACGCGGAGAGCGGTCTCATCGAGGATTACGACGAGTGGCTCGAGAAGCTTGCCCCGCACGAGCCGATCTCACGATACCGCCACAACCGCACGGGCGAGGACAACGGCGACGCCCACCTGAAGCGCCAAGTCATGGGGCGCGAGGTGGTTATCGCGGTGACGGACGGCAAGCTGGACTTCGGGCCGTGGGAGCAGATCTTCTACGCCGAGTTCGACGGTCGCCGGCGAAAGCGGGTGCTGGTAAAGATCATCGGGGATTGAGATAATACGCGTGCGGAGGCGCGGAGAAGGAGGCGGCCCCAGGCATCGACGGACCTGAAGTTCGGGTGCACGTGGTTTCCCCAGACATGCGTGCTCGGCCGACCGCCCTTCTCCGCGTCCCGGCTCGTCCGTACGGCCGGCATGGCAGCGCCGTCGGTACGACTCCCCCGACGCGAACCCGGGAACGCCATCGCAATGCAAACACGAGGATCGGCGCCCCGCTTCGGCGCCCACATGTCGATCGCCGGCGGCCTGCACAATGCCTTCGCCGAGGCCCGGCGCGTCGGCTGCGACTGCATGCAGGTCTTCGTGAAGAACCAGCGGCAGTGGCGGGCCAAGCCGCTCGCGGATGAGGACGTCCGGCTGTGGAACGAAGCGGCCGGGCGAAGCGGCGTCGCCCCGGTCGTAGCGCACGACACGTACCTGATCAACCTCGCGTCGCCGGATGACGCCTTGTGGAACAGAAGCATCGAGGCGTTCGTGGACGAGTTGACGCGTTGCGAGCGGCTGGGCATACCGCATCTCGTGACGCACCCGGGCTCGCACGTGGGCGCTGGCGAGGCGTACGGCCTCCGTCGGGTCGCCCGGGCCCTCAACGAGATCCACCGGCGGACGCGCGGTTTTCGCGTGCGGGTGCTTCTGGAGACGACGGCCGGGCAGGGCACGTCGCTCGGCCACCGTTTCGAACACCTTGCGGCGATCCTCGCCCGCGTCCGCGAAGATGAACGGGCCGGCGTCTGCGTGGACACCTGCCACGTCTTCGCCGCCGGCTACGACCTGATCTCTCCCGAAGGATACGCAGCTACCATGGCCGAACTCGACCGCGCAGTCGGCTTGTCGCTCGTGCGCTGCTTCCATGTGAACGACTCGCAGCGCGGGCGCGGCTCGCGCGTGGATCGTCACGAGCACATCGGCAAGGGCAGACTCGGCCGCGCCGCCTTCCGCCATCTGGTCAACGATCCCCGCTTCGGCGGGCTGCCGATGATCCTCGAGACCCCCAAGGGTAAGGACGCCCGCGGCCGCGACCTCGACCGCGCGAACCTTGCCACGCTCCGGCGGCTGCTCACTCCCGATCGCCGCGTTGCCGGGCGCTCCGGTACCCGGAACCGCGCCCGATGCCCGGCATCGGCACAAGCATGCCGCGCTATGCCGCCGGCCGGCGCGGAGTCCCGTTGCCCGCGAGAAGACATGAGTGCCGCGCGGAGCCGCCTGTGATAGGATGCGCAGCCCGCCGTGTCGGACGCGCCGGCAGCCGGACGGGCCGTGCCGGCGGAACGGCGTGTCGGGATGGAATCGGCAACGGCGAAGGAGATACGCATGGACCCACGGAAGTTCATTGAGGAACAGGTAGCGGCGATCCGAGCGACAGTCGGCCCGGCGATTGCAATCAATGCCCTTAGCGGCGGCGTGGACAGCTCCGTCGTGACGGCGCTCGGGCATCGCGCGCTGGGCGAACGGTTGAAGACCGTCTTTGTGGACAATGCCCTGATGCGACAGGATGAGCCGGAGCGCGTCGTCCAGACCTTCCGTGACATGGGCATCCCGGTGCAACTCGTCGACGCCCGGGAGGAGTTCCTGCGGGCGCTGGCGGGGCTGACCGACCCGGAGGCCAAGCGCGAGGCGATCACGCAGACGTTTTACGCCGGGGTGTTCGGCCGGCTCGTGAGGGAATCCGGCGCGAAGTTCCTGCTGCACGGCACGATCCTGACGGACATCGAAGAGACCGTGGCCGGCATCAAACGGCAGCACAACATCCTGGAGCAGCTCGGAATCTCGCCGGAGCAGGCGTACGGCTACTCGGTGCTCGAGCCGCTCAAGACGCTTCGCAAGGACGGCGTCCGCGAGGTGGCCAGGGCCCTCGGCCTGCCGCCGGCCGTCTGGGGACGGATGCCGTTCCCGGGCCCGGCGCTGGCCGCGCGGATCGTCGGCGAGGTCACGCGTGAACGCCTCGCCATCGTGCGGACGGCCACCGCCATCGTGGAGGAGGAGCTGGCCGACTCGGGGGCGTTTCAATACCTTGCCGTGCTCCTGAACGACCGGGCCACCGGCATCCGCGATCAACGGCGGGAGTTCGGACACATCATCGTCGTGCGCTGCATCGAGAGCACCGACGCCCGCGAGGCCGCCGTAACCCGGCTGCCCTGGCAGAAGCTCGAGCGGATCTGTGAGCGGATCACGTCGATTCCCGGTGTGAACCGTTGCCTGTATGATCTGACGCCCAAGCCCCCGGCCACCGTGGAGTACGTGTGATCGGTCCGGTGCCCCGGCGGGCGCCGCCAGGTTCCGAGGATGGAAGGATACGCCGTATGCCCAAACGCAGTGACATCCACAAGGTACTGATCATCGGGTCCGGCCCGATCGTCATCGGGCAGGCCTGCGAGTTCGACTACTCCGGCACGCAGGCGTGCAAGGCCCTGCACAGCCTGGGCTATAAGATCGTGCTGGTCAACTCGAACCCGGCGACGATCATGACCGACCCCGGCATGGCCGACGCGACGTACATGGAGCCGCTGACGCTCGAGGCCGTCGCGGAGATCATCGCCAAGGAGCGGCCGGATGCGCTGCTGCCGAACCTCGGCGGGCAGACAGGCCTGAATCTGGCGTCCGAGCTGCACAAGGCCGGTGTGCTCGAGAAGTACGGCGTGCAGATCATCGGCGTACAGGCCGACGCCATCGAACGGGGCGAGGACCGGCTCGCCTTCAAGCAGACGATGAGCAAGCTGGGGATCGACATGCCCCGGAGCACGATCTGCTACACGGTGGAGGAGGCGGAGAAGGTGGCGGCGGAGCTCGGCTATCCCGTCGTGATCCGGCCGGCCTACACCCTCGGCGGCACCGGCGGCGGCCTGGTCTACAACGTCGAGGAGCTGCGCGTCGTGGCGAGCCGCGGGATCGCCGCCAGCCTGATCGGCCAGATCCTCGTTGAGGAGTCGGTGCTGGGCTGGGAGGAGCTGGAGCTGGAGGTCGTCCGCGACGCGAAGAACCAGATGATCACCGTGTGCTTCATCGAGAACGTGGACGCCATGGGCGTGCACACGGGCGACTCGTACTGCACGGCCCCGATGCTCACGATCGCCCCGGAGCTTCAGAAGCGACTCCAGAAGCACTCGTACGACATCGTCGAGGCCATTCAGGTCATCGGGGGGACAAACATCCAGTTCGCGCACGATCCGAAGACGGACCGTGTCGTGGTCATCGAGATCAACCCGCGGACGTCGCGTTCGTCAGCGCTGGCCTCCAAGGCCACCGGCTTCCCGATCGCCCTGGTCTCGTCGAAGCTCGCCGCCGGGCTGACGCTGGACGAGATCCCCTACTGGCGCGACGGCACGCTGGAGAAATACACGCCTTCGGGCGACTACGTCGTGGTGAAGTTCGCCCGGTGGGCCTTCGAGAAGTTCCGCGACGCCGAAGACAAGCTCGGCACGCAGATGCGGGCGGTCGGCGAGGTGATGAGCATCGGCAAGACGTACAAGGAGGCGTTTCAGAAGGCCATCCGCTCGCTCGAGAAGGACCGGTACGGCCTGGGCTTCGCGAAGGACTTTCACCACAAGCCCCTCGAAGATCTGCTGAAGATGCTGCGCGAGCCCTCCAGTGAACGCCAGTTCATCATGTATGAAGCGATCCGGAAGGGCGCGACCGTAACGCAACTGCACGAGCTGACCTACATCAAGCCGTGGTTCATCCAGCAGATGAAGGAGCTCGTCGCACTGGAGGAGA
>CAZMVY010000088.1:6510-17495 GCA_964569765.1 uncultured Planctomycetales bacterium
TCCTCTCGTACAAGGGCAAGCGGCTGCCCGACGAGCTGCTCATTCGCGCGAAGAAGGACGGGTTCGCGGACAAGTACCTCGCCAGGCTGCTGGGCGTGCCGGAGAAGGACATCCGTGCGCAGCGCACGAAGCTGGGCGTCGTCGAGGCGTGGCACCCCGTGCCCGTCAGCGGCGTGGAAAACGCGGCCTATTACTACTCCACGTACAACGCCCCGGATGTCGTCGGCACGAGCACGCGCCGCAAGGTCATGGTCCTCGGCGGCGGGCCGCTCGGCGGCCCGACGCCGCTGAATAGCACGCCGGAGCGCGCGGACGAGGGCGTGAAGAACCTTGGCCCCAGCCCCGACACGAGCGCCCTCGCCGAGGACCGCGACCGGTTCCGCCGGATGATGGACCGGCTCGGCATCCCCATGGCGGAGTCCGGCATGGCCAGCACGCTGGACGAGGCGCTCGCGATCGCGGACCGGATCGGCTATCCGCTCATGGTGCGGCCGTCCTACGTGCTCGGCGGGCGCGGCATGGAGATCGTCCGTGACGAGGACATGCTCCGCGAATACGTCGCCAAGGCCGTCGATGTGACCCCGGAGCGGCCCATCCTGATCGACCGCTTCCTGCAGAACGCCCTCGAGGTCGAGGCCGACGCCGTCTCCGACGGCACAGAGGTCTTTGTGCCCGCCATCATGGAGCATATCGAGCAGGCCGGCATCCACTCCGGCGACTCCGCCTGCGTGATCCCGCCGATCAGCATTCCCGGCCGGCATCTCGCCACGATCGAGGAGTACACCCGCGTGATCGCCCGGGAACTCAACGTCGTCGGGCTGATGAACATGCAGTACGCCATCGCGGACAACCGCGTGTACGTGCTGGAGGCCAACCCGCGCGCCTCACGGACCGTGCCGCTGGTCTCGAAGGTCTGCAACATCCCGATGGCCCGGATCGCCACGCAGATCAGGCTCGGAAGAAAGCTGATGGACATGATCTTGAAGCACGGCAAGATCCGGCACTTCGGCGTGAAGGAGGCCGTCTTCCCGTTTCCGATGTTCCCCGAAGTCGATCCCGTGCTCGGGCCGGAGATGCGATCAACCGGCGAGGTGCTCGGCATGGCCGGTACCTTCGGCATGGCCTTCTACAAGGCCCAGGAGGCGGCCCGGCAGAAGCTGCCCACCGAAGGCACGGTGCTGATCTCCGTCAACCGGGCCGATCACTCGGCCGTCCTCGACACGGCCCGCCGCTTTCGCGAGCTGGGCTTCCGGATCCTCGCGACGGAAGGCACGCACGCCTTCCTCGTCTCCCACGGCATCGAGGCGGCGTGCATCAAGAAGCTCCACGAAGGACGCCCCAACATCCTGGATGCAATCAAGAACGGGGAGATCCAGCTCATCGTCAACACGCCGGTTGGCAAGCTGAGCCAGTACGACGACTCCTACATCCGCAAGGCGGCCATCAAGTACAAAATCCCGTATATCACGACGCTCAGCGCAGCGGCCGCCTCGGTGGAGGGCATCGCAGCGCGCCGACGGGGCGGCGAGAAGGTTCGCTCATTGCAGGAGTATCACGCCGACATCCGATAGCCCCGCCGGGCACCCCGGCGTGTGCCGGGCGGTTGCCGCGCGCCGTAGCACCGTTGCACACGTAGATCACGGTTGCATCCCTGCGCCGGGCGAGTACCTTGTGCACGCAAGTGACAGGTATGCGCCCGGCCCGTACCGGCAGGACACCGGGGCCTGGCGATGCCGCACGACGGATGCAAGGCGCCGCACACGGTGCCGCGCCGAAGGAGTGTACACGAATGCAACTGACCCGACGAGACGTATTGAACGCGGGCGTGGTGGCGGCGGTCGGCGCCGCCGTGCGGCCGCGGGCATCGGCTGCGGCCGTGGTGCCGCAGAGTTCTCCGTTCGCCCCCGGACGGATTGCCCCGCAGATCAAGCTGAGCTGCTGTGCCTATTCCTACCGCCAGTACCTGCCCCGCGGCGACAAGAAGGGCGAAATCAGCCTGTATGACTGGCTTGACCTCGCCGCCAGTTGGCCGCTCGACGGCGTCGAGCTGACATCGTACTACTTCGACTCCGATGAGAAAGCCTACCTCAACTCGCTCAAGGCCAAAGCGTTCAAGCTCGGCCTCGGCGTCTCCGGCACCTCGGTCGGCAACCGCTTCTGTTTTCCGCCGGGCAAGGAACGCGACGAGCAGATTGCTCTGGTGAAACGATGGATCGATAACTCGGTCCAGCTCGGCGCCCCCGTCATGCGCGTTTTCGCCGGCGGCAAGCCCGGCGACGCCCCGCGCGACACCGCTTTCGGCTGGGTCGTCGAGTGCCTCAAGGTCTGCTGCGACTACGCCGCCCCGCGCGGCGTCTTCCTCGCCCTCGAGAACCACGGCCACCTCACGGAGACCGCCGACGACATTCTCAGGATCATTGAGAAGGTCGATCACGAGTGGCTGGGCGTAAACCTCGACACGGGGAACTTCCAGCAGAAAGATCCCTACAACGCCATTGCGAAGGTCGCGCCGAAGGCCCTCACCTCGCACGTGAAGGTTCAGCTTCTCGGCCCCGACGGCAAGGCGAAAGAGGACGCCGACTACGCTCGCATCATCCGCATCCTCCGCGACGCCAACTACCGCGGTTATATCGCTCTGGAGTACGAGGGCCAGGAAGACCCGAAGACCGGCGTACCGAAACAGTTGAAGAAGATCCGCGAGGCCATCGACGCCGCCGCGGCGGCCAAGCCCACGGCCTGATCCGGCACCGCCGGAGTGATCCGCCCGCACCGCCCAGGCGTCCGAAGAAGCGCGGCTACTGAATCACCCCGGCCGGCTCGTCGGCGGCGACGCCGGCCGGCTCGCTGGCAGCGTCCATGTCCACCCCGATACGCCTCTCGACTCCGGAGCAGGCGGCGAAGCAGGCTGTGTCGCCGTAGCCGGTTTCGTCTCTGCCGCACTCTCGACCGGCGGCGCGGGCGCGGGTGCGGCGGTCGGCTCGGCCGGCGCTGAGATGGGCGGCAGATCGGAGACAGGTGGCGGCGACGCCGACACCGGCTCCTCTCGCTTCTCCGCGGGCGGTGCTGCCGGAGCCTGCCCGGGCGGCGGAACAATCCGCCCGATGTGATCCGTCAGTCGCTCCTTCGCGGCCAGGTACACGGCAAGGTCGTCCTTGTCCACACCCTCCATCGACGCCGCCCGCCGGTAGCATTCCAGGGCATGCTCGCGATCGCCCATCAGTTCATAGGCGACGCCGAGCGCGAAGACCGTCTCGTGTTCCCTTGGCTTCTTCGCAAGTTCGGCCTGAAAACGCGCAATCGCGGTCGCGTAGTCGTCCGCACGCAAGGCCCGGATGCCCGCCTCGCCGTCCTTGCCCTTGCCGATGAGGTCGTACCGGCACTCGACGCGCACCGGCACCAGCATCCCGACAAACTCCTGCGTCGCGCGTTCCACCAGCTCACCGATGAAGTGATCGACCGGGTCCAGGTCCGCCTCGCTCATCGAGCTGCCGAAGAGAAAGTGCGGAGAAGCCTTGTCCCTCTTCTGATACGGCGGCGGCGAGTACTGCGCGATCACCCGTCCCGTCACCGCATCCATCAGCGCAAACGAACACTGAACGGTCAGGTGCCGGCTGATCTCCTCCACGTCCTTTGTCTTGAGGCTCAGCCCGCCCCCCGCCGCCGTCGTCTCCTCCCGGTGCACCGGCCCCGGACGCGGACGCGGCACATAGACATACCGCGGATCCCGTACGTAGTGAGGGTTGCGCCAGTACCGCGGATCGCGTGCGGGCCGCACCTCGCGGTAGACCACCGGCTCCCTGCGCCGCACATCGCGTGTTTCCTGCATACTGCGCATCATCCCGCCCATGAGCGAGACCCAGTCGATCGTCGACTTCCTGCCCTTCTGAATATCCACGCGTATCGTGATCTTGCTCGTGATGAGTCCCTGCACAGCCAACAGTTTCCCGGCCCGCGCCGCCGTCGGACCGTCCACCAGCCCCGCCAGGTTGAGATCCCGCTCCGCCAGGATTCGCTGGGTCTCGCGGCGCTTGGCGACGACCAGACTGCCGCCGCCTTGCAGCATCGCCTCAATCATGTCCGCCGCGACGGTGGACCATTTCTGCTCGCGGTCTTCCCCGCTCGCTCCGACGGTCTGAACGGCGGAGTCGATCACCGCCACGGCCTTGAGCCCCTCAGGCAACGGCTGTTTCGGCCCGACCCAGTAGGAAATGTTCGCCGCGTAGCGCTCCTTGCCGACGCAGGCCGTACCCGAAATCACCAGCGCGAGAACCGCGGCCGCAAGTCCCCACGGGCTTGCCGATTGCGCGGACATTCCTTCCTGCCGAATCATGTCTGCCTCACAGCATCCGACACACTCCACCCGCAAAGGTTGGACGTTACCCGGAAGACACGTCATCATTCACCGCGGAAAGCGTCCGGAATCATCAGGCGGGCGGCCGGACATAACGGGTATTCTTGAGCGGGCTCCCGCACCGGTCAAACGGCGTACCCGTGGTTGAACCGCCCAGGACCTTCGCCTGCGCCCCCTGTTTGCGCGTGGCGTCGCCTGTTTCGCGCGGCTATGCTACCCGCGGCGATGCCGAGAATGCCGTCTTCATCCGCTCAGGAAAACCCGCGGCGGCGGCCGCACGGTCGAAAGCGAACCGCGCCGGCGAGGCATGGGGAACGCCCCGATGCCGCGATGACCGCCCAGCCGCCATCGCCCGCGCTCCCGAAACGCACCTCGCGTCGCTCACGTACCTTCCTGCGTCTTCCGGCCGACCCCGTGCCCCGGGCCGCGCGGACCGTTGCATTTCTTCTTGGCGCGGCTGTCGCCCTTGGCGTGCCGGCCTACGTGCGAATCATCGAGTCCATCTTCGGGCCTTCGGGGATCATCCGGTCCGCCGTGGTCGGGGTCTTTCTCGCCGGCGGGGCCGTGGGGCCCTGGTCCGCCCGACGTGTGGCGATAGCCCTCGTCCGCATCTGGGCCGAGCGGATCCGGGGCGCGGTGCCTGTGGCAAAGGGGGACGGCAACACGCGTGCCAGCCCCGAGGGACACGCCTCCGATGGACTCGCGTGGCTGCTTCAGTCCGTCCTGGGGCTGCTGTCGGGCACGCTGATGCTCGCCGGCCTGATCATCGCCGTCGCCGTCCGCCACCTGTGGTCGATCTTGTCGGCGCAGTTCTTCTGGACCCCGGCAGCCGAAATCCTCTGCCTGTGCGTCATGACGACCGCAATCGTCGGTCTCGTCGGAATGACGGCCGGACTTCAGGTGGCGGCGCTTTACTCGGCCGCCTCTCGCGGCCAGGCGTCCGCGCACGTCGCCCACAGCGGCGGACAAGCCATACGAATCACGCCGAGCCTGCTGCTCGGCGTCGCGGTCGGATTGACCATCCACGCCGCCACCGCGCCGCCGGGGCTGTCCGCCGAGCAGTGGGTCTTGCTTTCCGCGGTCCCCTTCTTTGCCATCGCCCTGTTGAGCGTCTTCGCCGCCCGGTCGGCTGAACGCGACACCGCAGGAAGTCGCGCTCAACCGCACCGCCCGCATTCGATACAGGCGCAGTCGGTGCCGGACGCCGAACCGCGGCGGTTGATCCTCGCTGCGGTGGCGGCATGGGGCGCCGCGGCGGCGATCTGGGCCTGCTCGCCCTGGTCCGCAGGCCACTGCGCCGTCGGGCAGGTCTACGGGACAGGAAGCTCCATGTTCGCGGCCATGACAATCGGGGCCTGGATTGCCGGTCGGCCGCCGTCTCGACGGAGCTACTCGGCGGGCGGATACGGCATGGCCCTGTGGGCAGGAGGCATCGCAATCATGGCCGTCGTCGCAATCGCCCCCGACGCCGCCGATGCGCGCGAGTCTACGCTCGCCCGGCTTCTGCCGGGGCTGATCGCATCGGCCTGCATCGGCCATGCGCTGTCCTACGGAAGAAGATCGTATGTCGTCCGATGCGACAACGAGCGGCAGGCGCTCGCACAGTGGTGCGCGGCGACCCTGTGCGGCGCGGCCGCCGGGTTCGTCGCAAGCCAAGGGCTTGACCGGGGGTGCGCTTCGGGCGTGATGGGCGTCGCGGCCGCATGCCTGATCCTCCTGATACTCGGTGGTCTGCTCGTCATTCACGAACGGTCAGGTACTCGACGGGTCCGCCGGCAGCGGATCGCGATGATCTTTGCGTCGCTCGGCCTGGCGGTGGTGGCCCTGCCCGCCGCAGCCAGACGGGCTTCCGCTGGGGGCGGCGGCGGACCCGCCGAGCCGATCGCTGCCCGGTCGCGGCGAGCCGTGCTCCCGGAGTGCGGTTTTCGCTGGACAGAGCCCGGGGCGCAAATTGCCTGCCTCGGCGATGTGGCGGTCGCCGCGACGGCGGCCGTGTGGCGGATCGACCATGTCCTCTGGAACCCGGATGCCCTCGCCTCGGCTCGATCGGCCGCCGCCGATGCGGATGCCTCGTTGAGCGGTCCGCCCCGCGTCTACGGCGATGCCGATGCCTGGTGGCGACGAAACCGGTCGCGATACGACCTCATCG
The DNA here is from genome assembly GCA_964569765.1 of uncultured Planctomycetales bacterium. GTDB lineage: Bacteria > Planctomycetota > Phycisphaerae > UBA1845 > PWPN01 > CAZMVY01. The sequence continues at coordinate 13,011 of CAZMVY010000088.1, forward strand.
TGCAGACGGCGGACGGCCTGTCTCCCGCGGACATGGCGTCCCGGCTCAGTTGGGAATGGTTCGAGGGATTGCGCAGGCGACTGCTGCCGAGGGGTGCCCTGCTCGTGGAACTGCCCGCCGGATACCTTGACGCCCGCGGCGCTGCGTCCGTGGCGCGGACGTTTGCGGCGGCGTTCGAATCGTACGACCGATGGTTCGTCGTCGCAGACTCAGATGCCACCTCGCGTGTGTATCTGCTGGCGATGTCCGAGTCTCGCGGCCAGACCGCCGCGCTCCGGACGTCGCCGCCTCAGGTGTCGTCAGCGGCAGCGACGCCTTGGCGCCGCCGGCCGATGAACGACGTTGATCTTTCGGACGCCCCGCTCAACACTCTCCGACGGCCCGCGTTCCGCCCCTCACCCGAACCTCGCACTTCGGGCGCGGATGCCGCTCGGTAGGGTCCGCTCCGCGGACGCAACGCGAACCCAAACCAGGTAGGGCACGCCATTGCGTGCCGATGAGCCAGGTAGGGCACGCCATTGCCTGCCGATGAGCCAGGTAGGGCACGCCATTGCGTGCCGATGCGTCTACGCTGATGGTAGGTCAACCTGCGGCGGCGCCGCAGAGCCAGGTAGGGCACGCCATTGCGTGCCGATGCGTCTACGCTGATGGTAGGTCAACCTGCGGCGGCGCCGCGGAACGACCCGCCCTGCATACCCCCGAGCGATTCCGTCGCCAAGCGGACCCCGCGGGAGCTTCGTGCATCGTTCATCGTTCGGCGCTCCTCGTTCCGCGTTATGTCACCACGTGTAGTGCACGGTGTACTTGACCGTCGCTTCGGCGTCCTTGTCGACCTTGACGGGAAACTCGATCGTCCGCGCGTCGACCTTCCGGTAGTCATGCGTGGTGTCCGTGATCTTCCAGTTGACCCAGCGGTAGAGGTTCTCCTTCACGATCACCGTCACCGGCTCGGCCTTGTGGTTGCGGAGCTTGATCTCGATCGTCTCGTCCATCCAGTCGCGGGCCGTGTCGATCTTGAAGTCGAGCTGCTTGCGCTCGCCGACCACATCGAAGGCCGAGCCCATCTTCACCAGCACCTCCTCGTCCTTCGGCGTGTGGTCGAGGGTATCCTCGCCGATGAACTCCAGCGTCTGGTCCGCCGGGTCGAGCTTGCTTACGCGGATCCGCCCGGCCGGAAGCGGCATCCCGATGCCACTTTCCTTCGCGTTCTTGAACCGCAGGTAGATGTCCACCTTCTTGTTCGTCTGCGTCCCGTAGTTGCGGTCCGTCATCGGGTTCGGCAGAAAGCCTCGGAACTCCGGCGGAAGCCCGTAATACACGAGGATTTTTTCGCAGGGGACGCCGCGAGCCACGGGGAACAGCTCGATCTGTTTCGTCGAGTTGTCCGGCAGTGTCGTCGGCCGGCCGAGCGTGTACAGGTGGTACTCGAAAAACGCCTTCTCCTCGAAGCCCGGCGCGGACACCGCGACCTTTGCCATCCGATCCCTGGCGTATTCGAACGCGCCCTGCGGCCGGGGCGCCCGGTGCACCTCGCCGGCGATGAGCTTGAGCTTCGCGTCGGCGTAGCTGCCGCCCGACTGATTCAGGATACTCACCCACGCCCCGATGTCGAGTGTGCCGCTGTTGGCATCCTTGCCCTCGGCGAAGACGACGTTGTAGTCCGCCCACCAGACGATGCCGCCGGTCTGGTACGTCACGCGCACGCGGTGCGGTCCCGGCTTGTCCGTCGAAACGTCCCACACGAGCGTCGGCCTGGTAATCAGGCCGCCGGGCAGTTCGGGGTACCGGACGTTTGAGTAACTCTGGACGGTCACGATCCCGCCGTCGTCGCCCTTGAGCGTCAGGCCGCCGGTCGTGCTCAGCAGCGTTCCCTTGAACGTCGACACCTCGTTGCCCCGGATCTGCTCCACCGTGACCTGGCGGTCGAGGTACCGCTCCATGAGCTTGGCCGCGCTCACGAGGTCGAACTGGTAGTTCTGCTCAAGCACGCTTGTGCCGGCGGGGTCCGTCAGCGACGCGAACGTCACCGTCGTCGGGTCGATCCGGGCCGCGACATCCGAGAAGCGTACCACGCTGCGCTTGCCTTCGAGCGTGATCGAGCGTTCGTGCTTGACCACCGCATACCCCGGCAGGTTCCTGCCGGCCTGCGGGCCGAAGTACTGCGCCTCCTGTTGCATGGCCGGCTGATACATCTCCGGCGGGATCGCCCCGGGGGCCGCCGAGCTGTAGATTGTCAGGGCGGTCGCCTGCTCCATTCTGGGCTCCTCCGCCGCCCCTGCGGCGCAAAGCCACAGGGGCAAAACCGCCGCCGCCAACCGCCCTCCATTCCACGCCACAATCGCCTTGCAACGATCGATCTTCCGACTTCCCATACCTGGTTCTCCTTCTCGTGCGCCAAACCGTGAATTCGCCAGTCCGTCCGTTCCCGATCCGACCAACGTCGCGTCGCCCGATGCGGCCTCGCCCGGGCGATACGCCGCATTGTGCCGCAGAATTGGACGCCGCAGGGACGCCGCGGTTCCCGCCTTCCCTGCGGCGGATCGTAGCGCCCCGGCCGCGCGGATGCCACTATCGGACCATGCCCGCACGGATCAAGGACCGCCGTGCCCCGGATCGGCCGAGGCAGCCTGAAGAAGACATACGGGAAACCGACGCGCAAACAAACACGGATGACGCGATGTTACCCCGCGCGCCATCCGCGAAATCCGACGTGTCGCAGCAACTCACTCGGAGCCGGCGGCCTCGCCGAGCGAACGAAGCCGATCCCGGAGGCGTGCCGCCTCCTCGTATCGCTCCTCGTCCACCGCCCGCCGCAACTGCTTCTGAAGCTCGGCCACCGGATCGGGCGGAAGCCCCTTCTTGATCCGGCTGCGCAGCTTCCGAAGCACGCGGACCTCACTGCTCTTGTAGTATGCCTGCGGCTGATTGAACGAAGCGAAGAACTCCTTGAGCGCCTGGAGCCCCGCCTCTACATGCGCCAGTGCGCTCTTCGCCGCGCCCGCCTCCAGTGCCCGCAGCGCCTTCGCCCGCGTGTTCATCATGACGATGTACGGGCGATACTGCTCGAGCATGTACCGGTCGCTCTCATCCTCCGCGAACTTCCGACAGAGATCCAGAACCTTCAGGTTCCGCTGCGTATCCCGCTCGACTCCCTCGAAGTCCTCCAGCACGAACAACGCCAGATACCGCTGATAGTACATCGCCGCTTCGTCGCGAAGCTCCCGGCACTGCTTCCGGTTCAGTTCGTAACCCAGTTCGGTGCCGTTGCGCACCGTGTGCAGACGCACCTGCTCCAGATGGTGCGCCAGCAGCGACTCGCACCCGAACGGCCGCTGTCCGTCGGGCCGGCCGTCCATCTCCATCTGCAATACCCCGAGATCGACGCGCATCTGGATCTTGATCCGGCCGTCCTGCCCGCGGATCTTCCGCACGTTGATCTGGCCGCTTTCGTAGGGCCAATCCGCGAGAATGGAGCTGATATCTTTCGATGGCACGATTCTGTTGGACTCCTCGCAAGAGCCTGGCGCCGGGCCGCCCGCGACCGATCTTGCCATATGTATTGTAGCTCCCCCCGGGCGGCGAATCTACGGCTCTTGCCGGCCCGCGCCGCCTGCCAAACCATCGGCATCCCCGCTCTTGGCGATGCAACGAATCCCGGCCTGCGCAAACGCAAGCCCCCCGGCCCCTCGAACGCATTGACCATCCGCTTTGCGCCGCCTATATACACTCGTGTCGACGATCCGTATACCCGTCAGGAGAACAGTCATGAAACGCGCGTTTCTCTTTACGTCCGCCATTCTGGCGATGACCGGATTCTGGGGCGACCGCAACGCCGCCACCGGCGCGAACGCGCCCGCGGGCGCCGAAGTGGGCTCGCCGGCCCCAGCGTTCGAGCTGCCCGACGTCTACGGAAAGCCCTTCAAGCTCGACGAGTTCAAGGGCCGCATCGTCGTTCTGGAGTGGATCAACCAGGCGTGCCCCGTCAGCCGCGGCAAGCACGACGACGGCGTCATGCAAAAAACCTACAAGAAGTATGCCAGGGACGGCATAATCTGGCTTGCCATCGCTTCCACGCGCGGACGCCAGGCGGACCCGAATCGGGTGTACGCAGCCGAGCAGCACCTCGCGTACCCGATCCTTCAGGATGCCGAAGGCAAGGTCGGCCGTGCGTACGGCGCCCGTACCACGCCGCACATGTTCGTCATCGACAAGAAGGGCATTCTCGCCTACGACGGCGCCATCGACGACAAGGCCGACAAGAACTACGTCGTCGCCGCCCTTGATGCGCTGTTGACCGACAAGCCGGTCACGACGGCCAAGACCGCACCGTATGGCTGCTCGGTCAAGTACAGGTAAGGCCGGCACTCCACTTGGCGATCGCGGCCGGCCGCCGGCGGCGTTGGCGGGCCCGGCGACGTGCGGTATGGATCCGCCTGCGCCCGGACAGACCTGCTCGACGAATCGGTTGAAAGCGCATAAGGTTCG
>CAZMVY010000089.1:0-17492 GCA_964569765.1 uncultured Planctomycetales bacterium
CGGCCGCCCGCGCCCGGGCGTGCCGGCCGGCGGCGCCCGGACGCCCGGGGGGCCGGGGGACGACCGGCCGCGTCGGCAAGGGGTCTGGGGGGGTGCCGAAGGCGCTCTGGCCGACGCCTCTGATGGACCTCAAGACCGAGGCGGCCCGATACGAGGGCGAGTTCGCCCGGCAGGAGAAGGAGTTCGCCGACGTGGAGTTCGTCGGCAATTCGCTCATCACGAACGTCGAGGAGGCGAAGAAGGCCCGCGAAGCGATGGGCGACGTGGACGGCGTCCTGTTCATCCATCTCTCGATGGGCGTCATGCCGATGCTCAAGGAGATCCTGGCGGCGGGCAGGCCGACGATGGTGTTTGCCTATCCGTACTCCGGCCACGAGTGGACGCAATTCGGCGAGATTCGCAAGAGCCCGGAGGGGGCGCGGATGGACTGCCTGCTGACGAGCGATATGAACCAGCTCGCCGCAGCGGTACGGCCGTTCCGTGCGATTCACCATGCCCGCGAGGCAAAGATCATCAATGTGACTACGCGCGACGTCGCCGACTACGCGAAGGCGATCAAGAAGAAGTTCGGCACCGAGATCAAGGTCATCGGCCGCGAGCCGGTGATAGCGGCGTACGAGTCGATTCCGGAGTCGCAGGCCCGTGCGGAGGCGGCGCGGTGGATGTCCGGGGCCGTCGCAGTGGTCGAGCCGGACCGGGACGAGGTGTATCGCTCGTGCCGGTTGGCGCTGGCGTTCGAGAAGATCCTGGACGAGGAACGGGCAACGGTGATCACGACCGACTGTTACGGGAGCATGTACCACCGGCTTCCGGCGTTTCCCTGCGTGGGCAACGTACGGTTGAACGACATGGGGCTCGGCGGGATCTGCGAGTCGGACCTGCGCTCCGCGATGACGCACATCATCCTGCAGGGGCTTACCGGCAAGCCGGGCTTCATCAGCGACCCGACGATGGACATGTCGAAGCGGGCGATCATCCTCGCGCACTGTCTGGGCTCGACACGGATGGACGGCCCCGCAGGTCCTGCTGCTCCGTACAAGCTTCGAACGATCCATGAGCGGCAGGAGGGCTGCGTGCCGCAGGTGACGATGCGCGTCGGCGAGAAGGCGACACAGGCGATTCTCTGCGGCGTGGACGAGGTTCGGTATTTCACCGGTGTGATCATCGACGCCCCCGAGTACGACCGCGGCTGTCGCACGAAGATCGTGGTCCGCCCCGACGGCTCGCCGGAGCGGCTCTGGCAGAACTGGACGCAGGGCCTGCACCGCGTGACGGTCTACGGTAACTGCAGGGAGGATCTCGAGCGGTTCTGCCGGTTCAAGGGGCTACGGATGACCGACGAGGCCGCGTGAAGCGGTCGGGGGCGCGGTGACCGGTTCGAGCGGGTTGTGGCGTACAGGAAGGAGAACCATGAAAAAGAAATGGAAATGCGTGTGCGGTTACATTCACGACGGGGACGCCGCTCCGGCCCGGTGTCCGAAGTGCGGCGCTCCGGCCGAGAAGTTCACCCTGCTCGATGAGGCGGCGGCCGGCCTGGTGGAGCGGTCGCGGCGGACCAACATGCTTCACGTACGGGTGATCGAGCTGGCCCGCCGGATCGAAGGGGTCTGCAAGGAAGGCATCGAGGAGGCGCTGGACCCCGGCTGCGTGGATGTCTTCAACAAGACGCTCGCGGCGAGCTACGACATGATGAAGCTCTCAATGACGGAGCTCGCCGGTCACATGAACAAGGGCAAGTGGGGCTGATCGCCCTGTGCCCGCGCCGAGGGTCTTCACCACGACGGCGCCCCCCGAGGCCGGCGTGCGGCGGTATCTTTACGTCTCATGGCGGGTGACGGCATGCGGGCGTTGATGTGGTTCCGGTCCGACCTGCGAATCCACGACAACACCGCGTTGCATCATGCCTGCGAGTCGGCCGACGAGGGCGTTGTCGCGGTCTTCGCGGTGTGCCCCGCGCAGTGGTCGGACCACGGCTGGGGTCCGGCGAAGGTGGATTTTGTCTTACGCAATCTCCGGGCGCTGTCCCGTTCGCTGAGTGGGGTGAACATTCCGTTGCGGCTGCTCGCGTCGCCGCGGTTTGCGGGCGTGCCGGCGAAGATCCTGGATGTCGCGAGGCGGTATAACTGCACGGGGCTCTTTTTCAACGAAGAGTACGAGGTCAACGAACGGCGGCGCGACGAGGAGATACTGACGCTCTTCGCGAAGGCCGATCTGCCCGTTCGCACCTTTCCCGATCAGACGATTCTGGATGTGTCGCGTCTGCGAACCGGCTCCGGCGGCTGGTATACCGTCTTTACGCCGTTCAAACGCAAATGGCTGGCGACGGCGATCGAGGATGGGCCGCTGCCGGTCCACCCCCGGCCGCGGAGGCAGAAGCCCACCGGCATCAAGCCCGATCCTGTCCCGCTTTCGCTTGGCGGCTTCGATGCCCCCGGTATCGCCCGCCAGTGGCCCGAGGGCGAGGCAGAAGCGCAGCGGAGGCTCCGCGCGTTCGTAGCCGAACGGATGGACGACTATCCCCAGCGTCGCGACCTGCCCGCCGCGCGAGGGACGAGCGAGGTTTCGCCGTATCTTGCCGCCGGCGTTCTGTCCGCCCGGCAATGCCTTGCCGCTGCCGTGGACGCCAATGGCGGACGGCTCGATGCGGGGCGAAAAGGTGCGACGACCTGGATCAGCGAGCTGATCTGGCGGGAGTTCTATCGGCACATTCTGATCGGGTTTCCGCGGGTTTGCATGAACAGGCCGTTCCGGCTGGAGACGGATCAGCTCGCATGGCGGCAGGACGAAACGGAGTTCCGGGCATGGTGCGAGGGTCGCACGGGCGTGCCGATCGTAGATGCCGGCATGCGGCAGCTTGCCCAGACGGGGTGGATGCACAACCGGGGGCGGATGATCGCGGCCATGTTCCTGGCCAAGGATCTCTTCCTCGATTGGCGATGGGGCGAGCGGCATTTCATGCGGCACCTGGTGGACGGCGACTTCGCCAGCAACAACGGCGGCTGGCAATGGTCGGCTTCTACGGGTACCGACGCCGCTCCGTACTTCCGCATCTTCAATCCGTTTCGTCAGAGCCGGCGATATGATCCCGACGGCGCGTACATCCGCCGGTTCGTGCCGGAGCTGGCGGATGTTCCCGCCGGTCTCCTGCACGACGCCCGCGGCGTCGCATCGTTCGGTTCGAGGTACGGGGGTCTGAGATGGGACCCGGGCACCTCACGCGCCCGCGTCCTGAGTGCCTTCAAGTACCTCAGACGGACGCCGCCGGCACGAAGCGATCGCGGCTGAACAACCCTTCGTGAGTCTCTCGTGGCCGTCAAAGGAGCACGAGGCCTCGATTGCGTGGCAGGGCTGGCGGCCCGGGACCCGCCGTCCGCGAGAACCGGTCCCTTCCTCCCCCCAACGGTCTCAGGCTGCTACTGCCTTCTCGAAAGAAAACTGTGGTCCCAGCACCGATTGAGGTAGCTCACACGGTCGAACGTCCGGTCGGGACTCCAGGGGAAATGCGCCTTGACGAATCCCAGCGGAGCGCTCACCCACTTGGCGTGATAATCCGTGAAGAGCACGTTGTGCCCCGTCTTATGGGGGATGATCTGCGGATTGTCGTACGAGAGGGCTTGGTGCTTACCGAAATAGACCCGTTCCTTCCCTGGCGGCTCTACCACGTTCTTGTAGTCCTTCTGCCATTGTTTGTAATCGCCCCAGGCGTCCCCGTACACCGAAAGCCCCGGCACGTACTTGAAACTCAGTTTTCCGTCGTCCGCCGGTGCGTGCGCCGGACGAACCGACATCGCATACATGTAGCCGCCCCAGGTGAGATACGGCGACGGCCCGGGATTGCTGAACGTTACCCATCCGTAGTTGGGATCGTCGTATCGGCGCGCGATGTTGCTCGGGCAGTAGAAGAACACGCCTTCCTTGCCGCAATACCTGCCGTACAGCAGGCCCAGGTTGACGTACAGACTCCGCGTCCCCGGTCTCGGCCAGCCCCAGACCTGCTCGTCGGATTCGCGAAGGCTGTAACCCGTTCCGCCGTGCATCGGCAGAATGTGCCTGTGGTCGGAGGAGTATGCGGAAAACCCCACCGCCTGCTGGTGAAGGTTCGAAAGGCACACGGTCCGGCGACTCTGATCCCGTGCCTTGGCAAGCGACGGCAAGAGAATCGAGATCAACAAGGCGATGATCGCGACGACTACAAGGATCTCGATAAGCGTAAACCCGTGCCGGGCGCGCTGACGAATTCGAGACATGCTCGTTACCTCCGTCTGCCGCAGACTGAGGTGAAGCCCCGCCGTTTCTGTGCAGGCCTTCAGGATGGCGCGTTCCAGTTCGTCACACGCCCCGTCTGGGCGTCGAAACGAACCATGCCCTGCCGCTCGCCCTCGGTGTAGCCCCAGAACGTCCCCTCGATGGGATTTGTATGCGTGGACGTCGGCTCACCCAGGACGGCCCGTACCTGGTCTTGCGTCATCCCCTCCTTCATCGCACTCCAGTTCGGGATCCCACTGGCGGAACCAGCCTGCTTCTGCCTGCAAGAGAAAACGGATATGCACAGTACGAGGCACATCGCCCCGATCGCGACTCGCCGGACATGGGACACAGTCTTCGCGGGCACCATAGGCCACCCGGCTCCCCCGACGATACTACCACAAGAGATCGGCGGGTCAAGCGCGTTTACTCCATTTTTGCCGTTTACGCTGCCGGCCGCCGGCGTAACGGTGGCGGGACAGGGCCGGACCGCCACTCATGCCGCCTTCCCCTGAGCCGGTGGTCTCTCTCCGCGGGCTGATATTCCGCTGCGCGCCCTTGTATCCACAGGAGCTGGTACGGGCGGGTCTGTTTGTCCGCGCGCCGGCAGATTCGGGACGGTCCGCGTCGCAGAAGGACATGGCCGGACGCAGATATCGGAATTATATAATCCGGTCGTGCGGCCGCCGGCTTGCGCATTGGCTGCACAAATCCGGGATTTCGCTCTTGCAACAGCGGAAGATCCGCTGTATTATGGATAGAGGTCGCATCCCCTTCGGTGATGATCTGGGGCAGACATACCCGGTACGGAGGTGGAATAGCACATCCCAAAACACGTCCAAAGAGGAGGTACACATGAAAGGTTGGAGAAGCAGCTCGCGCGCCGGGCTTCTTACCGTGGCGGCAATGATCGGTTGGTTGTCGGCAACGGCTGAGGCCTTGGAGATCAAGATGGTGCCGCCGACCGGCGCGGCGACGACAAGCACCGCCGTCGCGATTACGCCGGACGGATCAATTGCTGTCGGCGACAGCAACAACGAAGTCCTGAAGTTCGATGTGGCGACCGGAGCCAGCACAAGTCTCGGCAAGCCGAGCACGTGGTCGTCGGCCAGGCCAGGCACGAACGGCGTAACCCGCCAGGGCGGGTTGCTCTACATTTCCGGGGGCGGCGTCACGTCCGGCGGCGTCACGCACGGTTTCTGGTATCAGGAAGGCAGCCCGCCGACGTGGAAAGACATCGGCGACATCCCCGGTGGCGATGACTACAGCTTCGGGAACGGAATCTCTTTCGACGGCAATTTCCTGGCGGCTACGAGCAATGACGCGAAGGACGACTGCGCCGCAAGGTTCAACTCGCCCGCGAATTCCCTGTTGTATCTGTCGCGCCCACCCGACAGGCCCAACGATGGCAGGGCCTATGGGCTCGACATTACATACGCGGGCAGCGCGGTCGTCGGTTGGGGCGACGGCCTGGGGAAGGTCGAGGGCTGGTACTGCGTCCTCAGCAACAACAAGACATACATGTTGCCGTCGCTGCCGAACCCCACAGTTCGCCGTTGGCATGCGTTTGCGGTCTCGGCGGACGGCATGTGGGTCGCGGGCGCAAGCAGCTACGAAGGCGCGCCGACGGGAAACGAGACCTGTCTGAGGGCCGTGCGCTGGCAGGTTACGGATCCGACCAACGTCGCCACGCCGCTGGATCTCGGCACAGGCTACGAGTACGGACGGGCGTACCCCAACGCCATTTCGGATTACGGGCACGTCATTGCCGGGTGGCACCGGGAGGCGAATTCGTCGGGTACTTTCATCGGAAACCAGCAGGCGTTTGTGTGGGATCCGACCAACGGCCTGCAGGATCTGCGAGCCGCCCTCGTGGGCCAGGGTGTGGATATGACCCACTGGCCCGTCCTGACCGAGGTCCGCAGCGTATCGAGCGACGGGTCGGTCCTCGCCGGCATCGGGACATATGACGTGGACGGCGACGCGGGAACCACGGCGGACCAGTACACGCGCGGCTTTGTGGTCACCGGCTGGCCGACGCCGGCCATTCCGGCCCCGCCCGCCCCCGTCGTGACGCGGGCGCTGATCGAAGGTGACACGCAGGCCGTCGTCACGAACCTTCGCTGGGACACCACGCGAGTGGATCTGTACAAGAACGGCACAACGCTCGTCGCCACCAGGACGGACATAGCTCCCTTCGCCGGATCGGTGACGATCACCGGGTTGTCGCCCTTCGCGGTCGGCGACTACTACACGGCGACGCAGACGGGCCCCGGCGGCACGAGCGCACAGTCGTTCCGCAAGGCCTGTGTCATGCCGGCCGTACTGAGCATCCCGCCGATGGAGGCGGTCCCGCCCGGGCCGGGCTTCGAGGGCTCCAGTTGGAGTCCGTACTGGACGTCTACCCTGTCGCTGAGCACCGATCAGAACCACACGTCCGGCGGGGCGCAGTCGGCTAAAGAGTCGGCCAACACGTTCAACCAGGAGGCGTACACCGACCTGACGCCCACCTCACCCGAAACCAACATGCCGATCATTCTGACGTACTGGCTCTATGTCGATCCCGCCTCCACCAATCAGACGCACTACGTCCGCCTCTTTGATTTCCCGGGGAACGGTTTCGGAGACGGCGGTTCCGCACTCTTCGACCTTACGATCGGCGTGGTAAGCGACGAATCCGTGTACACCAACGGTGCGCACCCGTGCACCGGGTGTCTGCCGGAGTACTACCAGTATCGTTTCGGCCCCAGCGGCGGTTTCGCCAACTTGTCCACGACCTACATGGATCAGACCTGGGCGCCGCTGCGCGACTCCGTCGCGGGCTGGCACAAGCTGCAAATCAAGGTGGGCTACGGGTTGCGCAGGTACCAGGAGTCGGGCATGACGATCGGCCCGTACGTGCACTTCTACGCGGACGGGTTGCTCGGCCATTTCGACTATCCGGAAACGCTGCCGAATATCGACTCCCTTACCGTGGGCAGCAAGTACAGCGATGCGCTGCCGGGGTACTATGACGACCTGTCCATCGCCAAGGTCGAGGACGTGGATCCGGTGCTGCCCGAGACGCTCCGCATCGACGCGATCGAGGGCCAGCCGATTACGCCCTACGACGTCGTCGGCACGGACGCCAACGACCCCGACTGGCTGCGGCTGGAGATGATCGACTCGTTGCCGGCGGGCCTGGAGGCCTCCGCGTGGGTCGCGTACGGCCCCAACACCGGCGTGAAGATTACGATCACCGGTACGCCGGAAGCTGGGACGGCGGCCGGAAGCCCGTACTATGTATCGTTCGAGCTGACGGACGAGCGCGGCTTCTTCGTAACGACGGGCATCCTGACGATCAACATTTCCACGTGCGCGGCGCCGCCGGTTGTCGCCGCGATCTCGCCGAACACGGGCGTGCAGAATCGCAGCAACGTCCGCCCGCACCCGCCGTATGACGGCGTACCCGTGCCGAGCGCCCCGGTCCACGCGACGATTACGGGGTCGGGTTTTGTCGAGGGTGCAACCGTCAAGCTTGCCAAGTCCGGCTCCTCGGACATCGTGGCGACAAACGTCGTCGTGGTCAGTGATACGCAGATCACGTGTGACCTCGACCTGTCCGGCGCGGCACCCGGTTCGCTGGATGGCGCATGGGATGTGGTCGTGACGACCTGCAACGAGGGCAGGCTGGTCGGCGGGTTCACGATCTCGATGTGCTTCACGCCGCGGCAGGATGCGGACGGCGACGGCGACGTGGATCTCGGTGACTTCAGCGTCTTCCAGAACTGCTTCAACGGGCCGAACCGGCCGTACAAGCTGCCCGCAGGCTTCAACAAGGATTGTTACTGCCTTGACGTGGGCGACAACCCGGTCGTGAACGACATTGACTTGGCGGACTTCAACACGTTCCAGGGTTGTTTCAACGGACCGAACCGGCCGCCGAAGGCCGGCTGTTGACGAGGGCGTATCCGGCGGGGCCGACGGGCCGGTGCATTGCCGGAGCCAGAGAAAGAAGCGTAACCGGCGTGCCGGGTTGCTGGAAGGAGGTGAGCGATAGGCGAAACGAAACGTGATTGGGGGATACGGGCCTGATCGCGTCGTCCGTCCGGGAGATCGCGGGAAGAAATCGCGGAGGCTTCCGGAGGCGGTGCGGCGGTCGCGAGAGTGGGGTTGGCTGGTCATGGGACCGACAGGCTCGAGTTTCAGGAAAGGGCATGGGGCCGCCCGAGGTCATGGGCCCCAAGGAGGAGGTTGGCATGAAGAAAGAACGTTTCCTTTTGTGGGTGGCGATGGCCGTGCTCGCCGGGGGGATGCCCGCCTTCGGCGCCGCATCGCTGTCGTCTATTGGCGTGTTGGATCCCGGCACGCCGTACAGTGAAATCCGGGCAGTGAGCCAGGACGGCAGCTATGTCGTCGGCACGAGCACGGCGCCGGGTGGCATCCGGGTTCCGGTGGTCTGGTCCGCGTCGGATGGGCTTGTGGCGCTGCCCAACCCGAGCGGCCAGAACAGTATCGGCATCGGGGTCTCCGTGGGCATCGGCTCGAACACCGGCAACATCATCATTGCCGGTCTGCACGAGGGCAATCTCACGCAGCGCTACTACAAGGCCCCGCTGACCAATTTGGCCAGCGGCACATGGGCCGACTGCGCCCAGGCTGGCGGCCTTCCGACCTCCGACATGCGCGGGGGCGCGTACAACGACCTGCGCAGCGATCCGGGCGTGGGTGACGGGCGATGGTACACCGCGGGCAAGCAGGCCAGCAACAACCGGAATGCCCGCCTTCGCGGCGATCCCTTTATTGGCTGGAATGGCACTGTCATCAACAACGTTATGAGCGTCAGTGCCTACGGGGTGAACGTGGGCCGAAGCAGCTCCAGCCCCAGCACGGCCTACGTCGAGGGGCCGGCGTTTACGTTTACCAACGTTCCGGGAAGCAGCGGGTTCCGTGCCGACGGGATAGGGATTTCGTCGAGCTTCGGGAAATCCACCGATTACGACCTGCAGTGGGTCTCGGGACAGGTGTTCAACTACAACGGCACCAATGCCCAGGCGTTTCGCTGGAAGCGGGGCGATCTGTCCATGGAGTTCCTCGGGACGCTGCCCGGCCATACGAGCAGTTGCGCCTACACGGTTGCGGACAACGGTGTGACCGCCGGCAGGTCCTACATCGCCGGCGGCGAGACCGCCGTAGTCTGGGACACCAGCGGCACGTGGGACACCACGGGCCAAGCCAAGTCGATCAAGGATCTGCTGACTGCCGCCGGGGTCGATACGAGCATGTGGTCGTCGCTGGTGCGGGTGTATGCGGCATCGGACGACGGCAAGACGCTCGCTGGATTCGGCATCTGGGCGGCGGACGGCAGCACACGGGGTTTTGTGGCGACCATCCCGGAGCCGGCCACGCTGCTGTTGCTGGCTTTGGGCGGCGGGGCCCTGCTTCGTCGGCGCGCGTAAGCATGCCGGTGTCGGCTTACCGCGCAGTACCCTGTCAATGACTCGAGGCGCCTCGTTCCGGGGGCGCCTCTTTTTTCATCTTTCTCTCCAGGAGGGCAAGGCTGGATAGACGCGTCGATACGCAACTGGCGCATCGGCGACCTGCGGTTCCCGCCGGGGTGCAATCGGCGGATCCCCGGTGGCCCACGAAGGCGTTGCGGAGTTCGTAGAGGTCGAGGAGGTTACCTTCGGCGGGCTTCTGATCTGTTTGACTCGTCAATGAGACATTCCGACGGTCGCCCTCATCCCGTCCCTCTCCCTTGGAGGGAAAGCGGGGGCGCATCGGAATGGTTCTCTGTCTTCCGGCTTGTCGGCCTGATGTTTCGGCGGGCCCAGTCGCGGCGTTCGCGGAACCAGCGGCGAAGCTCCTTCTCGGCGGGTTTGCCGCGCGGGGTGTAGTTGTAGTCGTCGTCGCCGCCGTCCGAGTCGGTCCACTCCCACCAGATCACGCCGCCTACCTGCGGACAGTCGCGCCAGGTCTGCATGAAGGCGGTATAAAGGCGCCGCTGTTCCTCGCGGCCGGCGGCGGTGGCCTGCTGCTTGTGGTAGTAGTTCCACGCCTCGACGGAGGCGCCCTCCTGGCTGCACCAGCCGACCTCGGTGAAGAGGATGGGTTTGCGCACGGTCTTCTGCCAGGAGAGGATTTCCTCCTGGATCGGCTTCCACGCGTCCAGGAGCTTGCCGAGCGTCGGGTTCGGATCGTCGGAGAGCTGGTAGTACGTCGTCATGCCGACGTAGTCAAGATCCTTCCAGAACTCGATGCTGCGGTAGTGGTCCCAGTTAGCCGAGTACGACAGTTTGCCCCGGTAGACCTTGCGGACCTGCCGGATCAGCTTCTCCCATCGCTCGGTGTATTTCTCCGTGCTGACCAATTCGGAGCCGACGGTCATCACCTCGACATGGTTCGCTTCGGCAATGCGGGCCATGTGAAGGATGTAGTCGTCATAGGACTGCCACCAGACGTCCCAGTTCGGCGGCTTGATCTCGCCGCGCCACTCGGTGCCCTTCGGGTCCGAGAGCAGCACGATCGGCATGAGCAGCACGCGGAGGTGGAGCGCATGGGCGGCCCCGATGATCGCCCGCCACTGCTCGTCGGTCGGCATGCGCTGCGGGTCGTTGACGATGGCGGGCGAGGCGGCGTGCGCCTGGTAGCGGGCGGCGCTGAGCATGACCGTGTCCGCTCCGAGGTCGGCGACCTCGGAGAGGAGTCTCTTCGTCCGGTTGACCACATCGTAGACGTGGGTGATCTGCACGGCCATACCGTGCAGGGGCGCCTCGTTCGGTACGGGGTCGTACACCGTTGCCGCGGCGGGGGCCGGCGGCTTCGCCTTGCTCTGCACCAGGTGATGGCCGAACGTGTACCAGCTTGCGGCGGCTGCCGCGACGATAAGCATGATCCAGCGGGGTCGGTTCATTGCATTCGCATAATCGCTTCGGCCCCGCGAAGCTGCGGGACCAGACTCATTCCGTCCAGGTGTCCCATCTCATTGAGACGATCGGGGCCGGCCAGGAGTTCCACGATCGTCGGCGCCAGGTCGACAGCCCGCGCCGTCGCAATCCGCCGGCCGGCCGGCAGACCCGGTCCGGCGAAGACCATCACGATCCGCATGTCCCGCCGCAGGATCGAGCCGTGGCCGCCGACATTCTCATGCGAGAAATCCCAGTCCTCCGCGGCGAAGATCTCGATGTCCGGCGCCCGCGGCGAGTCGAACAGGTCGACGATCTGCGCCGGCGTGTCGGGGCATCGCGACCCGGTCGTCGCCGTCAGCCACGCCCGCGATCCGTGCCAGCCCTGCCGGACAAACTCCGCCGTGTCGGGTTCGCTCAGGTAGCCGAGCGGGTCGCCTGTGCCGACATCATAGCGGTACTCGATTTCGTTGTCACGAGGATTGGGCTCTACGCGATTGGGCTTGGAATGCTCTCCGGCGATTCGGCGTCGGGTGACGGTCGCGTCGCCGCCGTGGCCGTAGAGCCAGACCTGGTCCGGCCCCTTTCGGCATGCGCCGACGAAGACGGCGGGGAGCGTGCCCAGCGACGGCCGGCCGCTTGTGAGGACCTCCTTGCACCGCTCGAAGTTCGGCCGCGAGGCCCAGCCGTCGGCGCCGGGGAGGTACAGCTTGAACTGGCGGCTGCCCCCGTTGAGGGCGACGGCGTCGACCTTTGCAAAGTGGCGCTGACGCTGCGGGAGCGTGCCCCAGTCGTACCGGTCCTCGTGAATCCGCCAGCCTTTCGCCCGGGCAAGCCACCTCGCAAGGTCGATGTAATGCTCATGAGCACACGGGGCGTGGCCGTGGTCGGTTACGAGGATGAGATACGTCCGGTCGAAGATGCCGGCGCGGAGGAGCGCTTCACAGGCCCATCCGATCTGCGTATCCACGTTGCGGACGGCCTGCCGGTAGAGCGGGTGATCCGCGCCGACGTGGTGGCCCCGCGCGTCCACGCCGGGGAAGTACGCCTGGATGAAATCGGGCCAGCGGCCGGCCTGCCGCGCCAGCCCTGCGATCTGCTCGAAGTCCGAGCCGACCCAGCGGTCGGCGGCGAGGTGCCACCTGAAGAACCAGCAGACGCCGCTCTCGACCCAGTTGTCGATCGTGCGTTTGACGCCGCGCCGGACGGCGTTCTGGAAGTTGACGGTGAACCGGTCGCCCAGCACGTCGTAGATCGTCGGCGCGGTGAAATCCGCGTTGACCTCGCGATACGTTGAGCTCTCCATGTAGCTCCGGACGATCATGGATTGCCGGTCGAACCAGTTGTTGCCGACGATGTCGTGATGCCCGGGATACAGGCCGGTAAGGAAGGTGGTCCCGATGGCATACGTGATGGACGGGATGCACGTGACCGGATTATCAACCGAGACGCCGCGCCGCACGATGTACTTTTCGATGGCGGGGAGCTCGCACCGGGCGAGCATGTCGTCGTAGACAGCGCGATCGAGTCCGTCGACGAAGAACATGACGGCGCATCGGTCGGGCACGGCGACGCCCGACGGTACGCGCACATGCAGGCCGGTCGGCGCACATCCGGCCGCGGCGCAGGCGCCGCCCAGGAGCAGAAACGGCAGGCACAGGCGGCGGCCGGCGAGGTTCGAACGGTTGTTGCGCATGGGCGGGTATCATAACAACCGCGGCGGTCCCGTCGAGGGCGGTTGCACGACACCTACCGTACAGCTACCATGAAGAGTCTTTGCCGCGGGGGCCGATTGTCCGATGCGCGGGCTCCAGGGGGTGTGGGGTGGCAGGGGGTGGCGCGGTATGAAACAAGAGACTCACGATTCCGGTCAACGAAGCGCGGGCGGGGCGTGCGTAAGCCCGGTGCGCGTTCTCTCGCTGCTGCCCGTCGCACTCGTTTCGTTGTGGACGGGTTGCAGTACAACAGACCTTCGTCAGCCTCAGCGGTATGGACACGGGCTGGTCATCATTCTTGCCGGCATCGAAGCCACCAGCCCGTTGAACGCGAACATTGCCCGCGGTCTGGCCGTAGGGGGTGTGCCCTCCGCCGTCGAGGTTTACGACTGGACATTCGCTCGCAGCATGAGCTGGCTCGTCAACCTCGCGGATGAGTCCCGCAACCGGCATCACGGTGCGGAGGTGGCGCGGCGGATCATCTCCTACCAGAATCGCTACCCGGGTCGGCCGGTGCACCTGGTGGGGCATTCCGGCGGGGGTGGGGTGGCGGTTTTCGCGCTGGAGGCTCTTCCGCCGGACAGGGCCGTGACCAGCGCGCTGTTGCTGGCGCCGGCGCTGTCGCCGGACTATGACCTGCGCCGGGCGCTGCGACGAACGCAGTGCGGGATCTGGAACTTCTACTCTTCGCAGGATGTGGGATTCCTCGGCCTCGGCACGACAATCTTCGGCACGATTGATCGAGAGCACGGCTCGGCGGCGGGGGCGGTGGGCTTCCGCGAGCCGTCCGGGTTGGGGGAAGAGGGCGCGAGGCTCTATCGGATGCGTTTGCATCAGGTTCGCTATACAGAGCGGATGGCGCGAAGCGGACATTCCGGCGGTCATACGGGCTGGGCGTCGCGTCAGTTTGTCCGGCAATGGCTCGCGCCGCTGGTCTATTCGCAGATGGAGGTGGCCTCCGCGTTTGCAGCCGGGCACGGCGGACCAAACGGCGGCGGTATGGGCGGCGGCGGTCGGACGGAACAGGAGAAGCGGGCCGACGCGGAGTCGAAGGACGGGGGTACGGAAACCGGCGGGCCGAACGAGTGAATTGCCCCGATAAGGTGTTCGCCGATGGACAGGGCGGCGACAGAGTCGGCTTATCGGGCATCGCCACGATGGGGAAATAGAAAAGCAGCAAGACAAGAAGGTCTCGGCCCGGGCTTGCCGGGGCACCGGGCGGGCTGTCGTCTTTCCGGTTTTCCCGGTGCGCTCGCGTTGCAGAGTTGCCGTATGTCGTGCCCTGGGAGAATACCCCATGCATGGCGGGGCACGGGCGGATATAATCATCCGGTAGGATCGCCGGGCCGTCGGGCTGCTGAGTCGGCGGCGTCGGTTTTGCTTATGGATTCGACCCAAACGGCATCACGCAGGCTTCTCGTTCTCCGCGGGGGGGACTGCACGCGGAGCGATTGCCTTGAAGTGCTCCGGCAGCTCGGCGAGGTGGAGATCGTCGACTCGTTCGATGCGGCGCTGGAGGTACTCCGGGCGCGGCCATTCGATTTCGTCGTCAGTCAGACATCCGATTTTCTGCCGCTGGAGCGCGCCTCGGCGACGCTGAAGGCCGAGGTGATCCTCGATACGATCGCGGAAGGCGTGTGCGTGACCGATCCGGCGGGGCGGCTGTTGTGGTGCAACCGGCGGATCGAGGCGTTTGGGCCGCAAGTGGTGGACCGCGTGCGGCAGATGTGTGCGGAGGCGTTCGCGGGCCGGGCGCAGCCGCCGGCGTCCGCGCGTGCCCCGATCCGGTCCCACCGGCTCCGGCTGACCACGGCGAACGATCGGTATCTGGAGGTGGACGCGACGCCGATCCTGGACCAGGCCGGGCAGTTGTGCCAGATTGCAGCGGTGGTGCGGGACTCGACGCGGGCGTGGCTGCTCCAGCAGAAGATCGACGCGATCGATGCCGCGGGGCGCGAGCTGGTCGGCATCGACGCGGAGACGATCAGCCGCCTCGACGTGCCGGAGCGACTGGCGTTTCTCGAGGACAAGATCATCCGCTGCACGCAGGAGTTGATGCGATTCACCAACTTCTGCGTCCGCCTTCTCGACAGGAAGACCCGGAAGCTCGAGCTCGTCCTTTCCTCGGGCCTGCCGCCGGAGGCGCAGCAGATCGAGATGTACGCCTCGTCCGAGGGCAACGGGATCAGCGGCTATGTCGCCGCGACCGGTCGGAGCTACATCTGCCCGGACGTGCAGCACGATCCACGCTACCTCCGCGGAATCGACAATGCGCGTTCGAGCCTTACGGTTCCGCTGCGGCTGCACGACCAGATCATCGGCGTCTTCAACGTCGAAAGCGACCGCCCCGCGGCGTTCACCGAAGACGATCGCCAGTTCGCGGAGATCTTTGCCCGCTACGTGGCAATGGCGCTGAACATCCTTGATCTGCTGGCGATCGAGCGTCACCAGACCACCGGGCGGCTGGCCGGCGATGTGGCCCAGCAGATCGCCGGCCCGCTGAACGACATCCTCTCCGACGTGACGACGCTGCGCGAGGACTACATCGGCCACGACGACCTGCGCCACCGGCTCAATGCCATCGCGGATAACGTGGTTCGCATCCGCGAGGCCATCAAGGAAGTGACCCGCCCGGCTTGCGGCCTGCTGGGGCATCGTGACGATCGCCTCGGGCCTGATCCGCTGCTGGCGGGCCGGATGGTCCTGGTGGTCGATGATGAGGAGATCATCCGCGAGACCATTCACGACGTTCTCACGAAGGTCGGCTGCGTGGTGGAGACGGCCCGCGACGGCGATCAGGCGGTGGCGATGCTGAGCGCGCGGCCGTACGACCTCGTTCTGAGCGACATCAAGATGCCGGGCAAGAGCGGCTACGAAGTCTTCGCGGCCGCCAAGAAGGCCCGGCCGGACTGCCCGGTCATCTTCATGACGGGCTTCGGCTACGACCCCAACCACTCGATCATCCGCGCTCGCCAGGAGGGCCTTTCCGCGGTCCTCTTCAAGCCCTTCAAGGTCGACGAGTTCCTCGCTGAGGTACGTGGCGCGATGGCGCGGCCGTAACCCGCGCCGGCGTCGGGTGGGGGCCCTTCGTGTACGGCTGGCCGGCCCGCGACGGTTGCCAACGGGGCGGCGATGTGTCATTCTCTGCGACAGGACGGCGGGGAGCGGTGAAGCCGGCGCCGGCGGGTCCGTCGTTCGCCAGTGACCTGGGCCGTCGATCATGCGGGCGGGCAATCATGGCACTCGACGCGAACATCTGGTGCTATCTCTGGGACCTGGAGGATGAGGGGATGGACCGCGCCCTGGATGTGATCCAGGGGGAGCTGGGGGCCACGGGCATCAGCGTCGCGGCCGTGTACCACAGCGTGGACGAACTGCGGCCGCACGACGGCGTGAGCCCGAGACGGTTCCGGTCGGCGGGCGGATTGCAGTTTCAGCCGCACGGCTCGCGGTACTGCGGGACACGGGCAAGGCCGGTCGTCGCGGAGTGGTTGCGGTCGCGCAACCCGCTCGAACGGCTCGCGGAATCGTGTGCGGGGCGGGGGCTGGCGCTGCGGGCGTGGGTGGTGTGCTGCCACGGTTCGGCGACGGCGGCGCGGAACCCGGCGCTGGCGACGAAAGACGTTTTCGGGGCGGCGAGCGAGACGTGGCTGTGCCCGCTGAACCCGGACGTGCAGGAGTACCTGCGGGCGCTGATCGAGGACCTGACGCACGGCTACCGGTTGGCGGGGGTGGAACTGGAGGCGTGCGGCTTCCCGGGGGCGTACCATACGCACAGGCATGAGAAGATGGGCGTCGCGCCCGGGGCGGTCGGGCGGCTGCTCCTGTCGCTATGCCTGTGTGAGTCCTGCCGGCAGGCGGCGGCGAAGGACGGGATCGATGCGGCGGCGGTGGAGCGGGCGGCGCGGGTGGACCTCGAGGCGATACTCCGGTCGGGCGGCCCGGAACGGGAGGCGGCACCGATCGAGGCGTACCTCGCCGAGCGTGAGCCGCTGCGGGCGTTTCTCGCGTGGCGAGGCAGGCGCGTCGCCGCACTGATCGGCGAGGTCCGCAAGGCGTGCGCCGGAACGCTGACGGCAATGCGCTCGGGTGACCCGCTGATGACCGGTGCGGAGCCGGCCCAGGTCGCGGCGCGGTGCGACGGGCTGATCGCGCAGGCGTATGGGGCGGACGAGGCCGCACTCGAGCGGATCGCGAAGCAGGCGGCCGCAGAGACGGGGGCGGCGAACCGGGTTACCGTCGGGCTCAACGCCTGTGCGGGTTATGCGCGGGATGCCGCGTCGCTGGTCCGCAACGTGGGGCGGGCGGCCGAACTGGGCGTCGGAGGCGTCAGTTTCTACAACTACGGGATCATCCCGCCGGCGCGGCTCGCGTGGGTGCAGCAGGCCATCCGGTACGGGCGGCGGCAAGGCTGAGATTCGCGTTGCCTGCGGCAACGCTCACGAGCAAGAAACGAGAAAGCGGAGAAGCAGAAAGGGCGCCGGCGGCCGTGTGGAACCGCGCCACGTCGCCGCCCGGGCGGTGTTGTCGTTTTCGGTATGACAGTCTCGCGTGCGGCGTGCAGCGCCGGGACAGCTCTGTCGCCCCTACGGGGCTTTGCATTTGTTGACGCTTATGACCCAGGGCTTACGCCCTGGGCTACTGTCTG
>CAZMVY010000090.1:0-6209 GCA_964569765.1 uncultured Planctomycetales bacterium
TATCAGGAACGGCTTCGGTGTCAAGCAGAATCCCGGCCCGCCACAAAAAAAGTTCGAGTTTTTTCTCTGCTTCGCCCGCCCAGGCCCTCTATCATAACTCTCTGCAAAGTAATGGCTTAGCTGCCTAGTCCGATAAAAGTCTCGTACTGAGGAAGGTCTCCTGGCAGCACGGAGGGCGGGTTCTCGGAGAGAACCGCCTCGATGTCGGCCATCGAGATCGGTCGCGGCTCGGCCCCGGCAACGGCGGCAAGAAACGGACGGGCGGCTGCCCGGTCGGCGATGTTCTTGATGTCGGCGCCGCTGTAGCCCTCGAGTCGATCGCAGCTCGCGCCAAGGTCCACGTCGTCGGCCAGCGGTCGAGAGGCGAGGTACATTTCGAGCAATCGGAATCGCGCCGGGGCATCCGGCAGCGGCACGTAGATCCTTGCATCCAATCGCCCGGGGCGCATCATGGCCTCATCCAGCATCCAGGGTTTGTTCGTCGCGCCGATGAAGAGCAGGCCGCGATCGGGTTGCCGGTCAAAACCTTCAAGCTCCTGGAGGACCTGCGGGACCACCCGCTGCATTACCGATGAACTGTCGCTCTGTCGCTTCGGCACGAGTGCCTCGATTTCGTCGATGAAGATTACGCTCAATCGCTCTGCCTTGGCCGCGTCGAAGAGCTTGCGGATGTTCTGCTCCGCCTCGCCCACCCATTTGCTCAGGATCTGCGCCGGGCTGATCACGAAGAAGACGGCGTCGATCTCATGCGCGATCGCCTTGGCCATCATCGTCTTGCCGGTGCCCGGCGGACCGTAGAGCAGCACGCCGCCCCCCGTGCGGATGCCGTACCGTCTGGCGAGTTCCGGGTGCGTCAGCGGGTAGATCATGCGGAGGCGAATCTCTTCCTTGACATCTTCGAGGCCGGCGATGTCGTCGAAACCGACAGTAGGCTTTTCCCGGATGATCCACTCGGTGGCATCTGCCCCGCCTTCCTCCCCCTCCTTCATCCTCGCCGGCCGGTTCCGGGGCGAACCCGCGAGATGATCGCACTGCCGGGCCAGATCGATCAGTTCCCGTGCCAACTGCTCGTGGTGACGCCGGGCTGTCCCGGAGGCCGTCGCCGCCATCTCGATCATGCAATCGGCCGCCTGGATCAGATAGGACTTCGCGGCGGCATAATCGCCGTTCTTGAAGGCGCCGACCCCCTTGTCCTTGAGCCGCTCGAACGTGGCAAAACTGACGGCCATGCGGGCATTATACGCCGGTCTTATGGAATGTGCGACGCGGCCTGCGCACCGGCAGGCCCCGCGCGGCGGGGGGCCGGCAGTCGGGCTCGCGGCATTTCGCGGAAAGCGGCCGGCGGGATCAGCCGACCTTGCAGAGCGTATCGGCGGGGGCCGTGCAGGTGACCATGGCTCCCGAGGCCTCGCGGATGCGAACCTTCACCCGCCCCAGGCGACGGAGCCTCTCGCGCTCGGTTTCATTAGAGATATACACGACTTCGGCGGCGACCTTTTTGTCTCCCCGGAAGAAAAGCAACTGGAGCCGTTGCTTCGTCGGGACCGACGTGCGCCCCTTGTCGTCATCGCACTCCGACCATTGGGGAACGGGCATCGGTTGAGCTACTCTTACTCTGGTGCCTGCCGCGATATGCTTGCCTTCACCCATCGACGGAAACCTCCGAACCTCGAAAGAGCTACGAAGCTGCAACGCCCTCCGGACTTCCTCAACGAATCGTTGGGAAACCACCACGGGTCGCGCAATCTTGGCGGACCCTGGGCAGGATTCCCTCGCGGTGAACCGCGAGGCCGGGCGAACCTGGCCGCCCGCTTCGCTGATCTTATAGCACGGGGCAGGGTGCGCTTCAAGGGGCTCGACCGGGCGCTTGTGCATCCGCCGGTTCGCGGAGAAACTGCCGCTCATGGTTCGGCAACGCGTGCTGTACGGGTCGATACGGATGGCGGGTCTGCTGGCGCTTGTGGTCGGGGATGCGGCCCTCAGCCGGGCGGACGCTGCCGGGTGGCGGGGCGGCCTGGGCCTGCTCGGATACGGCGGGCTGACAACGCTGGCCTTCGCGCTGATCGTGTTGGCGGGGGCGGTCGAGCTATGCCGTTTGTGCCGGCAGGCAGGGCATCGGCCCGCCGTCGCCTGGTCCCTCATCATGAGCGTACTGATGATGATCGGCCCTTGGCTGGCCTCTCCCGGCCCGCAGGCCATGTTTTCGGAAAGCCGCATCGGTTTTACGGAATGGGCCGGCCTCGAGCGCCTGCTGACTTGGCTCGCCGTTCTCGGTACGGCATCGATTCTTGTATGGCGGCAAAGGACCGATGGGGCGGTTGCGGATTTCGCGACTACGCTGCTCATTATCTTCTACCTCGGCTACCTGGGGTCGTTTTGCGTTCGGACACGCTGCTGGTGGCCCGGTCCTTCAGGGGCATGGCTTATTCTGAGCATCCTTGTCGTCATCAAGGTGACGGATATCGGGGCCTACTTCACCGGCATATTGGCGGGCCGACGGTTACTCATCCCAAAGATCAGCCCGAAAAAGACGTGGGAGGGCCTCGTCGGCGGGATTGCTGCTGCCGCCGTCGTCAGCGCGTTGCTTCTGGGCTGGGTCCTGCCGCAGTTCGGCGGCGGCAAGGCGCTTCACGAGCTCTCAGTTTTGCAAGCCGTTGTATTTGGGATAGTTATGGCGATCGTCGGCCAGCTTGGCGACCTGGCGGAATCACTGTTCAAACGGGACAGCGGAGCGAAGGATTCGGCCCGGCTTGTGCCGACGTTCGGCGGGGTTCTGGACATCATCGACTCGCCGCTCATGGCCGTTCCCGTCGCGTACTGGCTTCTTCGCTGGTGGCTGCTCGGATGAGCCTTGCGGATCCACTTACGCGCAAGCGAGGGACTCACTAGAATAAGGGGTTGTTCAGCTTGAGGTCGAAGGGGCGCCCCGTCGGGAGCTTCTGCGACCGTTTGGAGATGACACCGGACCTTGGAACTGACCATCACGCTCGATGACACGAGCGATCGAGCCGCTCTGTTTGGTGCGGGAGACCGCCATCTCCGCCTGATACGGGGCGCGCTGGGCGTGCGCATCAGCGCACGCAGCTCGAATCTGCGTCTTGTCGGCGAGGCCGACGCGGTGGGCAAGGCGGCGGCGGTCATCGAGCGACTCCAGCAGCGGCTCCGGGAGGCGCAGCACCTCTCCGAGGAGGGTGTGCTTGAAGCCATTGCCGAGACCGCCCGCGAGGGTGTCCGGGATGCCGAATCGCCCGACCGCATAGACGTTTACACGAAGCAGGGGGCGATCGCCCCCAAGACGGCGGGTCAGCACGAGTATGTCCGCGCGATCTCGGAACATGACCTGGTTTTCTGTCTCGGACCCGCGGGCACGGGCAAGACGTATCTCGCGGTGGCCATGGCCGTCGCCATGCTGAAGGGCGGGCGCATCAAGCGGATTGTCCTCGTGCGCCCCGCCGTCGAGGCGGGCGAGAAACTGGGCTTTCTCCCCGGCGATATGCAGGCGAAGGTCAATCCTTATCTGCGTCCTCTGTTCGACGCCATGCACGACATGATGAGTTTCGAGCAGATCAAACGCTTCATGCAGAACGACGTGATTGAGGTGATCCCGCTCGCCTTCATGCGAGGCCGGACGCTCAACAACAGCGCGGTTATCCTCGACGAGGCGCAGAATACGACGGTTTCGCAGATGCTGATGTTTTTGACGCGCCTCGGACATCACAGCAAGATGATCGTCACGGGCGATGACAGCCAGATCGACCTTGAAGCCGGGCAGCCGAGCGGTCTGATCGATGCCGTCCGCCGGCTGCGCGGCGTTCCCGGGATCGGTGTGGTCCGCCTGAACGAGATGGACATTGTGCGGCACAGCCTGGTGCAGGACATCGTGAACGCATACGCGGACGGTCGTGGCAGCGCGAATTATCGGGCGCACGCCGCGAAGGGAAGCGGGAACCGGCAGTCCGGCTCTGGGCTGACCGATGGATAGGGGATGCGTGCGACGCACAGAACGCGTAAACCGCAATCATGATCTGGTCACGTAGAGCGAAGACACGACGCACGGAGTTCCGCCGGCAGCGGACAGAGGCAAAGCCTCGCGGATGGCGTACCTTTCGCGCCCAGTACGGGATCGTCCCCGTGCTGATCGGTCTGGGGGTCTATGCGGCGGCGGCGCTGATCATCCTGTCCGGCGGGCAGATGATGCCGTGGCAGTACGGTCAGCACGTGCCGAGCGATATTCGGGCGCGGGTGGCCTTCACCGTTACGGATGAGAAGCTGACCGAGGACAACCGCCGCAAGGCGCGTCTGGCGACGCCGAACGTCTACGTTCGAAACGAGGCCCTGCTGACGAGCATCGCGGGGAAGCTGCGGGAGCTTTTCGCTCTGGCGAAATCCTCGGAGGATTCGGGGAAGTTCATCGCGGCCGCGGGCGAGAAGGCCTGGCATGTGGACGAGAAAGACTATGCCGCGCTCAAGAGCCTGGCCAGCGAGCCGTCGGGGTCCGGTGCGCAGCTCTTTGAGGATCGGGTCAATGCCCTCAGCCGGTTTCTGGCCGGGCAGTATGTCGTGGAGAAGGTCAACGATCCGACCCGGCCGACCGCCCCCGAGCAGTCGTTGCTGAAATGGAACACAACCGGTCAGCGCCGGGTTTTCACGAGCGAGCTCCAGTATGTTTCGGATACGGAGGCCGTCACACGGATTGCCGAGGAAGGGGCGAAGCAGAACCTGTCCGGGCCGCTGGAGCCGCTCGTCGACGACGTGAGCAGGCTGATCGTCCAATCGCTGCAGCCCGACGCTGAGAAGAAGAAGTTCGACCCGGTCTACCGCTACGACGCCCTCGCTACGGCGAAGCTCATGGATGAGAACGAGCGGGCCGTGGCGAAGGTGGTAAGCTCGTACAACGCGGGCGACGTACTCGTGAAGGGCGGCACGAACATCACCGAGGAACAGCTTGCCCTGCTGCGGCACGAGCACGAGGCGTACCGGAGGGCGCTCTCGACGGACTGGGCTCTGCGCCGGGCCTCTCTGCTGCGGCGGGTGGGGACGGCGGCGATCGTCTTTTTCGTGGTGGCGGGTCTGGCCATTTACACGCTGAGCTACCAGCGGCGGAACGTTCAGAAGCCGACGCGCGCCCTCGGACTGGCGTTCCTGTTCCTGGGGATGCTGGCCTTGGCTCGGCTCATCGAGCTGGCGCAGTGGCCGGGTCTTCCGACGGAACTCGTGGTTGCGCCGGTGGTGATCGCGGCGGCGATCCTGACGATCGTTTATGAGCAGCGATATGCGTTCGGGACGGCTGGCGGGCTGGCGATCCTGGCGACGCTGGCCGTCGAAGGCGACTTCGGCCTGTTCATTACGCTTCTGGTCCCGATGTCGATGACGGTCTTCCTGCTGCGCGACCTTCGGACGCGCGGCAAGCTGATTGCCACCGGCAGCCTCGTCGGCGCGGCGGCGTTCGCCGCGTCGGTTGCCGCCGGCCTTACCGGCGGCGAGGACGTCGGATCCTACGTGCTGCCGCACGCGGCGGCGGCCGCCTTTGCCGCGCTTCTGGCCGGCTTCATCGTTCTCGGCGTGCTGCCCGGGATTGAGCGGCTCTTCGGCGTGGCCACGAGCCTGACGCTGCTGGAGTGGTGCGACGCGAACAAGCCGCTCCTGCGCCGCCTGGCCCAAGAGGCGCCCGGAACACACATCCATTCGCTGACGCTCGGCACGATCGCCGAGTCCGCCGCCGACGCGATCGGCGCGAACGGCCTGCTCACCCGCGTCGGCGCGCTGTACCACGACATCGGCAAGATCGCCAAGCCCGAGTACTACGTGGAGAATCAGGAGGCGAAGATCAACCGCCACGATCGGCTCGGGCCCACGCTGAGTCTGCTGGTCATTGTCGCGCACGTGAAGGATGGGCTGGAGCTTGCCCGCGAGTACGGACTGCCGAAGGTTCTGCACCAGTTCATCGCGGAGCATCACGGCACGACAGTCGTGCGCTACTTCCAGCGGATGGCGGCCGAACAGGCGCAGAAGAGCAAGCTGAAAGAGCTGCCCGAGAGCGAGTTTCGTTATCCCGGGCCGAAGCCCCAGAGTAAGGAAACCGCGATTGTCCTTCTGGCGGATTCCGTTGAGGCCGCCACCCGTTCGCTGGACGAGCCCAATCCTAAAAAGATTGAAGAGCTGGTCCGTAAAATTATTAATAACAAATTTATCGACGGTCAACTGGATGA
>CAZMVY010000090.1:6219-17492 GCA_964569765.1 uncultured Planctomycetales bacterium
GAGAGCGAGTTTCGTTATCCCGGGCCGAAGCCGCGCACGCGCGAGACGGCGGTCCTCATGATCTGCGACGGCGTGGAAGGCGCCGTGCGGGCGCTGCCCGAGCCGACACCGGGTCGGATCGAGACGACCGTTCATCAGATCGTGATGGACCGGCTGAACGACGGGCAGTTCGACGATTGCGACATCACGCTCAAGGATCTTTCCCGGGTGGAGGAGGCGGTCGTGAAAGGGCTCTGCGCGGCCTATCACGGGCGCATTGCCTATCCGAAGGACGCGTCGAAGGAGGCGGGGGCCCCTCGGACGAAGATCAACGGGGAGAAAAAGACCGCCGGCGGCGAGGTCAAGGCGGCCGCGATGGCGATCGCAGGTCCGACGGAGGCGCCCCGGTCGTGAGTACGTCGCGAGCCTCCGCTTCAGACCGCCCGGCCTACGAGATTGCGGTAGCGGGAAAGCATCTTCGGCCGGCGGTAAGGGGCCGGCTGATCCGGGCAGTGTGCGCCGCGCTCCGGCGGGAGCGGTGTCGCAAAGCGATCGTGAGCCTCGCGGTCGTCGACGACGTGACGATAGCGGAGCTTCACTTGCGGTATCTGGGGATGGCTGAGCCGACCGACGTGATGAGTTTCGACCTGCGCGATACTCCGACAGGCCGCCGCGGCCGGCGCGGGGGCGAGGTCGACGGAGAGGTTGTCGTGTCGGTGGAGACGGCCCGCCGGGAGGCGCGTTCTCGCCGGATCCCCGTGGAGCAGGAGTTGCTTCGCTACGCGGTTCATGGGACGCTGCACTTGTTGGGCCACCGGGACGACAGACCCGATCGGGCCGCGGCCATGCATCGGATCGAGGACCAGGTGCTCCGCGAATGTGAGCGGCCCCGCGGCGAAGGCGCGAAGCGGCGAAGGGCGTTGCGCCCGGCGTCCGGTCCGCGCATCGCTGCGGAGCGGTCACGCGGCGGTGCACGGGCGGAATAGCGTCGTTTTCGGTAAGAGGGCTTCGCGTACCGCGTGCAGCGCTGCGACGGCTCCGTCGCTCCTGCGGGGCTATGCGTTTGTCGGCGCCTGGGCCCCGGAGCTTATGCGCTGGGCTGTTTTCGGTCGCCCGTGCGGGGCTGGAAACGAACGAGACTCTCGAGCCGGGAGCGGCATTAGCGAATCAACAGATTCCGTATGAGCTCCTTCTGGATTGCGGTTGTGCTGATCGTCGTGACGTGTCTCGTCTCGGCGGCAAACCTCGCGCTGCGGCATCTGTCGCGCGCCCGGATCGCCGAACTGGCAGAACGGCGGGGCCTGTCCGCGCGTTTCGATCTCCTGATGCGCCACCATGCGGAGCTTACGTGGATGACCTCGGCCGTGCGCATGGCGGCCAACCTCGCGCTCGTGCTGGTCATCGTCCACGCGTTCCGCGACCGGCAGGAGCGCCTGCTGACCTATTACGCCTCGATTTATCTTACGTCCGTCGTGCTCGTACTGGTGTTCGGCGTGGCGATTCCGAACGGCTGGGCGAAGTACGCGGGCGAGCCGTTGTTGCTGGCGTCGCTGCCCGTGCTCAATGTGTTGCGGGTCGTGTTCCATCCGGGGGTTGCGTTGCTGCGCCTGTTCGACGGGATGGTCCGGCGGCTGGCGGGCGGGCCGCTTGCGGACGGACGGACCGGCGCGGCACAGATGGAACAGGAGATCCTTACCGTTGTGTCGGAGGGCGAAGCGCAGGGCGCCGTGGACCAGGAAGAGAAGGAGATGATCGAATCGGTCATTGAGTTGGACGAGATGCAGGTCGGGCAGATCATGACCCCCCGTACGGAAATCGTCGCCCTGCCGGCCACCGCCACACTTTTCGAGGCCAAGGACCTCATCGCGCGCGAGGGCCATTCGCGCATGCCTGTGTATGACAAGTCGATCGACGACATCCTCGGCGTGCTCTATGCGAAGGATCTGCTCAATTTCGAGCGGACCGACGACTTCGACGCCACCCGTGTGATGCGGAAGGTTCCCTTTGTGCCCGAGACCAAGCCGATCCGCGATCTGCTTCGCGAGTTCCGCACGAACAAGGTTCACATCGCGGTCGTGCTCGACGAGTACGGGGGCACGGCAGGGCTGGTGACGATCGAGGACATCATGGAGGAACTGGTCGGCGAGATCACCGACGAGTTCGAGCCCCCGGTTCCGGAGAGCATGAAGCGCGTCGATCCCGATACGGCCGAGATGGATGCCCGCGTCCATGTGAAGGAGGTCAACGACGAACTGTCCATCGCCCTGCCGGAGGACGAGGATTACGACACGATCGGCGGCTTCGTGTGCAGCGCGCTCGGGCGCATTCCTTCCGCCGGAGAGGACTTCTGGCACGGCAACGTTCACATACAGATTCTCGACGCCGAGGCGCGACGGGTGAACCGCGTCCGGGTTCATGTTGTCCGCGATCGGGAGCCTGCGCCGGCCAACGGAGCGTGATGGAGGTATCGAGGATCCCGCCGCCCGATGCCGGAAGCTGCCCAAGGATCAAAGCAAGGACCCGACCGGGGCAACCGTCCCCGATCGGGTCCGTTTGCGCTCAAGAGATGCGTTACGCGGCCTGGCTCGTCGAAAGCGGCTGTGCCACGTGCACAACCGAGTTCCACCCGAACGGCCCGCGTTCCAGGCCGAACGCCGCGTAGTCCAGGAACCATTCGCCGTCTGCGTAGTACTTGAACTGGTATACACCCGGCGCCAGGCGGAGGCGGTAGTGCCACCACCCGTCGCCCTCCGGCTTCATCGGGAAGCACGTCTTCTGCCACGCGTTGAAGTCCCCGGCGAGGCTCACAAAGCGGGCGCCGGGACGATAGAACCGGAACTCCAAAGCCCCGTCATCACATTGCAGTACCACAGCCTTGTCTCCTCACAAACAGCTCCATCCTACGGTTTCACCTCGCGCCGGCCCGATTGGGCCTTCTCGTCTTCATCGTCGCGCGATTTTTACGCGAACGACATACCGACGGCCACCTGTCACGCAGTACATTCTTTTTTCTGCGGCGCTAACATCATGTTTTAAGGAGAGTTACAACCGATCAACATGCTTATCTCGCCGGTTGCGAAACCCCGAGGCCAAGCGCTTGCTCCGCCCCGAGCACCGTCATTGCACCGGGATACCCGGGGGCATCGCGATGAACGGCGTCGCCCGGGGCAGGACCGCCGGCTCGGGAGAATTCGCGAGCGTGACTCCGGTTTTTTTTCGGACAACCGGGTACTGGGCATGAGTTGTTCTGGTGGATTTTCGGCAGACGACGTGTAGAATCCGCGCCTCGGGAGGGTGCTTCCGCGCACGAAGGTCTCATGGTTCACAAACGAATGTTCTTGCGGTTGGTTTGGTTTCCCGCGGCGGTCCTGTTGGCCGTGGCTGGTTGCCAGATGCCGGCGCGGACGGCGTTGCCCGGCGTGTGGGCGGCGGAACCCGACCAGTTGCTTTTCCCCGACGCGCCGCCGCAACAGGACAACGATGTCTTCAGCGGGTCGCGGGGGACCATCACGCTGGCGGGGGCCGTGAACGAGACCGTGGATTTTCAACTCATCGTCCCGGGGCGTTCGCCCGCCGACGCCGTCACGGAGGTTGCCCTCACTGATCTGACCGGCAAAGGTGGCTCGATCTCCGCGGCGAACGCCACCTTCTACCGCGAGGCGTACGTCCGGGTCGATTCCTACCCCGCGTGGTTCTACCTGCGCACGCCGTATCGCCGCGCGCCCCGGGAATACCCCGATATCCTCCTGCCCGTGGTGCCGGGCGGCACCGCCTTGCCGGCAGACCTCGTGCCGGGCCGCAACGTCGTCTTCTGGGTCGACCTGCGCATCCCATCGGGCACGCCCGTCGGCACCTATTCGGGGCAACTGCGCGTCCGGACGCGATCGCAGGCGGCCACCCAGCTCGCCGTCGAGCTGGAGGTCTGGCCGTTTGCTCTGCCCGATACCCCGCACGTCGTGGCCGTGGCTCCGTTGAGCTGGTCCACGCTGGTCGCACACCACCTCCAGCGCGACGGCAAGCCGTATCGACCGCAGCGGCTTGTCTCGGACGATCCGCTCCGGCCGGCGGCGCTGGCCGTCATCGACGCCGCCTTTCGCCTTCTTCGCACACATCGATGTAACGGACTGCTCACGGACTTATACCCGTTGCGCCAGGTCACCCCGGACGGCCAAAGCCACATTGACTGGACGGATTACGACACGGCCGTGTCCGCCTATCTCGACGGCAGCGCGTTTGAGGATCGCGTGCCCTTGCCGCTGTGGGCGTTGCCGCTGGATGATCGCTTCCCCGCGCCTGGGGCGTACGGCGATCCCGGCTCGCGACGGTATGCTGAAGCGCTGCGCCAGACGGCCGACGCGTGTATCACGCATTTCCGGCAGCGCGGCTGGCTGGATCGATCCGTGACGCTGCTGCTGGCTTCGGTGGCGCACGAGGGCGACGAGTACGCGGCGTACGAGACGCTCGCCGGGGTCTTCCACGCGGTGGGCGCCGGTGCGCGCCTCTGGTGCGACCTGCCCGCGCAGTCGATGGCGCCCTTCGGCTGGACCGGACATCCGTTTGTGGATCTCCGTAAACAGGTGGGCCTGTGGTGTCCGCCGGCGCGGTTCGTCGATCCGACGGCACTGTCGGCGTTCCGCGCGGCCGGCGGTCGATCGGGATGGCAACCCGACCGTCCGCCGTACAGCGGTTCGCTCACGCGGGTTTCTCCGCCGGTTGATGTTCGCAGCATTCCGTGGCAGGCCTCGCGATGGTCGAGCGACGTACTGTGGCTGCCCGGCGCGGCGGACTGGCCGGCCGAACCCGTGGCGGCAGGGGGGCTGGCGGGCGCAGCGGCAGAGGTTTCCTGGTTGCTGTACCCGGGCCATGTAGCCGGCTTGGACGCGCCGGTGCCGTCGATCCGGCTGAAGCGCATTCGCGACGGCCTGCAGGATGCGGAGTACCTCTGGCTGCTGCGGCAGCAGCGGCGGCCGGCGGTCGCAGACCTCGTGGCGTGCAGCCTGTTCGCGTTCGGCGGGTCGGACGCGTACGGGGAGACCTACGCGGACGGCCGTGCGTACGGGTGGATTCATGACCCGGCCATGTGGCGGCTCGGGCGGCAATTGCTGGCCCTGGAATTGAAGCGGGCCGCCGCGCAGGAGCCGGCAGAGGACTTCGAGCAGTTTCGCCAGCGTCTGGAGTGGCAGCGTTTTCTCACGGCGACGCGTCGCGTGCTCGGCTGGTGCGAGGGCGTGCGCCTCCGGAGTCGCGGCGATGCCGGCTCAGGCATGGTTCGCATCGACGCGATCGTGTCCATGCTGAACCAGACGTCGCACCCGGAGGCGGCGCAGAGCGACTGCTCGCGGCTGCCGAGGGGCTGGGATGTCGTGTCGCCGGCGCCGCGATTCGACGTGCCGCCGGGGCAGATTGCCAAGCGGACTTTCGCCATACACGCGCCGGTGATCGAACCCGACAGCTTCGGCAATACGGGTGTGATGACGTTGCCCATCTTCCTTGATCGCGGCGGGGGCAATCGCATCGGGACGCCGGGGCGCTTCGCGATGCTCCACGCGCAGCGATTGCAGCGCCCCATCACGATCGATGGTGCCTCGGAGGACTGGCCCCCCGGGCTGGGGAACGTGGCCGGCGACTTTGTGCTGGTCGGCGCCCAAGACGTGCCGAAGACCGGAGCGGGCCGGCCGGATCGCCCCTCGCAGGGCACGCTGGTGTTCGTGTGCTACGACGAGGATTCGATCTACCTGGCATTCAACTGCGAGGAGCCGTTGCTCGACCAGCGTGAGACGGCGCAGACCAACTTCATCCGGTATGAGGGTACCACGCCCGTCGGCGAAGACCTCGTGGAGGTCCTCTTCGATCCGGCGGCGGCCGCCACCGGTCCCGCTGACCTGTATCACCTCGTCGTGAAGGCCAACGGCGCCGTCGTGACGGAGCGCGGCATCGGGTGCCGGCCGCCGATCGGCGCGGTTCGCCCGTGGCCGGCCGGTGCGCAGGCGGCGGTCGGCGCGAAGGGCCACTGCGACCGCTGGTTTGTTGAGGTCCGGGTGCCCTGGGCATCGTTCGGCCCGGAGGCGAAGAAGCAGCCCTGGTGGGGCATCAATTTCACGAGGCTGCACGCCCGCACGGGCGAGTACTCCACGTGGTCCGGTGCGCGGTGGAACGTGTATACGCCGACCACGCTCGGGAACATGTACGTGTCCTGGTGAGCGACAACGCGACGGATCCGACGAGAAAGCGGCGACACGAGAAGGGATCGGATTCTTCGGCCTCCCAAAGGGCTTCAGTCAGAATGGCGCGACGCGCTGCCCGGATACGGCTCCGCCGTGTTCGGCTGCAAGCGACGCCCGCACCCGGGGGGCGTCGTGCCGCGCGAGCGTCGTGCCGCGGCCGCGGCGGCTGTCGATTGGACTTCGCCCCTTTCTCGTGCCCTTGCTGGCCCTTTTTCGACCCTGCGGCGGCGGCGGAGCAGGCATCTTTGCTGCGTGTTTGACAAAGCCGGGGAGCGGCCGGACGCTTACAGCGGGGCTGTGGATCATGCGGCGTGTGTGCCGGGAGGAGTCCAGATGGGACGATGTGGCCGTGATTGCGCCTGTCGAGACGTTTCGCGGCGCCAGTTTCTGCAAATCGTTGCCGCCGTGACGGCCGCGGGCCTCGCCGCCGCGGGTCGCACGGCGAAGGCAGCGCCCGGGGATTTCCCCCCGGTTTGTCAGGCGCCGCCGCCGAAGGAGTGGTTTGACGGGCTTTTCGAGCGGGGCCGCACGCCGGAGTATCGGGGCGAGGCCCTGCGGAATGTCGCCTTTCCACTCGGCGGAATCGGCACCGGCACGGTCTGGCTGAGCGGCAGCGGGCGGCTGACGGCGTGGCAGATTTTCAACAACATCAATCGCTCCTGCCAGGTCGATGACAGTTTCTTCGCCATCCGCATTGAGGAAGGTGGGCAACCGCCCGTGATCCGCGCGCTACAGATTCCGCCGGTTGGGCCGTTCAAGGGTGTCGAGTCGGTGCGGTTCACGGGGCAATACCCGTTCGCATACGTCGACTTCGAGGACCCGGCGTTGCGCGTGCAGGTCCGACTCGAGGCGTTCAACCCGATGATACCCCTCAATGATCGCGACTCCGGTATCCCGTGCGCGATCTTCCGCATTGTGGCGACGAACCCCGGTGAGAAGTCGGTGCGCGTGTCCTTTCTGGCGTCGATGCAGAATGCGGTCGGCCACGAGGGCCGGGGCGCCTCCGTGGGCGTGGAGCACCCGACATACGGCCGAAACGTCAATCGCGCGATCAAGGATCCGCGCATGGTGGCCGTGAGCTTGTACGCGGAACCCGGCACGCCGGCGGAACTGAGTCGGGGCGTGCGGCTGTACCTGGACGAGGATCTGCCCGCCGGGGGCGACGCCTGGCCGGTGCGGAACCTCACCGTGCGGAGCGTCGGGCCCTCCGCCGACGACCCGGGGGCGGACGCGGTTTACTGGATCCGCTCCGGGGACCTGAAACGCATGGGCGGGGCGGCGCTCACGGCTATCGCCCGCGCCGTCCGAAACGGGGCCACGCTCGTCGTGAGCGGCGGCGACAACCCGCTTCTGCAGAGGGTCAAGAGCGACCCGGCCGACGAGGGACCGCGCGACGAGGAGACCTTCGCCGCATTCGAGGGGCCGACATACGGGTCGTGGAAGGGGCAGGGGACCGCTTTCGGCGACGCCCCCGCACGCGGCACGATGCCGCGCCAGCAGTCGGTGGGCGGCTACCTGGGCGGCGGTCTGGTGAACACGTTCAACCCGGACGACAACGCGCAGGGGACGTTGACCTCCTTCCCGTTCACGATCCGCCGGCGATACATCACGTTTCTCATCGGCGGCGGAAACAAGCCGGGCAAGTGCTGCCTGAACCTCCGGGTCGGCTCCCGGATCGTCCGCACGGCCACCGGCAAGGACAGCGAGGGGCGGGAACGGCAGCAATGGGACGTACAGGATCTGCTCGGCCAGGAGGCGGTGCTCGAAATCGTCGACGAGCAGACGGGCGGGTGGGGTCACATCCTGGTAGATGATATCCGCCTGAGCAACCTGCCGACCGAAGCCGTCACGCAGGCCGAGGCTGCGGCATGGAACGATCTGCTGCCGATCTTCCTCGATGCGCCCGATCCCAAGGCGCCGAAACAGGAACGCACGATCGAGATCGACCGGATGAGGCCGGAGCTCGCCGCCGTCACGATCGACCGGATCCGCCTGTCCGTCTCGCCGGATCGGAAACTTACAGGCGTGGGCGACCAGACGACGGTCGTGGCGAAGTTCGACGACGGCCTCCCGGCGATTCTGACGGCGGTGCGCGACAAGGGGCGGGTCTTCGTCATCCCGGCGGATCTGCTCGGCGTCGGCGACAATGACCCGGTGCGCCGGCGGGACGCCTGGGTATCGTTCCTTGCCGGCCTTGCGGGTATCCGCTTCCAGCCGGCGGCGGGCCGGCCGGCCTCGGCGCCATCGTTCGGCACGATGTGCCTGGCTGCGCCCGGCCCGGACGCCACGCACCTGACGGGTTGGCGCGACCGCCGCGTACTGCTTGACCAGTTTGCAAAGCACGGGGTCCTCGAGGGACCCCTCGAGCAGGACGGCCCCACCGGGCCGGGCACAACCGTGAACGCCGCCCTCACGGCAGATCGGATCGTCGCGCCCGGCACATCCGTCGATGCGGAGTTCGTGCTGACGTGGCATTTTCCGAACCAGTACTATCCGCATCACGCCTGGCAGGCGGGACGGAGCGACGGTGCCGCCGTCGGTACGATGTACGCGAACTGGTTTCGCGACGCGGTATCTGTCGCCGCGTATGTGATCAGCGATCGG
Source organism: uncultured Planctomycetales bacterium (assembly GCA_964569765.1). Classification (GTDB taxonomy): domain Bacteria; phylum Planctomycetota; class Phycisphaerae; order UBA1845; family PWPN01; genus CAZMVY01. The sequence goes on from CAZMVY010000090.1 coordinate 15,027, forward strand.
GCGCGGCTCCGCGAGCAGACGGAGCGCTTCCGCCGTTGTCTCTATGATTCGACGCTGCCGGCGTATCTCGTCGATTGCGTTGGCGCGAACGCGTCCATTCTCCGCAGCCCGACCTGTTTCCGCGTCAAGGACGGCACGTTTTACGGATTCGAAGGTTGCGGAGCCGACAGCGGCTGCTGCCCGATGAACTGCAACCACGTCTGGAACTATGAGCATACGCTTTCGAAGCTGTGGCCGTCGCTCGAGCGGAATATGCGTGTGACGGAGCTGGAATACAACCAGCAGCCCGACGGTGCAATCGACCACCGCGTGGGCGTGCCGCGCGGGACCCCCGCGCGGTCCGGCCCCGTGGCCGACGGGCAGTGCGGCGCCGTGCTCAAGGCGTATCGGGAACACCTCCAGAGCGCCGACCGGGAGTTTCTCGACCGGCACTGGCCGCGAATCCGCAAGGCGATGGACTTCGCGATTGCCAACTGGGATGCGAACGCCGACGGCGTCATGGACAAGCCCCAGTTCAACACGTACGACACCGTGATCCACGGGCTCAACACATTCGTCAGTTCGCTGTATCTCGCCGCGTTGCGGGCCGCCGAGGAGATGGCCGTGAGGATGAAGGATTCGGCTGCCGCGAAGCGCTATCGGAACCTGTTCGAGAGCGGCCGCCGGCTGTGCGCGGAGAAGCTTTTCAACGGGGAGTACTACATTCAGATCGCCGACAATCTCAAGTACGGCTACGGGAATGGGTGCTTCTCCGACCAGGTCGTCGGGCAGTGGTGGGCGCGGGTGCTGAGTCTGGGCGACATCCTGCCGGCCGAACAGGTGCGTTCGGCGCTGCAGGCGATCTACCGGCATTCGTGGCTCACGTCGCAGAAGGGCTTTCAGGGCACGCAGCGCTATCTTCAGTTCGCCGACGGCGAGGACAAGGGGCTGCTGATCTGCACGTGGCCCCGCGGCGGTCGTCCGCCCGGCGACGATCCGATCCTGTACCGGGATGAGGTCTGGACCGGCGTCGAGTATCAGGTGGCGGCGCACCTGATCTACGAGGGGTTGTTGCGCGAGGGGCTTGCGATCGTGAAGGGCGCCCGGGAGCGATACAACGGCCTCAAGCGAAACCCCTGGAACGAGATCGAATGCGGCGACTACTACGTGCGCGCGATGAGCAGTTGGACATTGCTGCTGGCGGCGCAGGGCTATCGGTACGACGGCCCGGCGAGGGTTCTCGGGTTCGCCCCGCGGCTGCACCCGGAGGATCATCGCTCGTTCTTCAGCACGGCCGAAGGCTGGGGACAGTTCGCACAGAAACGGTCGGGCAACACACAGACCAACCGCCTGTCCGTGGCCTGCGGCCGATGTGAGCTGGAGCGGCTTGAGCTGGCGTTGCCCGCCGGCGTCAAGACGATCCGCGCGGCGGTCGAGGTCGGCGAACGGAGGCTCTCGCCGAAGGTTTCCGTCGGCGAGGGCGCGGCGGTTCTGGCCTTCGACGTGCCGCTGATTCTCCGGGCGGACGAAACGCTGAACGTCAGCATCGAGTGGCCCTGAGCCCGTGCGTGCGCGCGAGAGGGTATAATGCGGCGATGCCCGACACGTACGCCCTGGAACTGAGGCTTGCCGGCCGCCGCTGCGTGGTGGTCGGCGGCGGTTCGGTCGCGGCGCGAAAGGTGGAGACGCTTGCGCGGGCCGGCGCCGACATTCACGTGGTCGCCCCGGCGATCGACGCCGCCATCCACTCGCTGCCGGGCGTCCGATGCCACGAGCGGCCGTATTCGCCCGATACGCTCGAGGGCGCGGTTCTGGTTTTCGCATGCACGAATGACCCGGCCGTAAATCGCCGGGTCGCCGACGACGCCCGGGCCGCGGGCGCGTGGGTGAACGTCGCCGACGATCCGGCCAACTGCGATTTCCGGGTGCCGGCGTCGCTGGAGCGCGGCGACTTCCGCATCACCGTCAGCACGGGCGGCGCCAGCCCGCAACTGGCCGCCAACGTGCGCCGTCGTCTGGAGCCGCTTTTCGGCCCCGAGTACGGCGCGCTCGTGGAGGAGTTGCGCCGCGCCCGGACAATCGTCCTCGAACAGATCAACGACTCGCAGACCCGGCGGGAAGTTTTCGAGGTGCTGGCCGGCGAGGATTCGATCGCGCGGCTGGCGTCGCAAGGCGTCGCACCCTGGCGTGAGTGGTTCGAGGGCGTCCTTCGTCGCCGACGGTAGGCCGGCGGTCGGCCCGACAAATCGGCACGCCGGAGCGTTCCCGCGATGGCGTACAGCGTATCTGTGCAAACATTCCTTCGGGGGCCGCTTTCGTTTACGATGGAAGGTACGATGGCGCGTGGTCATCGTTGACTCTCCTCAGCCGGTGAATAATCTGGGTGGGGAGTCGCGCCCTGCGCGGCGGCCTGCCTGCGGGGCGGTTTATGTCCTGGGAATACGCCGTATCGGGGTTCGGGACCATCGGGCTGGTTGTCGCCACGGT